>NZ_JASODY010000093.1:0-283 GCF_030212265.1 Corynebacterium sp. UMB9976
AAACCATCCAGATAACGAGGATAATAACGCCCACAGTAATCGCGGAGTCCGCGATATTAAATACGGCAAAACCCTTCACCGACAGGAAATCGACAACGTGGCCGACATAGAAACCGGGCTCCCGAAACAGCCTATCGATGAGGTTGCCCAGCGCACCACCAGCAATAAGCCCCGCCGCAGTCGCCGATATAGGACTGCGCAGCCAATGGGAAAAGCACATCACAGCCAGGATGTAAACCAGCTGCAACGTGGTAAAAACCCAGGTGGCGTTCGTGCCAAAGGA
>NZ_JASODY010000094.1:0-282 GCF_030212265.1 Corynebacterium sp. UMB9976
GCAATCGATGATTCAGAAAAAATGATTATTCTTTTTGGAGAAACTGCTACCGATACCTTGAAGCAACATGCAGTTATTCAATCATTCCCAGAAAAAGACCAAGTTACCTTGGCAGAAGGAGATCATCTGAAAATTGGCGATACAAACTATACAATCACAAAAGTGGGTTCTTTTGCCAATAGTAACTTGCAAAGTATCGCTCACAGCACTTTAATCTTTGCTGATGCACCAACCGATGAGGATGATGTTATCCGAAATGGTGTTTATTTAACGCCCCATCAG
>NZ_JASODY010000095.1:0-282 GCF_030212265.1 Corynebacterium sp. UMB9976
TCCCTGTCGGTAAGTAATTAACGGCCACTTCGCTATTGATTCCAGCGTCAACGGTGTAATTTGCGTCAAGGGATGATCGAGTGGAACAAGCAAACTATGGTGCCAACGAAACCACGGGAAGGCGACGAGCTGCGGGTCATTACTCAAACGCTCGCTGGCGATACCAATATCAGCTTCGCCATTTTGCAACAACGTCGCAATTTCCTGTGGTGTACCCTGGATTAGCTCCAGCCGAACCTCCGGGAAAAGTTCGCGAAAAGCTTTAATGACCTCAGGCAAGCT
>NZ_JASODY010000096.1:0-280 GCF_030212265.1 Corynebacterium sp. UMB9976
CCGCCAGGTTAGCTACGGAGAAGTACGCGCCGTGCGGCAGGCCAGCGATGAAGCGCGCCACCAGCAGAACTCCGTAGTTCGGGGCCAAGGCCGTGAGCAGGTTGCCCACGAGCAAGAAACCAATAAGCAGGATAATGAGGCGGCGGCGTGGGAGCTTGCCCGTGAGTGCAGCGATGACCGGCGCGCCCACGACAACGCCGAGTGCATAGACGGAGATGACTACCGACGCCGTGTCTTCCGTAATCCCGAAATCATCCGCGATGAGCGGTAGCAGGCCCAT
>NZ_JASODY010000097.1:0-279 GCF_030212265.1 Corynebacterium sp. UMB9976
GAATACTGGTAATTCTAGAAATGGTGCGTATTTCCGTAAAATTGATACCCAGTTTGGATCAATTGAGGTACAAGTGCCACGAGATCGCAATGGTATGTTTCATCAACACACTCTGCCAGACTATAAACAACATACTGATCTCTTAGAAGATATGGTTATAAAGCTTTATTCTAAAGGTGTAACCACTAGAGAAATAGCTAATTTGATCGAAAAAATGTATGGCAGTCATTATAGTCCAGCTCAAGTGTCTAATATCTCTAAGCAAATGATTCCTAAAGT
>NZ_JASODY010000098.1:0-279 GCF_030212265.1 Corynebacterium sp. UMB9976
ATATGCCGAGTTATTTGTCGCATAACCTGCATTACTCCGAAGACCACGGGGTGCTGATTATTATCGCCATTATGATCGGTATGCTGTTTGTCCAGCCGGTGATGGGCTTGCTGAGTGACCGTTTTGGCCGTCGTCCGTTTGTGCTACTTGGTAGTGTTGCCCTGTTTGTGTTGGCGATCCCGGCGTTTATTCTGATTAACAGTAACGTCATCGGCCTGATTTTTGCCGGGTTACTGATGCTGGCGGTGATCCTTAACTGCTTTACGGGCGTTATGGCTT
>NZ_JASODY010000099.1:0-279 GCF_030212265.1 Corynebacterium sp. UMB9976
GAGGGGAACACCCCAGGGGCGCTAACCTCAAGCCCCCTGCGCGACCATGGCACCCACACCCACACCCCAGCCACCACCGGCCATGGGACAGGGCAGGGCACCACCGGCACGCAGGGGCACAGCACGGGGCGAAGCGACTGTCAGCGCTGACGAAGCAACGCGAAGAACATTGCATCACTGCAACGACAGCGAACACAGCAAGGCGACATGAGCACAACAGCGTAAGAGCAGTGGCCGTGAAGCAGGCGAGCTACAACGGCGTCGAGCACAGCACACACG
>NZ_JASODY010000100.1:0-278 GCF_030212265.1 Corynebacterium sp. UMB9976
CTGCCACGTATAAACTCATCGATCCCGATTTCCGTTGCGACTGGCTGCTCAGAACCAGATAAAGCCTTGGCTTCATCACTTACGGCACGCGAAGCGCCCGAAATCAGCGCCACACGATTCTCTAACCGCAGCTGCGCCACCTCACGTTCCAACAAGCGCTGTTCCTCCGGAGTGAAACCGACACGATCCCAAATCACCCGAGAATTACCCGGCGCGAGCCCCGCCTGCACGGCCTTGACCATCGCGTCCATCGTCGCACCAACCGTTGGTGTCGCCGG
>NZ_JASODY010000101.1:0-276 GCF_030212265.1 Corynebacterium sp. UMB9976
TCGACAAGTTCGATGCACTCGTGAACGACCTCACCTCCGGTCTGCCTGCCGAAATTGAAGCTCGCCGGAAGCAGTACGAGTTCTACCGGGATCAACTACTCACATTTAAGGAGCTTTCGGCATAAACCAGGACGGCGTCGGCGAGTCCCAGCGGGACGTCGGACTTCCCTCGCTCCATCAGGTCAGCAATACGTCCGCATTCATCGCCCACCTCCGGATTGTCAGATTAGGCAGTGCCTAATCTGACAATGATTTCGGTTTCTACAGGGACCTTGA
>NZ_JASODY010000102.1:0-272 GCF_030212265.1 Corynebacterium sp. UMB9976
GCGAGTTGAAGCGTGCTAACAGCAACTCCGCCACCTCTTCAGCCACACGTTCCACCAGCGCAAAACGCGCCCCCTCGACGTGGCTGACTACCGTTTCTGCAATGTCAGCGTAACTGAGGCAATCCGCCACATCATCACTTTTCGCCGCTTTACGGTTATCCCACGCCATTTCGATATCGAACACTAACTTCTGTTCGATGGTCTGTTCCCAGTCGTAAACACCAATAGTGGTGATTACCGAAAGTTGCTCTATAAATACAATATCCATCACG
>NZ_JASODY010000010.1:0-82457 GCF_030212265.1 Corynebacterium sp. UMB9976
CCTTCTACGACAACGCTATCCCAACCGAATACCAACACAACATAGGAATCCGGAAAGGGCCCATGAGATAAAAAGGGTCCACCCGGCGACACGCCGGGCAGACACACTTTTTGCTACTTAACCCACCATCAGGCATGGGACTGCGCAGAAAAACAAAACAGCCTCACCGGAAAACCGGTGAGGCTGCTAATTTGTACCCCGTACGGGATTTGAACCCGTGTTACCGCCGTGAGAGGGCGGCGTCCTAGGCCGCTAGACGAACGGGGCATTAGGACGCGAGAGAAACTTAAAGTTAATCTTCGCTGCTGGCCTACCAGGACTCGAACCTAGAATGACGGTACCAGAAACCGTAGTGTTGCCAATTACACCATAGGCCAATCGTTAACACTGCGAGCATCTCCTTCTTGAGGAGCCCTGCGCTGTGCAACGATGACTACTATAGCCAGAAGCCATCGTCACACACAAATTGGCAGGTCGTCGCCTATTTTTAAACCCTAGTTCGCAGGCTGTTCAGCTTGGAATGGGGTCTGCTCCAGCCCAGCGCGCAGGCGGGCCAGCGTGGAGGCCTTGCCCAGCAGCTCCATGGACTCGAACAGCGGCGGGGACACGGCCTGACCACAGATCGAGACGCGCAGCGCACCGTAGGCCACGCGCGGCTTGAGCTCCATCTGCTCGATCAGTCGGGTGGACAGGGCATTCTCGATCGCCTCGGTGCGGAAGTCCTCCTCCGCGATAGCTTCGAGCTCCTCGATCGCCGCAGCCAGCGGCTCCTTCGCGGCCTCCTTGAGATTCTTGCGTGCCGCCTTCGGCTCCAACTCAAGGTCCTCGTCCTTGGTCAGCAGGAAGCGCAGCAGGCCGTCGGCGTCACCCAGCACCTTGATGCGGGTCTGCACCAGCTCGGCGGCGAAGGCGAACTTTTCCGCCGGGTAGTCCGCCGGCCAGTCCTTGAACTCCTCCAGGTAGGTGCGCAGCCGCTGCGTGAAGTCCGCCAGATCCAGCATGCGGATGTGGTCGGCGTTGATGGCCTCCATCTTCTTGTGATCGAAGCGTGCTGGATTCGGCTTCACGTCGGCGATGTCGAAGTTCTCGATCAGCTGGGACATCGTGAAGATGTCCTCGTCGGCGGACAGCGACCAGCCGAGCAGCGAGAGGTAGTTGAGCATGCCCTCCGGGATCACACCGGCGTCGCGGTGGTTGAAGAGGTTCGACTCCGGGTCGCGCTTACTCAGCTTGCGGTTGCCCTCCCCCGTGACGAACGGGAGGTGCGCGAAGGTGGGTACTTCCTTGGCCACGCCGATGCGGATCAGCGCCTCGTAGAGCGCGATCTGGCGCGGGGTCGACGGCAGCAGGTCCTCGCCACGCAGCACGTGGGTGATGCCCATCAGCGCGTCGTCCAGCGGGTTGACGAGGGTGTAGAGCGGCTGCCCATTGGAGCGGGCGACGACGAAGTCCGGCATCGTCTTGCCGTCGACGTCCATCTCCCCGCGGACCAGGTCGGTCCAGGTGTAGCGGCGGTCGTGGTCCATCTTCAGGCGCCAGACTGGCTTGCGGCCCTCCGCCTCAAACGCAGCGATCTGCTCCTCGGTGAGGTCGCGGTCGTAGTTGTCGTAGCCCAGCTTCGGGTCGCGGCCAGCGGCCTTGTGGCGCTCCTCGACCTCTTCCGGGGTGGAGTACGCCGGGTAGACCTCGCCGGCGGCCTTCAGCTTCTCCAGGACCTCGGCATAGATATCCATGCGCTGGGACTGGCGGTAGGGCTCGTGCGGGCCGCCGGTCTCGATCCCCTCGTCCCAGTCGAGGCCGAGCCACTTCAGGGAGTCGATGATGGCCTGGTAGGACTCCTCGGTATCGCGCTGAGCATCCGTATCCTCGATGCGGAAGATCAGCTTGCCGCCGGTGTGGCGAGCATAAGCCCAGTTAAACAGCGCGGTGCGCACCATGCCGACGTGCGGGGTGCCGGTGGGCGATGGACAAAAACGTACGCGAACTTCACTCATGGGCTCTTATCCTACCCGCGCTGCCCCGTCGCAAGATCGAGCGCCGGGGCCGAACCACAGGATCCGCCCTGAGAGCGCAAACCCCCGGGCTGTGCATCGCACACCCCGGGGCGGGCGCGGGTTATTTTCCCGCGCGTAGCACATGAATTACTTGAAGAAGTTCCAGGACTCCTGCGCAGCATCTGGACGGCTCGGGTACCAGGTGTGCTCGCCACCTGCGACCTTCTTCAGCACGGTCGTCGCGGCGCAGCCGCTGTAGCGGTAGGTCGTGATGTTGCCGTTCGTGGAGGCACTCGGCGCCTTGGAGAGGTCGCACTTGTTCCGGGCAGCGAACTGACGGTGCACCTGGTTGATGGAGAGGTAGGTTGCACCGTGACGGGAACCGCCGTTGTAGTTCACGATGTCGTCGCCCGTGCCGTGGATGATCATGGTCGGCACCGAGGCATTCACACAGTTGCTCACCGTCGGAGTGTAGTACGCGCCAGACACACCCACGACGCCCTTGACCAGGTCGGGTGCCGCGCAGCCGAGGCCGAGGGCCATGGCGCCGCCGTTGGATAGCCCGGTGGCGTAGACGCGGTTGCGGTCTGCCTTGCCCTCGCGGACCAGGGTGTTGACGATCTGGCGGACGAAGGCCACGTCGGCACCGCGGCTGGTGTTGGTGGCGTACGGGGCCCCGCCCCAGGCCGGGTAGGTCTCACCCTTGAAGGTGCTACGAACCGGCTCCGGGTACACGATGATCGCAGAGTCACCGGCTGCGGTGTTCTCCAGGCCGGCGTAGCTGCGGGCCTTGTTCGCGTCGTGCTGCCAACCGCCGAACATGAACACGACCGGCAGGTTGCTCCGCAGGCCGGACTTCGGCATCTTGACGATCGCCTTGCGGGTCTTGCCGTTGACGCTGAAGGTCCGCTCGCTCAGGTTGGCGTTATTGTTCGGGGCGGTACCCGCCCCGCCCCCGCCACCGTTTTCCAAGCCGCCGACGATGCCGTTGATGATGCCGGCGAGGTCCTCCAGGTCGCCTGCGGAGGAGCTGAGGCTGCCCATGGAGGACTGAGCCTGGGCTTCGGGGAATCCCTGCGGAACGAAAGAGAGGGAGAGGGCTGCTGCTGCGGCGAGTGCTCCGGTCAGGCCGCGGCGGATCATTCCGCGGGATTCTCCGGACTGGCGGGTCTGCTGCTCAGCGGGCTCACCGGCGCGCTGAGACAGGTGGGGAAGAAAGTTCATGCGGCAAATGTACTCTATGGCCCCTCAGGAAACCTAGCTGCGCCGAAAACTGGCCCATGAGGTGGCCATCGAGGAGCCCGCGGGGGTGGTCGGTAGACTGGCGGGTATGGATTCAGACAAAAGGCCGGTGACCGCTCCGGACTTTTTGCTGTCACGACCACATCACAGCATTCGGACTCAGGGGCGTAAGGCCACGTTCCCGGACCCTTTCGAGGCCAGCACTGCCTTGCGTGAGGGCACCGCTGAGCTGCTGGTCGGCGCGATTCCTTTCAACACTGGTTTTCGCGCCGCGCTCATGGAGCCGGAGAAGATCGTCACCTTCGACGGCCCGCTCGAGCCGCCCGCATACTTCCGGGGACGAGAGGCCGCCGAGTCCCTCGAGGCGGTCGAGGTCACCGTCGCGACAACGAAGGAAGAGCACCAGGCCCGCGTCGCCGCGGCGATTCAGACCATCCGCCGGACCAGCCTGAAGAAGGTGGTTCTGGCCCGCGTAGCGGACGTGTACTTCGCGGATACCATCGACCCGCTGCTCGTCGCCGCCCGCTTCATCGATCTTTCCGCCAACCGTGACGGCTACGCTGTGGACCTGTCCGCGACCGGACGCAAGGAGGACCAGGGGGCGATGTTCGTGGGCTCCTCCCCCGAGATGTTGGTCTCCCGGAAGGGCAGGACGGTTCGAGCTTTCCCGCTGGCGGGTTCAGCGCCGCGCACGGGCATTGCAGAGCGCGACGATGCGACCGCCGAAGAGCTGCGCTCCAGCGAAAAGAACCTCGTCGAGCACGCTCTTGTGGTGGAGCACTACCGCAGGATCTTGGAGCCGCTGTGCTCGGAACTCGACATCCCTGCCGAGCCCCTCATTCACGAGACCACCGAGATGATTCACCTGGGAACCCCGATCGTCGGCACTCTGGCTGACGCGGACTACTCCGCTCTTGACCTTGCCCTGATGCTGCACCCAACCCCGGCGATCGGTGGCACCCCCACCGACGAGGCGGTGGGGATCATCGAGTCCGTGGAGGATCCCCGCGAGTTCTATGCCGGCGCCGTGGGCTGGTGTGATGCGGACGGCGACGGCGAGTGGATGGTCGCCATCCGTTGCGCCTGCGTGGAGGGGGATTCTGCGCGTGTGTGGGCCGGTGGCGGGATCGTCGCCGACTCCGATCCCCACGAGGAGGCGGAGGAAACCACCGCCAAGCTGCAAACCGCGCTGCGCGCGCTCAACGTCCCCGCCAGCATGCGAAACGTCTAACCCCCGCCCCCACGGCGCGGCGAACCTCCCCCGAGGCCGCCGACTCCGTATCTTCTAATACGCCTGAACCGGGTTGGCCAGCGTTCCCAGGCCTGGGATTTCCACCGCAATGCGGTCTCCCGGCACCATCTCCGCGGTTCCGGCCGGAGAACCGGTGCAGATCACATCGCCCGGCAGCAGGGTGAACGCGGAGGACACCCACTCGACGATCTCCGGGATGTCCTTGATCATCTGGTTAGAATTCGAGTCCTGCTTGGTCTCGGTCTTCCCGTCGTGGGTCAGGTGCGCCTTGATGGGCAGGCTGTCGATGTCGATCCCGTCGACGTTCGTCTCGATCCATGGGCCCAGCGGGCAGAAGCTGTCCAGGCCCTTAGCCCGAGACCACTGGCCGTCGGCGAACTGCAAGTCGCGGGAGCTGACGTCGTTGACGATGGTGAAGCCCAGGACGACGTCCTTCCAGTTGTTGCGGTTGACGTCCTTGCACGGTCGCCCGATCACGATGGCGAGCTCGCCCTCGAACTCCACGCGGGTGGCCCACTCCGGGATGCGGATCGGGGCTTCGGGGCCGACGACGGCTGTCGGGGGCTTCAGGAAGATGGTCGGTGGGAGGTGCTCCGCGCCCTGCTTGAAGACCTCCTTGACGTGGTCGGCATAGTTGCGGCCCACGGCAACGATCTTGCTGGGAAGGATCGGTGCGAGCAGCCGAACCTCCTCGATCGGCCACGACTTGCCGGTGAACTCCGGCTCGCCGAATGGGTGATTAGCGATTTCGCGGCAGGTGGCGCCGGTGCCGTCCGGCTGGCCACCCTCAAGCACCGCGAATGTCATTCCTTCTGGGTGAGCAATTCGGGCGATACGCATAGGTACCAACCCTACCTGGCTGTGCGCTCAATGATGTCGCTTAGGGTACTTGTTATCGAAAGATTATTTCTTTCGTGTTTCAGCATCGCGAGCAGCAGCTCCCCGCAGGCCAGCGCGTCGCTGAGCGCGTTGTGGGAACCGTAGTGCGGTAGCCCGTAGCGTTCCCGCACCCGTGGTAGCCGCAGATCCTCACCGCGCGGGTAGGTCGCCATGCGCTCGAAGTACCGGCGTTCGATGGCGAAGGTGTCGATGACCGGGACGGAAAGACCCGAACCGAAGTGTTGCCTGCACGCTTGCCCTAGGAACTGGGTCTCGATGGGCGAAAAATGCACGACCATCGCCCGGCCCCGGAGCGCCAACAGCAACCTGCTCAACACGTCGCGCAGCGGCTCCCCTGCCTCGATGTCCGTGTGGGTGATGCCATGGATCTTCGCCGATTCCATGCCGGCGGGTACGCGCTCCAGGGCCTCCGGTTCGTGGTGGATCACCGCGTAGTCCGCCTCGGCCGGGGTGATACGCCCGCCAGTCATGGGCACCCAACCGATGGAGAGGATGAGGTCCTTCTTTGGATCCAGGCCGGTGGTTTCGACGTCCACGGCCAGCAGTGGGGCCTCTCCGATGGGCTGGTCCACCTTGGCGCGGGGGACGTCGTAGTACTCCGCCAGGGCGCCCGTCGCCTTGCGGGTACGCCAGGAAGTACCCAGCCAGGGGGCCTGCCACCACTTCGCCATCGCTACTCCTTTAATAATCCTCTCGCTCGTTGCTGCACTACACGCTGCGCACGGGGAAACGCACCGAGAGCCCCGACTGGGCCTTCTTGATGATCTGGAAGGCATCCCGCAGGTGCTCCCGCTCCATCTTCTTGAGCTCCCCCGGGTCGACCCGGTAGTCCGGCGCCTCCCCTGCCGCGTCCTGCTTCGCCTGGTGGTGAAGGCTGATGGAAGACAGGAAATCGAAAGCATCGGTGAGGTCTGCCGCGGCCGATCGGCTGAGCGACTCCCCCGCCGCCGCGGCCAGCCGGGACCGGGTGGAGAGCTCGTGACTGCCGCTCAGAATCGCGTGCAGGCGCGCGATCTGCACGACGGCGGCCAGCCCGCCCTTCTTGATGTCAAGGGTGTGCGCGTGCTCGCCGCGCCGCCCCAGGATCAGGCCGCGGAAAACCCCGAGCGGGGGTTCCCGGCGTACCGCGAGAGCGGCGAGGTGCGCGTGCAGCCGGGGTGCCTGGTTGGCCGCAGCAGTTGCGTAGTCGTGGATCTCATCGACCATCTCCTCCCCGCCGCCGACGGCCCGCATGTCGAAGAAGGTCTGCGCGTGCAACAGGGCGTCGGGCTCGGGGGCAGTGATCCAGTGGTGGAAGGTCGCCCGCCATTGGCTGACCGTCATCCGCCACTGCGGGTTGGAAGCCATCATGTCGCCGGGGCACAGCGGCTGCCCGGCGGTGGCCAGACCCTGGCAGACCATCTCGCCGAGGAGGCGGAAGTACTCGCCGTGCGCCTCGGGCTGGTATTCATCGGAGATGACCAGGGCGTTGTCCTGGTCGCTGGCTGTCCCCATCTCACGGCGCCCCTGGGAGCCCAGTACGGCGAAGGCGAAGGGCACAGGGGCTGGGCCCAGTTCCTCCTCAGCGAGCGTGAGAAGCCGCCTGGTCAGCGCGTCGGTGGCCACGGTGAGCAGCCGCTGGGCCTCCTCAGAACTGGCCCCGCGCTCCAAGAAGCGGATGGCCACGGATTTGGCGGAGCGATAGGTCTCGGCCAGCTCCTCCGGCGTGCTCTGGCGCGCGAGCTGGCCGGAAAGATAAAGCGGGTCTGACTGCATGAGGCGCATGATGTCGGCCGCGGCGATGATGCCCGCAACCCTGCCGTCGTCGACGACCGGGATGTGGTGGATCCCGCGCTCCGCCATGAGCAGCATGGCCTCGAAGACGAGCGCATCCGACCCCAGGGAAATGGGGTTGGCGGTCATGGCCTCGGCGACCGGCGAGTCCCCGCTGATCTCCGCGGCGACGGAGCGTCTCATGTCGCGGTCGGTGATGATGCCGCGCAGCTCGCGGTCGTCGATGACCAGCAGCGAGCTGACGTTGTGCTCCCCCATGCTGATCGCGGCGTCCCGCAGCGTGGTCTGTGAGGTCGTGGCGGCGGGATCGGTGATAGCAAACGCCCCCAGCGGGGTGCGCAGCACCTCAGAGCTGGTGTTGCTGCGGGTCTGTTCCGCTGCGAGCCGGATGCGCTCGGAGAGGCTGGAGAAGTAGCGCAGGAAGTCGGCGAACTCTTCTGCGAGCGGGGCGAAGGTCTCCCGCGAGATGTAGATGATGAGGCTATCCTCCACAGCCTCCATCTGATAGTGGGATTCGGGCTCGGCAACGAGGGTGGAGTAGCCAAAGGTCTGGCCGATATCCCGGCGGTCCAGGAGGATGCCGTCCTCATCGATGACGTCCACGGCCCCGGAGCGGATCACGCCGAGCTCGTCGTTGACCTCCCCGTGGCGGATGAGGACCTCGCCTTTGCGGGCGTAGCCGATCTGGGTTCCCGCGGCGAGGGCGTTCAGTGCGGGTTCGGGAAGCCGGGAGAAGGGCTCGTGGGCGGCGAGGAAGCTACGGATCTCCTCGACTTCGACGCTGACTGGCGCATTCATGGCCTCAACCTACCCATTCGGACCTAGGTTTGGGCGCCAAACCACCGAAGTGTTTCTCACCGACGCGCCCAAACATGACGGAGCCCGGGTCTTCACATGCGGAAAACCCGGGCGGGCGAGCTGGAGTGAGTGTGGGGCTAAGCCTGGACCGCTGCGGCGATGCGGTCGCCGACCTCGGCGGTGCGGATCGGGGAACCATCCCGGCCAGCAGCCTCGTCCAGCACGGCCTTCTCGATCTTCTCGGCGTTGGCCTCATCGCCGAGGTGGCGCAGCATCAGGGCCACGGAGAGGATCGCGGCGCACGGGTCGGCGATCCCCTGCCCGGCGATGTCCGGGGCCGAGCCGTGCACCGGCTCGAACATGGAGGGGTTCTTGTGGGTCGGGTCGATATTGCCCGAGGCGGCCAGGCCGATGCCGCCGGTGACCGCACCCGCCAGGTCGGTCAGGATGTCGCCGAAGAGGTTATCGGTGACGATGACGTCGTAGCGGGATGGGTCGGTGACCATGTAGATGGTCGCGGCGTCGATGTGGTTGTAGTCCACCTCGACGTCCGGGAATTCCTCACCAATGGTCTCGATGGCGCGCTGCCACAGGCCACCGGCATTGACGAGGACATTGGTCTTGTGGACCCAGGTCAGCTTCTTACGGCGCTCCTGGGCGCGACGGAAGGCGTCGCGGACGACGCGCTCGACGCCGAACCAGGTGTTCTGGCTAACCTCGCTCGCGACCTCCTGGTCGGTACCTTCGCGCAGGTTACCGCCGTTGCCGCAGTAGAGGCCCTCGGTGCCCTCGCGGACGACCACGAAGTCGATCTCGCCGGGGTTCTTCAGCGGCGAGCTCGCCCCCGGGTAGAGCTTGGAGGGGCGCAGGTTCACCGCGTGGTCGAGCTTGAAGCGCAGCAGCAGCAGCAGGCCACGCTCCAGTACGCCGGCCGGGACGGTGCGTGGGTCGCCGATCGCGCCCAGCAGGATCGCGTCGTGCTGCTTGAGGCTCTCCAGGTCGGCGTCGGTCAGCGTCTCGCCATTGCGCAGGTAGCGCCGGGCGCCGAGGTCGTATTCCGTGGTTTCGACGTCGTCGCGTACCGCCTTGAGAACCTTCAAGGCCTCTGCGGTGACCTCGACGCCGATACCGTCACCATCAATAACCGCGAGTTTCATAGAATGAACCCCTTCATCTCACTATTTGAACACTTCGAGTGTATCACCTCACAGCTTAGAGCTAAAAGAATCTCTATGGCCGTGGCGGAAATTCGCTCTCATCCCAGGGCACGCGGGGCCACTTTGTTAGCTTGAAAACATGAGTGAAGCCCACAACATCCGCCCCTACCCCGGCAGCTCCACCGATCGCTCCGACGCGAGCGGGGTGGACTCCACCGCCCTGACGATGAGCGGACTGAGCAAAAGCTTCGGCGACACCCGCGCCGTCGATAACCTCAACCTTCGCATCCCCCGGGGCAGCATGTACGGCGTCGTCGGACCCAACGGTGCCGGAAAGACCACCGCACTGACCATCGCGACCGGGCTGCTGGAACCCACCAGTGGAAACGCCTGGATCTGTGGCATCCCGATGTGGGATCACGCCTCCGCCGAGCAGGTCATGGCAGCGAAGCAGCGCTTCGGGCTGTTGGCGGATGGGCTGCCCATCTTCGACCGGCTCACCGCCCGGGAATACCTCGACTACTTGGGCCACCTGCGCGGAATGGACCCGCAGGTCATCGAGCAGCGCACCGAGGAGCTCCTGGAGGCGATGGACCTCACCGGCGCTGAGGGTAAGTACATCGTGGACTTCTCCGCGGGCATGACCAAGAAGATCCTGCTCGCCGGCGCCATGCTCCACGGCCCGGAAGTACTGATCTTGGACGAGCCCTTCGAGGCCGTCGACCCGGTCTCCGGGCAGGTCATTCGGGACATCCTGCGCCGCTACGTCGCGGCCGGCGGCACCGTCGTCATGAGTTCGCACGTCATGGAGTTGGTCGAGGGCCTGTGTGATCATGTGGCGATCATCGCCGACGGTCGGGTGCTGCGGGACGGCACAATCGACGAGGTCCGCCAGGGCCAACCCCTCAACGAGGTTTTCGTCTCCCTCGTGGGCGGCCGCAGCCTATCGCAGGGTTCCTTCAGCTGGCTCGGCACTCAGGGAGACGCCCAGTGAGCCTCTCCCCACGCCAACAACCCGCCCCAGCGCGTGCCAAAAAGTCACTGACCAGGCACCTGATCCGCCTCCATCTGACAATGTGGCGCCGGAGCTTCAAAAAAGATTGGGTCCTCATTTTCAACGCCATCTTCATGGCTGTTTTTGGGATCGCCGGTGCCATCGGGCTCGGCGCGTTCAGCTACGCGATGCTCACGCAAGAACATGAGGTGCGTCTGCTACCGCTGACCATGGCTGCCGGCGCCCTCGCCTACCTCCTCATTGTGTTCGTGTGGCCCAGCCCGGAAAACCACTTGACCCCGCAGAAGTTTGCCACACTGCCGGTCACTGAGCGCCAACTATTTCCCGGGCTGACCTGCGCGGCGTTCCTGCAATCCCGCGCCCTACTATCCCTCATCTGCTCGCTGATCATGGCTGGCTTCGGCGTGGCCGGAATCCAGGCGAGTGCTGCATCCGGCGCGGGTCTGCTCTCCGCGCTCTGGGTCATTGCCTGCCTCGCGCAGGGCATCGTCGCCGTACTCCTGGGCGAGGCCTTAGGATCGCTGAGCTCGGCAATGGCGAACCGCGTGTGGTCGGAGCGCCTGGGTTACGTCTTTTCCTTCCTCTTTCTCATCGCCATCATGGGGCTGAATTTCACCACCAATGGTGTACAAAGCCTGGATAAGCTGCTGGAACTGGGCACGATCTTCAGCTGGACACCGTTTGGTGCAGCGGCAGGTGCCGCAGCCTCTGCCATCGCAGGCAACGCCGGCGCGGCGATCGCCCAGGGTCTCATTGCCGTCGCGACGATTCTGGGTTGCCTGTGGCTCTGGCGCACCGCCCTGCGTTTCGAGCTGACCCACCCGATCCGCAGTAGTTCTGATCAGGCCACGAAGCACACCGGTGGGGTCATGCTGCGGTGGGCCACTGCGGGTCCGCGCGACGCAGTCTATTCCCGCACGCTGCGGTATTGGCGCCGCGATGTGCGTTATTCCTATCAGGCCGTGGTGTTTATTTTGATCGGCGCCATGTTTCTCGCCCTTGGCGCGCTCCAGGGCACTGGGGTGCAGTGGTACGCGCCCTTCATCGTCGCGCAGGGCGTGCTGATGATCAACGGCAATGACTTCGGCCTGGATGGACCCTCCAACTGGGTGAACATGGTCTCAGGGGTGCGCCCGAAGGACCTCATCGCTGGCCGCCTGTTGGCCTCGCTGACGGCCATCGGCCCCATTTTCCTCCTCATCGTGATCGGGCTTGGGGCCATCGAAAACTTCCGCCCCCTCTGGGCGGGTATCAGCCTGCTCGCCGTGTGTTCCCTGGTGCAGTCTCTGGGGCTCAGTCCCGCTTTCGCATTGCGCTTCCCCTTCCCCAGCGCCGCACCGGGCACGAGCCCGATGAAGAACCGCTCCGGAACGTCCAGCAACGCGTTCATTCTTTCCATCGTCGGCCTGTTGGGGCTGTTCCTGCCGCTCATTCCTGGAACAGCGCTGCTGGTCATCGACCTCCACGACGCCGATTCCTGGGCAGATGCATCCCGGCTTAGTGCCATTGGCATCGGGGTGCAGGTGCTGATCAGCGGAGCTATCGGGCTTTTCGGCTACCGCTGGGCGGTGAAGAACACCTCCCAGCGTTGGCCCAAGGCCTTCGCGAAGGTCCGAAACTGGGTTTAGCCTTGGCTTTCCTGGTTCATTCGCCCGCAGCGTCGTGTCCGGCGCCCAGCCGATTAAGCCTGCAGGCCCCGCCCAACACATGGCAAACCGCCCCCGGCGCAGAACATTAATCCTACGCCGGGGGCGGTTGCTGAAGAGAGCCTTGGCTCCGTTCGCTGCCCGCCGGTTGGCGGGAGGCGATGTGAGGAGTGCCTCTTAGAAGGCGACCTGGAAGGCGTTCTCGGCGGAGAGCTCCGCGTTAACAGCCTCCAGCTCATCCTCGGTCAGCACACGGTCGATGCGCAGCACGAGGGTTGCGGTGCCGTCCTCGGTATTCGGGGACAGAGCTGCGGCAGCGATGTTCACGCCCTGCTTGCCCAGCAGGGTGCCGATGCGGCCCAGCGCACCGGTCTGGTCTGCGTAGACCAGGAAGAGGTTGGTGCCCTCGGCACGCAGGTCCAGGCCGCGGTCGTTGATGCGGACGATCTTGTCGACGCGCTCCAGGCCGGTCAGCGCACCAACGACGGTGGCCGAGGAGCCGTCAGCGGCGACGACCTTGACCTCCAGCACGCTGCGGTGGGTGACGGACTCGTCCTGGGAGTTCACCTCGAGAGCCACGCCGCGCTGCTCAGCGATGGACGGGGCGTTAACGAAGGTGACCTGCTCGTCCAGCACGCCGGAGAAGGTGCCGCGCAGGGCAGCCAGGCCAAGTGCGTCGATGGACTCGCTGGAGAGCTCACCGCGGGCGGTGACGACCACCGAGGCCGGGGCGCCGTCCAGCAGCTTGGCGGCAACCGCGCCCAGCTTCGTGGCCAGGTTCAGCCACAGGGCGACCTCCTCGGAGACCTTGCCACCGGAGACGTTGACGGCATCCGGGACGAAGTCGCCAGCCAGGGCCTTGAGGACGGAGGCAGCGACGTCGGTGCCTGCGCGGTCCTGCGCCTCAACGGTGGATGCACCCAGGTGCGGGGTGACGACGACCTCGTCGAGCTCGAACAGCGGGGAATCCGTGCACGGCTCGGAGGCGTAGACGTCGAAGCCCGCGCCACGGATGTGGCCGGACTTGATGGCATCGGCGAGAGCCTGCTCGTCGACGAGGCCGCCGCGGGCAGCGTTGATGATGATCTGACCCTTCTTGGACTTCGCCAGAAGGTCAGCGTCGAACATGTCGCTGGTCTCCGGGGTCTTCGGCAGGTGGATCGTCACGAAGTCCGAGCGGCCCATGAGCTCCTCAAGCTCAACGAGCTCCACGCCGAGCTGCGCGGCGCGGGCCGGGTTGGCGTAGGGGTCGTAGGCGATGATCTCAGTCTCGAAAGCGGCGAGGCGCTGAGCGAACAGCTGACCGATGTGGCCGAAGCCCACGATGCCGACGGTCTTGCCGAGGATCTCCACGCCCTTGAAGGAAGAGCGCTTCCACTCGCCGTCGCGGAGGGTCTTATCGGCTGCCGGGATCTGGCGGGCGGTAGACAGCAGCAGGCTGATGGCGTGCTCGCAGGCGGAGTGGATGTTCGAGGTCGGCGCGTTGGCGACCATGACGCCGCGCTCGGTCGCGGTCTCGATGTCCACGTTGTCGAGCCCGACGCCGGCGCGACCGACGATCTTCAGATTCTTGGCGGCCTCGAGCACTTCCTTATCCACCGTGGTGGCGGAGCGCACGAGCAGGGCGTCGGCATCGACGACGGCCTCAAGGAGTTCTGGCCGGTTCGGGCCATCCACCCAACGGACGTCGACGGAATCGCCGAGTGCATCGACGGTGGACTGAGAGAGCTTATCTGCGATTAGTACAACCGGGCGGTTGGTGGTGCTCAAGGGAATTCTCCTGAAAAATTTTCACTTCCCCAGCGGGTGAAACGACCGCGTCACCCGAGGGGGCCCACGCCTGACCGTGTATGGCGCATGACCCCACAATCATATCCCTTGGCGGTGGCGTGTGTGTCGTAGGCCACCCTTAAAATCCCCCCGCTGGGCGGTGGTTTTGCATCTATTGGGAACCCCACCCCCGGCAGTGCCTTCACCGGCGAGCCCGAATCCTGGATTCGCCCAGATCATCTGCCCCTCACCCAGTAGGCACGAGCTCCAGTAACCAGCCCAACCATGTCGCGGCTGTTCACTCTCGCCCACTCACGTCGACCTCACTGCACCCCCTTGCAGCGGCGACCAACGTGAGTTGATCTGAGCCCCACCCCTGGTCCGCAACCCCGCGGACACCCAGGAATCGGGCTTGCCGGAAAGGTCGCCAGCCGAGCCCCGCCGCAGCGGTGCATCTTGCTGACAAAAACTAACCTAGGAAATTTGGTGAGCATTCGTTTCACCTTTTGCGTAATTGCGAAAAACTTTTCCCCTCACCACCCCCTGCATGTTCTATTGATTCCCCCGCTGCCAGCGCGTTTAAGAATTCTTTAGCACCCCCGTTAGCAGTCGCTCAGCGGACCGGTGGCGTTCGATTCACGCTCTGCGAGAATGATTCCCCGTGAATGCCTCCATGCTTGGCCCGCACTCTGGTCCGCAGCCCCCGCCCCGACTGGGACTTTCTCGCGCACCCGCCACACAGCCTGCCCAGCGATATGAGCTTTCCCAGCGGGCATACGACGTTCATCGCCGTCACGGTGGCCGTCTGCCTCATCGCGACGTATCGCGGTCTCGACTCGAGCCTGCCCCGTTCGACGGTGGGATGGAAGGGAATCGGCCTGGTCGCCGTGGTCGGCTGCGCTGCCATCGCACTCATCGTGACCACCGTGATGGCCCGTGGCGTCCACTTCCCCAGCGACGCTGCCGGGGCCATTATCTTCTCCTTCAGCCTGGCACCGTTGGTGTGGACGCTATGGGAAAAGCTCATGTTTCACCTTCTCCTTCGTGATCGCTCACAGCACATCGGGGGCCAGGGGCCTGTGGCATGATTGGTGCCATGATGCACTCGCGACGCCACCCCACCGCCCCGATCCTGGCCCTCATGGGCATCGCGTGCGCCGGAGCAGCACCCTGGCTTGTCACCGGAACGGCTGCTGCGGAACAGCCGGTGGCCCACAACATCGTGCAGGCTCAGGCAGCACCGGCGGTTCCCCACACCACGGTGGACGTCCAGGTCGCCGACGGCTCCGGCGTCCTGGGCGACGCCGCACGCCAGGGAATGATCGAACAGACTGCAAGGATCGATTTCCCCGATTCCGTCCAGAAGGTCGTCTACGTCCTCATCCCGAGCAGTAGCGATAACTTCAACGACGACGTCCTCGACTGGGCAGGCCGAAACATGCCGGAGCTGGTGCCCGACGGCACCGGCAAGGGTGCTGCATGGGAAAACGGAACGCTGATCCTGGGAGTGGGTACCAGCACCCGGACCAACGGTGTCTACTGCGGCAACGACGTCTGCCAGGACCTGGATATCTTCGAAGGCCCCCACTTGGACGCCTCCCTGGAGGCGATGAAGGACAGCTTCCGCCGCGGGAATTTCGCCAACGGCCTCGTCGAGGGCGCCAAGGTCGCCGCGGATACGGAGCTGGGCGCGCGCCTGGCCGAAGAGCAGGCTCGCGAAGACCGCAACGCCATGCTCGGCATCGGCGCGGTGGGCGTGGGAGCTGCAGGTGTGGGGGCGGCTGCCTGGCAGCGCCGAAAGAAGAAGCTGACGGCCACTGCGAAGCAGCAGTTCTACGAACTTTCCACCCGCTACTCCGAGCTCTCGCAGCGCCTGGACGCACTGGATATCCGCGCCAATTCGCTGAGCTCCCCGCTGGCGAATGCCGAGCTGCGCTCGCAGTGGACCACGATCCGCGACGAGTTCTTGAACCTCAACAACCGAGTGGGGGCACTAAACCTGACGCTCACGAGCGATGACAAGGAGTTCTACGCCAAGCACAAGCAGGTCGCGAGCGCGCACGAAACCCTCGAGTCGATGAGCAATGCCGAAGACAACATCAACCTGATGTTCGAGCTGGAAAACGGCGATCAGATCAAGCGCGAGCGAGAGCTGCGTTCCATCAAGCAGGATCTCTCCGAGGCCCTGTTCGAGGTGCGCAATCGGGAGGCGATCCGCCAGCTAAAGAATGTTGAGGCGCAAGTCGAGGCGTTGATGCGGGACCTTCAGGCCCCGGATTTCATGGACCGGCTGGCGCGCATCGTCAGTGACCAGGCGCACGCTCTGGAGCTGGCCTCCCGCGATATGAAGCACCTGGATCGCGAGGCTCACCGCGACGAGCGCCCCTCCCTCACCGACCGCGACTGGCGTCCCGGCTACGTGTACTCCAACTGGGTGCCCTACTACCTGCTGGCCTCGTGGCACAGCGCGGATACGCGTGCTGCTGAAAGCTCCAGCAGCAGCGGTGGTATTGCGAATACCAGCTTCAGCAGTGGTTTCTCCGGTGGCGGCGGCTCCTCCAGCTGGTAAACCCGCCCACGTACAACCAGCGCTCGCTGGCTAGCAGACGTTGTGTGGCCCCTCGTGCTCAACGTGATTCGGGCGCTCCACCTGAATCGTCGAGTGGGCGATCCCCCGCTCTTGCAGGGCCTCCTGGGCCACACACAGCACGGCAGCCGGGTCGCGGTCTTCCGGAACGACCAGGTGCACCGAGGCGAGCGCGCTCGTCCCGTCGAGCGACCACAGGTGCAGGTCGTGAACATCCATCACACCGTCCACCTCGCGGAGAAGCGCGTCGATCTCGGCAGGATCGTAGCCGGGTGGGGCCTGCTCCAGCAGGATCCGCAGCGTGTGCATCATCAGCTGCCAGGCGCGCGGCAGCACGAGTGCCGCGATGACGAGGGAGGCAATGACGTCCGCGTACTGCCAGCCGGTCGCGATAATGACGCCACCAGCGATCAGGACGGCGACGGAGCCCAACATGTCCGCCAACACGTGCAGGAAGGCACCCTGGACGTTCACGGAGTTGTCCCGCTGGCTGTGCAGGATCCATGCGGAGACCACGTTGGCAATGAGACCGATCACGGCGATGATCATCATGGGGCCGGCGAGGATCTCGACGGGCTCGCGTAGGCGGCGGATGGCCTCCACCACGATCCAGACGGAGATGCCCAGCACGGTGACCGCGTTGACGAGTGCGGCTAGCACCTCCACGCGCCGGTAGCCAAAAGTCGCCTGCGCATTTGAGGCCCGGCGCCCGATGAGGATGGCGATCACCGCGATGATGATCCCCGCCGCATCGGAAAGCATGTGCATCGCGTCGGCCAGCAACGCAACGGAGCCGGTGACCAGCCCGCCGATGAGCTCGGCGAAGAAGATCGTGCCGGTCACCGCGAGCACGATGAGCAGTGCGCGCAGCGGGGCGTCCGTGGGCGCGTGGGAGTGGGAATGCCCGTGTGCCTCGGAATGGGAGTGAGAATGCGCAGAACCGTGGTGATGCGGATCGGCACCACCACGGTTCTGTGGGCGCTCGGGGGCTGCGTCAATGTGCTCGCTCATGCCCTCAAGCTTAGCGAGCGCCCCCCTTATTGACAACTTATTGAAAATAGTCGGGAGGCGCGGTCGCGGGGCTATACCCCGCGGGATAACGAGACCTTAGGCGGTCTCGTTCAGCGGGTTCTTCACCCAGCTCATCAGGTCGCGCAGCTTCTCGCCAGTCTTCTCGATCTCGTGATCGTTGTAGCTAGCGCGCAATTCCTCGAGCTCCTTGTTGCCACCCTCGACGTTGGCGACGAGGCGCTTGGTGAAGGTGCCGTCCTGAATATCGGACAGGATGCCCTTCATGCGCTCCTTGGTATCGGCGTCGATGACGCGCGGGCCGGAGATGTAGCCGCCGAACTCCGCGGTATCGGAGACGGAGTAGTTCATGTTCTTGATGCCGCCCTCGAAGATGAGGTCGACGATCAGCTTCAGCTCGTGCAGGCACTCGAAGTAAGCCATCTCTGGCTCGTAGCCAGCCTCGACCAGAACCTCGAAGCCGGTCTTGATGAGCTCCTCGGTACCACCGCACAGGACGGCCTGCTCACCGAAGAGGTCGGTGACGGTCTCTGCCTCGAAGGTGGTCGGGATGACGCCCGCGCGGCCGCCGCCGATTGCCGCAGCGTAGGACAGAGCCAGGTCGCGGCCGTTACCCTTCGGGTCCTGCTCGACGGCGATCAGGCACGGAACACCCTTACCGTCGACGTACTGACGGCGCACCAGGTGGCCCGGCCCCTTCGGTGCGACCATGCCGATGGTGATGTTGTCCTCCGGCTTGATCATGCCGAAGTGAATGTTCAGGCCGTGACCGAAGAACAGGGCGTCGCCGTCCTTCAGGTTCGGGGCGATGTCGTTTTCGTAGATCTGTGCCTGGGAGGTATCCGGGGCGAGCAGCATGATGACGTCGGCCCACTCGCTGGCCTCGGCGTTGTTCAGGACCTTGAAGCCGGCCTCTTCAGCCTTCTCGCGGGACTTGGAGCCCTCGCGCAGGCCGATGGCAACCTCTACGCCGGACTCGCGGAGGTTCTGCGCGTGAGCGTGCCCCTGGGAGCCGTAGCCAATGATCGCAACCTTGCGACCCTGGATGATCGACAGGTCAGCGTCGTCGTCGTAAAAAACATCAATTGCCATGAGGTTTCAACCTTTCTCGCCAGCCGCGTCTGCCCGCGGCTGGCTATCGATGAGCATGTTTAGATTATAACAGAAATTTCACTCTTTGAGATGAAATTTACCATTCTATGAAATTTTGTCCGGGCGGGTGCCCCCGGTTTAACGGCTCGGCGCCATCGATCGCGGACCGCGGGACATCGCAGTCACGGAAGACTCGATGAGCTCGCGAATACCGAAGGGCTCCAGAACATCCAGCAGCGCCTGCAGCTTGGACGGAGTGCCCGTGGCCTCGATAATCAGCGAGTCCGGGCTGACGTCGACAACGTGCGCACGGAAGAGCTTCGCCGCCTCGACAACCTGGGTGCGGTTGCTATTGCCGGCAGCGACCTTGACCAGCAGAAGACCGCGCTGCACCGTGGTTTCCGGATCCTGACGCGAGACCTTGAGCACCGGAACCAGCTTGTTCAGCTGCTTCGTGATCTGCTCGACAACGATCTCCTCGCCCTCGACGACGAGCGTGATGCGATTGACGCCGTCGACCTCAGTGCGCCCCGAGCTAATGGAGACGATATTGAACGCACGCCGGGTGAACATTCCGGAGATGCGGGAGATGATGCCGTCCTCGTCCTGAGTCAGGACCGACAGAGTGTGAAGGTTGGACATTAGTTCTGTTCCCCTTCCTGGGCGTCGATGTTGTCGACTTCGGTGTCCTGAAATTCCTGCATGGTCTCGTGGATCTCGGCCGGGGTCTCCGCTGCCGATTCCTCGTCGTCGAAAAGCGGGCGCAGATCACGCGCATACTGCACCTCGTCGTTGGAGGTGCCGGCCGGAACCATCGGCCACACCTGGGCATCCTCCCCGACGATGAAGTCGATCACGACCGGGCGGTCATTGATTTCGCGTGCCTTCTTAATGGTCGGGAGGACGTCCTCCTCCTTCTCCACGCGGAAGGCGGCGCAGCCCATGGACTCCGCGAGCTGCAGGAAGTCCGGGAGGTAGGCCTCCTTGGGCTTGAGGTTGGTGTGCGAGTAGTGCCCGTCGTAGAACAGGGTCTGCCACTGGCGCACCATCCCGAGGTTGCCGTTGTTGATCAGCGCGATCTTGATCGGGAAGCCCTCGACCGCACAGGTGACGAGCTCCTGGTTTGTCATCTGGAAGCAGCCGTCACCATCGATGGCCCAAACTTCCTTATCCGGCGCGCCAGCCTTGGCCCCCATGGCCGCCGGCACCGCGTAGCCCATGGTGCCGAGGCCGCCGGAGTTCAGCCAGGTGCGCGGGTGCTCGAAGTCGAGGAACTGTGCGGACCACATCTGGTGCTGACCGACACCGGCGCAGTAAATCGCGTCGGGACCGACCTCCTTGGACAGGGTCTCGATGACGAACTGCGGGGCCATCTTCTCGTTCGGCGTGTGCTCGTAGCCGCGCGGGAAGTGCTCCTGCATCTCCCCCAGGTACTCACGCCACTCGGTGGTGTCCGGACGAGACAGACCGTGGGTATCGATCGCCTTGTGCAGCGCAGTGAGAACCTCCTTCGCGTCGCCGACGATCGGCACCTGAACCTCGCGAATCTTGCCGATTTCCGCAGGGTCGATGTCCGCGTGGATGACCTTGGCGTTCGGCGCGAAGCTCTCCAGCTTGCCGGTCACCCGGTCATCGAAGCGGGTACCGATGGCAATGAGCAGGTCGGAGCGCTGGAGGGCGGCCACTGCGGGCACGGAACCGTGCATACCCGGCATGCCCATGTGCAGCTCGTGCGACTCCGGGAAGGCACCGAGAGCCATCAGGGTGGTGACCACCGGGATGTCATTCGCTTCAGCGAAGGTCCGCAGCTCCTTGTGCGCCTCGGACTTGATGACGCCGCCACCGATGTAGAGCACTGGGCGCTTGGCCTTGCTAATGAGGCGCACAGCCTCCTCGACCTGGCGATCGTGGGGCGTGGTGACCGGGTGGTAGCCCGGCAGGTCGAACTGCGGTGGCCAGACGAAGTCCAGCTCGGCGTTCTGCACATCCTTCGGCACATCAACCAGCACCGCACCCGGGCGCCCGGTGGACGCCAGGTGGAAGGCCTCGGCCATCGCCGCCGGAATATCCTCCGGGCGGGTCACCATGAAGTTGTGCTTCGTAATCGGCATCGTCACGCCACGAATATCGGCCTCTTGGAAGGCATCGGTGCCCAGCAGCCCCTTGCCGACTTGACCAGTAATCGCCACGAGTGGAACGGAATCCATGTTGGCATCCGCGATCGGGGTGACCAGGTTCGTCGCACCCGGGCCGGAGGTAGCGATACACACGCCAACCTCACCGGTGACCTGGGCGTAACCCGTGGCGGCATGGCCGGCCCCCTGCTCGTGGCGCACGAGAACGTGGCGGAGCTTTTCGGAGCCATACAGGGCCTCATACAGCGGGAGGACGGCGCCACCCGGGAGCCCGAAGACCACGCCGGTCCCCAGCTCTTCAAGGGAACGCACGATCGCCTCTGCACCGTTAATGCGCTCGGGCTTGCGGGCCTGCGCGACGCCGCGGCTAGCCGCAGCGACCGTGGCGGGCGTGGGCTGTGAGCGTGAAGTGTTGTTCACGGTTTCAATCGCTCCTTGCTCGGCACGCGAGATTTTTACTCGCTTCTACTTCATCGGGGACAAAACAAGAACGCTGCAACCTGCCGCATTTCCCCGAATTTCGGTAACCGGCGGGCTGAGCATTGTGATGATACTAACAATATGAGCCCCGAATGGCAAACTTCGCGACCTGCAGGTTCTCAATAGTTGAAATGTTTATTCCCATAGAGTGATTGCATGAGCGTGCTTGGACGACCGAGAGAACTATCCCGGCCCGTGTCATCCCCCGCCCCTGTTCACAGCCAACAAGCTGCCTGAATTATCAGCAGAGACCCGGCACGGTCACAGGCTGTCTCGCTAAGGTTGTGCGCTATGCAAGCATCGACTTACTTCCTCACGCATTACGCGATCAAGGCCTGGGAATGGCTCATCCACCCCGG
This sequence comes from Corynebacterium sp. UMB9976, assembly GCF_030212265.1. Classification (NCBI taxonomy): domain Bacteria; kingdom Bacillati; phylum Actinomycetota; class Actinomycetes; order Mycobacteriales; family Corynebacteriaceae; genus Corynebacterium; species Corynebacterium sp. UMB9976. The sequence continues at coordinate 21,230 of NZ_JASODY010000010.1, forward strand.
CCTCGCGCTGGCCGCACTAGCGGTCCTGGCAGTTCTGATACCGCGAGTCGGCAGACTGTGCGTCCGCGTCGTCGCCCAGCGGCTGGATGCCGATGAGGAATCCACGAAGTCCAAGCTCGCCCTCGCCGGCGCGCTGGTGTACCTCGTCGAAGCGGTGATCTACTTCATCATCGCCATCCGCGCCCTCACCCTGCTCGGCGTACCCGCAGCTTCGGCTGCCGTCCCCGCCACCGTCGTGTCCGCCGCGATTGGTTTCGGTGCGCAGAACATCATCGGGGACTTCCTCTCCGGTGTCTTCATCATCACCGAGCGCCAGTTCGGCGTCGGCGATTACGTGAGCTTCGAAGGCACAAACAATGTGGTGGAGGGCACCGTCGTCGCGCTCACCCTCCGCGCCACGAAGCTGCGTACCGCTAGCGGCGAGATGGTGACCGTCCCCAACGGCAAGGTCGGCGCGATCACCAACTTCTCCCAGGACTGGTCCCGCGCCTTCGTCGAAATCGATATCCCGCTGCGTCCCGGCGAGAACATCGACCACCTGGTCTCGCAGGTCGAAAAGGCAACCAAGCGCGCCGTATCCGCCCCCGACGTCAAGCCCAACGTCACCGGCGACGTCGACGTCATGCCCGCCATCGCCGTCGTCCAACCCCAGGCTGCCGGTCAGCCGTGGGCAGTGACCTTCCGCGTCACCGTCGACGTCGTCCCTGCGAAGCAGTGGGCCGTGGAACGCGCCATTCGCTCGGCCATTCTGAACACCTTCTGGGAGCGCATGGAAACCGTTCCCGCCTCGCCGTTCGGAGCAAAGGAAGCCTCCGGGACTTCCATCCCACACAGCACGGTGCCGGGAGCAGCCCCGACCACGGCAGCGGACGACTCCGCCCCCACGACCGTGTTCGCCACCCGGCAGGAAGCAAGCGCTTCTCCGCAGAGTTCGCCACATGACGGTGTCCACAGCACGGATACGTCTCGTCTGTCCGATGACGACGATTCCGGCACCCCACTGGACCCGGCAGAAGAGGTCGCGATCATCCGATCGAAGGACGACGGTCCGGGAGCAGCTTCCGACGGCGCGCTCATCGTTGGCACCGAGGACGACGATGAAGAAGACCTCGATTCCGGGGTATTCAAGCGATACGACTACAGCTCGCGCTTCCAGCGCTGGCTGACCTTCGGCGGCCGCACCAGGGTCTCCACCACCCTGCTGTTCATCTCACTCGTGGTCCTGGGGCTGCTGGCCGCAGCGTCCTCTAATCCGGACGACGGCCGCGCCGGCGTGCTCAACCCCGCTTATTGGAGCGACCGGCCGGCGAAGACCAGCGAACAGACCGAAACGCCTGCGCCGGAGCCGACGCAGCCCGCAACCCAGGACTCCCCGGAGCAAGAGGGGCAGCAGCCCCAACAGACTGGCCAGGCGGACAGCCCGGAGCCCCGCTCCACGCAGGAGCCGAACGCCAACGAACCGCAGCGCGGACAGCAGAACCAGGCCCCACAGCCGCAACAGCGAAACCAGAATCAGAATCAAAACCAGCAGTCCGATGGGAATCGCGGTGCCGAGGCACCGTCTCCCACCGGTGCTGGCTCCGGGACTGGTGCGGGAGACTTCGGCGGGGACGCCGGGGGCTTCTAACGCGATCACACTGAGAGCCCAGGACTGAGGAAAAGGGATTTAAGCCCCACCCCGGGCACCTGGTTAAATGGCTCACATGAGCGCCCAGGACAACAACCCCACGAATAAGCCCCGCCCCGACCACAACCACGGTCGACCGGCGGTGCGTCCCCAGACTTTCCACCCGAGCCGGGAAAACATCCTGGTCGGTTTCGTCATGTTCCTGATTAGCCTCATCTTCACCGGATACAACGTCTCGGCGTTCTTCTGGATCCCCCTGCTCCCACTGCTTTTCATCGGGTGGGTCATCAAGGCAGGGACCCGAGTGGATGGCAAGGGCATTACGGCCAAGCCTCTGATCCGGCCGTCCAAGACCGTGTCCTGGCAGGACTTCCAGGGCATCCGTTTCAACAAGGCGGGGAAGGCCTACGCCGCTGCCACAGATGATTCGCAATTCTGGCTGCCTGGCATCACCTTCAACAGCCTCCCCGCCCTCGCCGAGGCCACCGCCGGCCGCATCCCGGACCCCCTCACCCCGGCGCGCCTGGATATTCACAACAAGGTGCAGGTCGTCAACCGCGATGGTTCGGCTGTGCTGATGGACTCCGAGGATTACGCTGAGTACGAGAAGCAGCGTCGCGCGGAGTACGAGGCCGAGCACCCCACGGCCGAGCCAGCACCTGATGCGGATTCCGCCGCCTCCCCAGGTAACGCCGAGAATCCGGGTGCCAGCAGCACCCCCGAGCGCGCTCGCGATAACTAAAGAACACAACGTCGGCCTCGTGTTGCCCGCTTCCAGGGGACCATACGGGGCCGGATAGCCACTTTCACCCATAGAGATATTGAAGAGAGCACTTCGACAATGACATCTCAGGACAACACCACTTCTTTCGGAGCCTCGATCCCGCTGCGCTCCGACGTCACGACGCAGGGCCGCAACGCTGCAGGTGCACGTGCGCTGTGGCGCGCGACGGGCATGACGGACGACGATTTCCACAAGCCGATCATCGCCATCGCGAACTCCTATACCCAGTTCGTGCCGGGCCACGTCCACCTCAAGGACGTCGGCGACATCGTCGCTGAGGCCATCGAGGAGGCCGGCGGTGTGGCTCGCGAGTTCAACACCATCGCGGTCGACGATGGCATCGCGATGGGGCATGCCGGAATGCTCTACTCCCTGCCCTCCCGCGAGATCATCTCCGACAGCGTGGAGTACATGGTTAACGGGCACGCCGCGGACGCCCTGGTGTGCATCTCGAACTGCGACAAGATCACCCCGGGCATGCTGAACGCCGCGATGCGGTTGAACATCCCGGTCGTCTTCGTCTCGGGTGGCCCGATGGAGGCCGGTAAAGCCGTCGCCGTCGACGGCGTGGTCCAGGCCCCGACGGACCTGATCACCGCGATCTCGGCCTCCGCATCCGACAAGGTCGACGCCCAGGGGCTGCTGAACGTCGAGTCCGCAGCGTGCCCGACCTGTGGTTCCTGTTCCGGTATGTTCACCGCCAACTCCATGAACTGCCTCACCGAGGCGCTGGGCCTGTCCCTGCCGGGCAACGGCTCCACCTTGGCGACCCACGAGTACCGCCGCCGCCTGTTCACCCAGGCCGGCCACACCATCGTCGACCTGTGCCGCCGCTACTACGGCGAGGGCGACGAGTCCGTCCTGCCACGCAATATCGCGACCAAGCACGCCTTCCAGAACGCAATGGCGCTGGACATGGCGATGGGTGGGTCCACGAATACCGTGCTGCATATCCTCGCCGCCGCCCAGGAGGGCGAGGTGGACTTCACCCTGCAGGACATCGACGATCTCTCCCGCGAGGTGCCTTGCCTGTCCAAGGTCTCCCCGAACTCCGACTTCCACATGGAGGACGTCCACCGCGCCGGCGGTATCCCCGCGATCCTGGGTGAGCTGTGGCGTGGCGGCAAGCTCAATGAGGACGTCCACACCGTGCATGCAAGCAGCCTCTCCGAATGGTTGGAGGACTGGGACATCCGCGCAAAGAACCCGAGCGATGCCGCCATCGACCTCTTCCACGCCGCTCCGGGCGGGGTGCGCACCACCGAGGCCTTCTCCACCGAGAACCGCTGGTCCTCCCTGGACACTGATGCCGCCGGTGGCTGCATCCGCGACGTCGAGCACGCCTACACCGCCGACGGCGGCCTGGTGGTGCTGCGAGGCAACCTCGCCGAGGACGGCGCCATCATCAAGGCGGCCGGCATCGACGAGGAGCTGTGGCACTTCGAGGGCAAGGCCCTCGTCGTCGAATCCCAGGAGGACGCGGTGCGCGTGATCCTGGACAAGAAGGTCTCCCCAGGCGACTGCATCGTCGTCCGCTACGAGGGCCCGGCTGGTGGCCCGGGCATGCAGGAGATGCTGCACCCGACCGCCTTCCTGAAGGGCTCCGGTTTGGGTCGCGAGTGCGCGCTGATCACGGATGGCCGCTTCTCCGGCGGTTCCTCCGGCATCTCGGTCGGCCACATCTCCCCCGAGGCTGCCCACGGCGGGCTGATCGGCCTGGTCGAGGACGGCGACCCGATCCTCATCAACGTCCACAATCGCACGCTGGAGCTGCAGATCTCCGAAGACGAGATCGCGCGCCGTCGCGGCCAGATGGACGCCTCCGACACCCCGTGGCAGCCCACCACCCGCAAGCGCCGGGTGACCAAGGCCCTGCGCGCCTATGCGGCGATGGCAACCTCCGCCGATAAGGGCGCAGTTCGCGAGGTGAAGTAGCCACCATGGCTCAGGCCTCCTCCGGGTCCCCGGCTCCGCACACGACGGAGCGCGCGGGTCACGATCCGATGATCCGGGTGCGCGATGCGCACCTGCACAACCTGAAGCACATCGACGTCGACCTGCCCCGGGACACCCTCGTGGCGGTCACCGGCGTGTCGGGTTCGGGCAAGTCCAGCCTGGCCTTCGGCACCATCCACGGGGAGGCGCAGCGCCGCTACCTGGAGTCCGTCTCCCCCTTCGCACGCCGTCTCATTGGTGGCGCGGTCAACCCGCGCGTGGGATCTGTCACGGGGCTGCCGCCGACGGTGGCGCTGCAGCAGTCCACCACCCTGGGTGGGGCGCGCTCCTCGGTGGGCACGATCTCGAATATGTCGAATAGTATTCGGCTGCTCTTCTCCCGCTCCGGCAGCTACCCGGACGGCATGCGCGAGCGGTTGGAGTACGGCAGGCTCGATTCGGACGCCTTCTCCCCCAACACCACCGCCGGCATGTGCCCCGAGTGCCAGGGCACCGGCATCGTGCACCGGCCGACGGAAGAGTCGATGGTGCCGGATCCCAGCCTGTCCATCTGGGATGGTGCGATCGCCGCGTGGCCGGGAGCGTGGTTGGGCAAGAACTTCCGGGACATCCTGGGAACTCTCGGCTACCCGCTGGATATCCCGTGGCGGGATATTCCGCAGGAGGACCGCGACTGGATCCTGTTCACCGATGAGCAGCCCGTGGTCACCGTCCACCCGGTGCGGGATGAGAACGCCGTGCACGGTTCCTACAAGGGAAAGTGGCGCTCGGTTGCCACCTACCTCAACGACACCCTGGCGGAGACGGAGTCGGATAAGAACCGCCGCCGGGTGCTCTCCTTCATGCACTCATCGACGTGCCCGACGTGTCAGGGCCGCGGCTTTCAGCCGGATACCCTGCAGGTCACCTATGCCGGTTATGCCATCGACGAGTTCAATGGCCTGGCGTTGAAGGATGTTCTTGCTGTGCTGGAGGATCGCCTCCAGCACTTGGCGGGTATCGCCAAGCAGCAGTGGACCGAGCACGACGAGGCCGAGGAACTGTTGCTGGATCAGGTGCTGCCCACGGTGCGCGCCGCAATCGAGCTGGGGCTGGGGCACTTAAGCCTCTCCCGCCCGGCACGCAGCTTGTCTGCGGGCGAGCACCAGCGCCTGCGGCTGGCCTCCCAGTTGAACTCGAGCCTGTTCGGAACGACCTACGTGCTGGACGAGCCCTCGGCCGGTCTACACGTGGTGGAGCGGAAGGCGGTCTCTGAGCTGCTGCAGCGCTTCATCACTGCTGGGAACTCGGTGCTTCTGGTGGAGCACGATATGTCTCTGGTGGCCGGCTGCGCTTGGGTCGTGGACATCGGGCCTCGTGCTGGTGAGCGCGGCGGGCAGCTGGTGTTCTCCGGCCCTACTGACGAGTTCCGCGCCCGCGCCGACCAGCTGGGCTCCCCCACAGCCACCGCGCTGAACGAGGACTTCCCCGAGTTGACGGCCACTCCGGCCGGCACCGGTGAAGCGATCGGACTTCGTGGCGTGCACGCACGTGCCTTCGACGGGGCCGACGTGGACTTTCCGCTGGGGGCGCTGACCGCGGTCACGGGAGTGTCCGGCTCCGGCAAGTCCACCCTGGTCATCGGGGTTCTGGCCGACGTGGTGTCCCGCTCGGCCAAGCAGGTAGTCGGCGCCGACGAGGTCTCGGACGAGGACCCGGATGCTGAGGTCACGGCAAGCGCCGACGCTTACGGGGATTTCCGCGTGGATAGCGCCACGGGGGTCGATAAGATCCGCCGGTTGGTGCACATCACCCAGAAGCCGATTGGACGCACGGTGCGTTCTACCGTCGCGACCTACACGGGTCTGTTCGATCACGTCCGCAGGCTGTTCGCCGCGACCCCAGAGGCGAAGCGGCGGGGCATGTCAGTATCGGACTTTTCTTATAACACCAAAAAGGGCCGCTGCCCGGAGTGCGATGGCGCGGGCAGCATCGAGGTCGAGCTGGTGTTCCTGCCCGGCACGTACACCACCTGCCCGGCCTGCCACGGCAAGCGCTATAAGCCAGAGATCCTTGAGGTGCAGTGGAACGGCCGCAGCATCGCCGATATCTTGGCGCTGACCGTGGACGAGGCACTGGAGGTCTTCGCCGAGGAGCCGAGGATTCTTCGCTCCGTCGAATTTCTGCACGCCCTCGGCCTGGGCTACTTGCGACTGGGGCAGGGCTCCCCGGAGCTCTCTGGCGGCGAGGCGCAGCGCATCAAGCTGGCCTCGGAGATGCAACGCGGATCGGGCCACAAGCACAGCCTCTACCTCTTGGACGAGCCAACGACAGGACTGCATCCGGCGGACGTGGACCTGCTGCTCGCCCAGCTGCGTCATCTGGTCGACGACGGCGCGACGGTGGTCGTCGTCGAGCACGACCTCCGGGTGGTCGCGCAGGCAGACCACGTCATCGACGTCGGCCCGGGAGCCGGAGACGAGGGTGGCCAGATCCTAGCCACCGGGACGCCGGCGGCAGTCGCTCAGCAGGGTACGCAGCCGGATTCGCGCTCGGTGACGGCCCAGGTTCTGGCCGAACGAGCCGGATTGGTTTGAGCCTGAACGCCTAAGGACTGCCCAAAGGCATAAGAAAACCCGAGCCCTGGTGGGCTCGGGTTCTGCTTTCACTGGCGCTTGAGCGCGCCGTACCGCGAAATTTAAAAGGGGTTGCGACCGCCCGTGAGCAGCCAGAGCGCGGCGAACCCGGCGATGCCGAGGACGGCAAAGATCCAGGAGGAGGCTAGCGGTCGGGTCGCCCAGCTACGGGAGCGATCCAGGGATGCCCCGCCCGGGCCGGTGAAGATCAGGCTGAGGCTGATCAGCGCGTAGAGCGCCCACTGGTGGATCACCGGGTTCAGCCCGTAGGGCCACAGCGATCCCTGGTGGCCGGAAAGGTGGAAGGTCGCCATGAAGGCCGAGACCACGAAGGCGAGGGCGGCGGCGAACGGCGTGAGCAGCCCCAGGATCAGCAGCCCACCGGCGATGACCTCGGCGGCGGGGATAGCGACGGCGAGCACCCCAGATACGCTGAAGAAACTAAGCCGGCTTTCGAGAGCGCTGATGCCCGGATCCCCGGCAAAGCCAAAGAGGGTCTGCAGGCCGGAGATCAGCAGCACCGCGCCCGCGACGATGCGCAGGATGGCCAGGCCGAGGGACTGGGTACCGCGGCGGGTCTCCACTGGCTCGGCGACGGGGGCAAGTGGCTGGCCGTCAGGTCCGTAGGCAACCTCGCCCTCAGGCCCCACCGGCTGCGCGTTCGGATCCCACTGCGCGTCCGCGTCGAAGGGCCCCTGGGGGTGAGCTTCGCCCGGCTGTGCCGGGTAGCCCTGCGCGGCGGTGTCGGCGTCGTTCTTCGGAGCGCCGCCGCCCGTGGCGGACCCGCTGGCGGCTCCCGCGGCCCCTGCCCCGGCCACCCCAGCGCCGAGCGCTGCGGTGTTCGTGCCGGTCTGCGGCTGAGTCTGGTGCTGCGCCACTGTGCCCTGCGAGCCCGTGCCCGCACCAGCGCCAGAGAGGTCGAGCACCTCAGTGCGCTGGTCCTCGGCGGCGTCCGGATGCTTACCAGCCGCATCCGGAACATCGGCTGCCGGCACGGACTCAGCCTCGGGGGCCGGCTCCGGCGCGGGTGCCTCGATGCGCTGGGGGCGGGCGCGGCCCGCGAGGGCATAAATATCACGCGGACGGCTCTGCTCAGCGGTCCCCCGCTCTGCCACTCCTGCAGTGTCAGTCCGCTCCGCTGCGTCCTTGCCCTTGGCCGTGGCCTTAGCGTCAGCCGCTGCGGTGTCGGCCTTCTTAGCCTCGGCAGGCTGCGGACCAGCCGCCTTGGCTGCTGTCTTCGGGGCATCGCCCTTGGCAGACTTCGCCTGAGCGGAGGCTGGGGACTTGTCGTCACTCGACTTCGCCTTGGGCTTGGCCGCAGCCTTCGCGGTTGGCCCGTCCTTCGCAGCCGCCTTCTTATCCGCGGCAGCGGGGCCATTCTTCACGGTCTTCGCTGCTGGAGCAGCCGGAGCCTTCGGGGCGCCCGGCGCCTTCGGAGCACCCTTCGCGGCCGGATCCGGGGTTGCGCCCTCGTAATCTGGCACATCGATATCGGCGTACGGTTCCGATGCGCGGTCGCTGTGCCCGAAGGGCGAACCTCCAGGCGCCCCCTTCTGGGGCTTCTTGCCATTATTCGATGCGTCAGTCATGTCCCCAGCCTAAACGAGTTTCCCCAGGAACAGACCGAACAGACGCGGAGTGTCGGAGAACACTGCACCTGCCCAATCGAGCAACTTCCCTGGTATGAAGTTGTGAAACTCGCAGTTCAGGGCAGCCGCCCCAAGTGACTGACCTTTGTTGACATATCATCAATAATGGAGGAGGGCCTACCGTCTCAGGCCTCCAACAGAGCGCGCAAATATAGAAGACAGTGAGGGAAATGGCTTACGTTGAATCGGGCGGCGAATTCGACCGCGACATGAACTACATCGACGACCGCATCGTCAAGGACGTCGACAACTTCGACCCAGGCAACACCGCCTCCGGCAAAGGGCAGGCCTGGCCGGTGAAGCCCAATACCTACCGGCTGATCGCAGCCCGCGCCTGCCCATGGGCACACCGCGCGGTCATCACCCGGCGCCTGATGGGCCTGGAGGACGCGATCTCCCTGGGTCTAACCGGCCCCACCCACGACTGGAAGTCCTGGACCTTCGACCTCAACGAGGACTCCGTCGACCCCGTGCTGAAGATCGGCAAGCTCCGCGACGCTTACCTCAACCGCTACCGGGACTACCCTCGCGGAATCACCGTGCCGGCGATGGTGGACGTCGCGTCGAAGTCCGTGGTCAGCAACGACTTCTTCAGCATCGTCGAGGACCTCGCCACTCAGTGGACCGATTATCAGCGCCCCGGAGCCCCGGACCTCTACCCGGAGGCGTCGCGCGCGGAGATCGACGAGATCAACGAGCGCGTCTTCCGCACCGTCAACAACGGCGTCTACCGAGCAGGGTTCACCGGTTCGCAGGAGGCCTACGAGAAGGCCTTCAACGAGCTCTTCAGCACCCTCGACTGGCTGGAGGAACGACTGAGCAGCCGCCGCTACCTGGTCGGCAATCACATCACACTAGCGGATGTGTACCTCTACCCCACCCTGGTTCGCTTCGACATGGTGTATCACAACCACTTCAAGTGCAATCGAAACAAGATCTCGGAGATGCCGAACCTGTGGGGCTACCTGCGGGATCTCTTCCAGACACAGGGCTTCGGCGACAGCACGAACTTCCAGCAGATCAAGGACCACTACTTCCTGGTACACACGGACATCAACCCCACCGGGGTGGTCCCGGTCGGCCCAAACCCGGAGATCTTCTACACCGAGCACGGCCGCGAGGAGCTCCCGGGCAGCCCGTTCGGCGAGGGCACCGCCCCGGGCGCTCCCCAAGGGGAGGACCTGCTAGACGGCGACGAGGCCGGGGCCTTCGCCTAACCCGGCGGTTCGTTAGTTACGCTTCGGCACTAACGCTTGGTGCCGATCTTCTCGGCGACGTCCTCCAGCCCCTCGGTGATCTTCGAACCCGCGGAGGCACCGGTGGTTGCCGGGGAAATCAGCTCCACCCGGGCGCCCAGCTCGGCGATCGCCGGCTGGTCCAGAAGATCCGCGAAGGCCTCCTTGCCCTGCCCGCGGAAGTCCTCGACGAGGATGACGTCCGGAGCAAGCGCGGCGATGCGCTCCGGGTCTGCCGGTGCCGCACCCCGCATGCCCTCAGCCTCGGAGATCAGCTCGCCACCGGCCTCCTTCACCAGGCCGCTGGCCATCGTGGACGGCGCCATGATCATCTTCTTGCCGCCGCGAGCCATGAGCAGCAGGACGCGGGGCTTGGCTTCCTTGTCCAGCGACCCCACGATCTCATCGCGTCGCTCGCCGATCTTCGCGCTCAGCTCCTGGGCCTTGTCCTGCTCGCCGGTCAGCTCGCCGAGGGTGGTCATGCTCTTCATGAGGCTGTCGATGGAGCTCCAGTCGGAGTCCTTGAAGGTGTGAACCTTCACCCCGCTGTTGGCGAGTAGCTCCGCGGCAGAGCCCTCGGAACCGTGCCGCTCGGTCAGCACGACCAGATCCGGGTTGAGCGCCAGCACCTGCTCCGGGTCGGCGTGCACCCCATCGGGAAGCACGGTCTCGCCAACCGGCTTGCTGCCAGGGGTCGCCGGGGATGCCACGATGCGCTCGTGATCGACGAGCTCCACGAGCACGCTGGTCGCATCGGAAGACAAGGAGGCGATGCGCTGCGGCTTGGTTACCGCCTCTCCGGACTCGGTGGACTCCGCGCTGCGGCTTTCCTCCGCTCCCTGCGTAGCTTGCGCAGCGCCGTCGTCCTCAGCCGAGGAGCACGCCGCGGCGAAAGTGAACAGCGGGAGAGTCAGCGCGACCAGCGCGCGACGCCAGTGCTTACGGGCAGTAGTCATTCTCATCCTTAAAGTCTTTTGTCTTGGGTCTCGGGGCGTAGCGTTTCAGCGCTCCGCCACTGTGGGATTCGGGTTTACGGCGCATCCGGAAGCAGCGGCCAACCCGCCGCCACGCGGTGTCACAGCGGGGTGACTCGCAGGCTCTCCGTCACCGGGTCCGGCCTAATGTCCACCGGGACGCCGTAAACCTCGGATACCAGCTCCGGGGAAAGCACCGCCTCAGGCGGCCCCGTGGCAGCCACGTTCCGCTCCGCCATGAGGACGAGCCGGTCGCAGTACCGCGCCGCCAGGGTCAGGTCGTGCAGGACAACCACCACGGTCTTGCCCTGCTGTGCCTGTTCCCTCAGGAGGTTGAGCACCCGCACCTGGTGTTTAAGGTCGAGCGCGCTGGTGGGCTCATCGCACAGCAGAACCGGGGTGTCCTGCGCGATCGCGCGTGCGACGTGAACCAGCTGGCGCTCGCCGCCAGAAATCTGATTGACCGATTTCTCCCTCAGGTGCTCGATCCCCACCCTCGCCAGCGAGTCATCCACGATCCGGCGATCGGAGTCAGAGAACTGTTGGAAGCGGGAGACGTGAGGGTGGCGTCCGAACTGGACGACCTCGGCGACAGAGAAGTCGAAGCTCATCGTCGTGTCCTGGGGAACGACCGCCATCCGCTGGGCGCGCTGCCGGTCGGAGGCTCCAGCATCCAGCCAGACCCCGCGCAACAGCGTCGACTTGCCGGCCCCGTTGGGGCCGATGATTCCGGTGACCTGGCCCTGTTCGGCCGAAAAGGCGACATCGGAAAGAATGCCGGGGACGGTGATGCGGGCGTCAATCATGCCGACCACCCCGCCGGACGACGGCCACGCAGCAGCAGCCAGAGGAAGATCGGCGAACCGATGAAGGCCACGACCGTTCCGGTCTGCAGCGTGACTGGGGCGAAGAGCATGCGGGCGATCGTGTCTGCTGCCAGTAGAAAGGCCGCACCGGCCAGCGCAGCGGTGGGCAGCAAGGACTTGTGATTCGGGCCGATGATCAGGCGGATGAGGTGCGGCACCACGAGCCCCACGAAGCCGATCACACCGGAGACCGCCACCGCCGACGCGGTGATCAATGCAGCAACCGTAAGTGTGACAACGCGAACCCGGCGCACATTCACTCCCGTGGTGCGGGCAGCCTGGTCGCCCATCAGCAGGATGTTGAGGTCCCGGCTAAAGAGCAACAGAAGCACAATGCCGAGCACAATGGGCAGGCTCGCGATGGCGACGTGCTCCCAGGTGCGGGCGACAAGATCGCCGTTGAGCCAGAAAGCCACGCCGCGGATATCCGAGTCCGAGGGTGCGTTGGCGATCGCAGCCGAGGTGACCGCACCCAAAAACGCGCTGAGCGCAATACCGACGAGCACGAGGGTGGCCGGGCCTCCCCCGCGCATCGCCGCGGCCAGCTGCACGATGGCCACGGCTCCCAGCGCCCCGAGGAAAGCCGAGGCCGGCAGTGCCCAGGCGGCCACCGCGCTGAATCCGGTGACGATGGCCAGCACCGCGGCCGTCGCCGCCCCAGCGGACACACCGATGATGCCCGGGTCTGCCAGCGGGTTGCGGAAGACCGCCTGCATCACGGTTCCGGCCACGGCCAGGGCCGCGCCCACGAGAGCGGCGATGATTGCGCGGGGCAGGCGGATGGTCGCCACAACGTTATAAGCGCTCCCCAGCGCCGGATCCTGCCGGGCGATCTCTCCACGCCCAGTGATCTGCGCCCAGACGCTGGCCAGCACATCCGGCACCGCGATGGTGACCGGCCCGATGGCGAGCGCTGCGATAAAGAGAATTGCCGCCAGGATCGCCGCGATGGCGATTGCTACCGCCGGCGAGCTAAGACGACGTTTCTGCACACCGCGAACCTACCGTAACTGGTAGCCATTTTCAATATTTGTGCAGGCTATCACCTCTAGGCCAATCTTCGGCTGCCAAGCAGGAGTTAGTGGATTTTGGCCTCCTGCCCTTGCCACGCCTCGTCACGCAGTTCCCTCTTGCGCACCTTGCCGGTAGAGGTCCGGGGCAGCTCGTCGAGAATGACGATATCCTTGGGAACCTTATAGCCCGCCATATTCACCCGGCAGTGGGCGATGATCGCCTCAGAAATCGCCTCCGGATCATCCCCTCGAGCCTCCGACCGCAGCACCACGTACGCACGCGGCCTCTCGCCCCATTTCTCGTCCGGCACTCCAATGACCGCGCAATCGGAGACGTCCGGGTAACTGACGATGCCCTGCTCCACCTCGATGGTGGAAATGTTCTCACCGCCACTGACCACCACATCCTTGGCCCGATCCAGCAGCTGGATATAGCCATCGGGGTGCTTGACACCGAGATCGCCGGTGTGGAAATACCCACCCCGGAAGGCGATGCGGGTGGCTTCCTCATCCTCGAAGTATCCAGCCATCACCCCGTTGCCAGTCATGACGATTTCGCCCATCGTCGTACCGTCACTAGGCACCTCGACAATCGAATCATCATCTTCAGCGGTTTGCTCGATGACCAGTACCTCTTCGTTGGTGATCATTGCAACGCCCTGCCGGGCCTTGAGCACCGCGCGACGCCGGACAGTCATATCCGACCACTCGCGCTGCGGCTCGCAGACGGTAAACGGCCCATAGGATTCCGTCAGCCCATAAACGTGTGTGACTTCGATGCCGAGATTCTCACACCGAGTGATGATTGTGGGGCTCGGCGGGGCTCCCGCGGTCACGATCCTGAGGTTCTTCACGCGCCGCTTGTTCTCATCATCGACCAGCGTGGTGAGCACCGCGGGAGCGCCACACATGTGAGTGATCCCCTCTTCTGCGATCAAGCGCCACATCTCTGGCCCTCGCACCGCCCGGAGCGCTACCTGGGTTGCCGAAACTGCCATCGTCGCCCAGCCGGTACACCAGCCAGAGCAGTGAAACATGGGCAGCGTCCACAGATAGACGCTGTCGCTGGCGAATTTTTGCGCGTTAACCTCGCCGATAGCGTTGAGGTAGGCTCCGCGGTGCGTATACACGGCACCCTTCGGCTTTCCGGTCGTGCCCGAGGTGTAGTTGATCGCAATGGGCTCATTATCGTCGGCCACTCGGTAACTCAGATCCTCGCCCTCCCGGTGGGGTGCGATGAAATCCGCGAAAGAGGGGAACTTCCCGGGCTGGGTGCCGTCCAACTCTGGAATCTCCAACAACCGCAGTTCTTCTGGCAGTTCCTCAACCACGCCGGCTAGCAGGTCAGCTGCACCGATGAGGATATTAAACCCCGCATGACCTTGAATATAGGCCACCTCGGCCGCCGCGAGCCGGGTGTTGATAGGCACGGTCACTCCCCCAGCGAGAGGCACAGCAAACTGCGCCAGCAGAGCCTCGTAGCTATTCGGGGCAAGCACCCCTACCCGGTCGTGCAGCCCCAACCCGTGGGCCCGCAACGCACGAGCGAAGGCTTCCGCATCCTCTCGGAACTGCCTGAAGCTGATGCGCCGCACTCCGTCGATGCAGGCCGTGGCTTCTGGGAAGGTATTCGCGCTGCGCTCCAGGAACCGCAGCGGAGTCAGGGGAACATTCAGACCTCGATACTTAGTTTCCATAACCAACACGCTACATTCCCGCGCCCGCTTAAAGCGAGAGAAAATAAGAAACCTCCGAGCCCGTTTTCCCGGGGCCCGGAGGCTTCTACGCGAATCACCGCGCATCACGCACGCGAGCGGTGGCCGCGTGCGGTGCTAGTTCAGCTTCTCGGCGATCAGCTTATTGACCTGCGCCGGGTCAGCCTTACCCTTGGTTGCCTTCATCACGGCACCCACGATCGCGCCGGTGACCTTCTTATTGCCCGCGCGGTACTTCTCCACGATGTCCGGGTTTGCAGCCAGGGCCTCGTCGACGGCGGCCTCGATCGCGCCGTCGTCGCGGACGACCTCCAGGCCACGATCCTTGACCACCTGGTCGACGTCACCCTCCCCTGCCAGCACACCGTCGACGGCCTGGCGGGCGAGCTTGGTGGTCAGCTTGCCTTCCTTGACCAGCTCGATGATGCGGGCGACCTGTGCTGGGGTGATGTCGAGCTGCTCCAGCTCCACGCCCTGCTCATTGGCCTTCTGCGCCAGGTAGGCCACCCACCAGCTGCGGGCATCCGCCGGATCCGCGCCAGCCTCGGTGGTCTCCACGATCAGGTCGAGCGCACCAGCGTTGACGAGGTCGCGCATCTCCGCGTCCGGCAGACCCCACTCCTTCTGGATTCGGGCGCGGCGGATCCACGGCATCTCCGGTAGGGTCGCGCGGATCTCCTCGACCCACTCCTCCGGCGCAAGCACCGGCGGCAGATCCGGGTCATTGAAGTAACGGTAGTCCGCCATGGACTCCTTCGGACGACCCTTCGAGGTGGTGCCGTCCTCCTGGTAGTGGCGGGTCTCCTGCTGGATCTCCACCCCGTTGACGAGGCAGGCGGCGTGGCGCTGCATCTCGAAGCGCACGGCCTGCTCCACGGAGCGCAGGGAGTTGATGTTCTTGGTCTCCGTGCGGGTGCCGAACTCGG
Organism: Corynebacterium sp. UMB9976; assembly: GCF_030212265.1. Classification (NCBI taxonomy): domain Bacteria; kingdom Bacillati; phylum Actinomycetota; class Actinomycetes; order Mycobacteriales; family Corynebacteriaceae; genus Corynebacterium; species Corynebacterium sp. UMB9976. The sequence goes on from NZ_JASODY010000010.1 coordinate 36,590, forward strand.
TGCTGCCCTTCTCGCGCAGGGAGAGATTCGAGTCCACGCGCATGGAACCCTGGTCCATGCGGGCATTGGACACGCCGAGGGCCTTGACCAGGTCGCGCAGCGCGGTGACATAGGCGCGTGCGATCTCCGGGGCGCGCTCGCCAGCGCCCTCGATCGGCTTCGTGACGATCTCAATCAGTGGCACCCCGGCGCGGTTGCAGTCCACCAGGGAGGCCGTCGCACCGTGGATACGGCCGGAGGCGCCACCGAGGTGGGTCAGCTTGCCGGTGTCCTCCTCCATGTGGGCGCGCTCAATCTCGACGCGCCACTCAGTGCCGTCATCGAGGACGACGTCCAGGTAGCCGTCGTAGGCGATCGGCTCATCGTACTGGCTGATCTGGTAGTTCTTCGGCTGGTCTGGGTAGAAGTAATTCTTGCGCGCGAAGCGGGAGTACGGCGCGATCTTGCAGTTCAGTGCAAGCCCGATCTTGATGGCCCACTCCACACCCTGCTTGTTGACGACCGGCAGTGCGCCCGGCAGACCCAGGCTGCACGGGTCCACGTGGGTATTCGGATCCCCGCCGAAGGCAGCGGTCGAGGTGGAGAACATCTTGGTGTTCGTGGACAGCTCGACGTGGACCTCCATTCCCATCACGGGTTCGAAGCGCTCCAGCACTTCGTCGAAATCCATCACATCGTCGGAATAGTCATACAACTGCGCAGTCATGGCGCCCATCTTAGTACCTTTGCCACCGGGCATCTGTAATCGGCTCGGGTGCTTTTAGCCCAGCAGGCCCTGGAGGTTTTGGTAGCGGTAGTCCGGCACGGACTTCACCCGCCCGACGGCCTGCTCGAAGTCGATGAGGTCGATTTTCTCGCCGTGCAGGGCGGCTACTTTTCCGGTCTTGCCTTCCAGCACTGCCTTGGTCGCGTTGACCCCACAGCGGGTGGCCAGCACCCGGTCGAAGGCAGTCGGGGTCCCGCCGCGCTGCATGTGCCCCAGCACCGAGGAACGCACCTCCACTCCCAGGCGCTTCTCCACGGCTCGGGCTACCTGGTAGCCCATGCCCTGGAGCTTGACGTGCCCGAACTCGTCGAGCTCCTCTTCCCCGTCGCCTTGGCCGTCCAGGCTGCCGCCCTTCGGTTCCGCGCCTTCTGCCACGCAGATGATCCCGTAGCGCTCGCCCTGCTCGAAGCGCTTCTCCATGCGGGCGCAGACCTCGTCGATGTCGAAGGGGAACTCCGGCAGCAGCACGTCGTGGGCACCACCGGCCATGCCCGCATGCAGCGCGATCCAACCGGTGTGGCGCCCCATGACCTCAACGATCATGACGCGCTTGTGGGACTCCGCCGTGGTGTGCAGGCGGTCGATGGCCTCGGTGGCCACGGCGACGGCGGAGTCGAAGCCGAAGGTGTAATCCATGCCGTCGACGTCGTTGTCGATGGTCTGCGGAATGCCGACGACCGGGATGCCGTTGTCGTGCAAGAACTGTGCACCCCGCAGGGTGCCGTCGCCGCCGATCGGGATCAACGCGTCGACCTCGTGCTCCGCAAGGTTGGCCTTGATTGTGTCGATCTGCGCCTTGAACTTATCCGGGTGCAGCCGACCAGTGCCGAGAATCGTGCCGCCGTAACGAATGATGCGGTCGATGTAGGCGTCGTCGTAGAGCGGGACCACGCGGTTTTCCACCAGCCCCTGGTAACCATCCTCGAAGCCAATAACCTCGACACCGGCGGCACCCGCGGTGCGCACGACACCACGAATCACTGCATTCAAGCCGGGGCAATCCCCACCACTGGTCAAAATCGCGATACGCATATCCTTAAGCTCTCCTCCCGAGCTGTGCCACCGGCACGTGTGCTTCCGTTGCAGCCTTACGCCAGCAACACTAGTTGCGCGGGGCAGGTCCTGGCTTAGCACTTCCCGAGACGGCCGTGGCTACGAGCCCGACCAGCAGCGCAGCGGCGATCGGGAGGAAGGACTGGCCGAAGGCATAAGCAAGCTGCTCCCCCGCACCGTCGCCGTAGTGGCTCAAGCGCACCTGGAGGACGGCGCCCACCACGGCCACGCCGGTGACCGCACCGACCTGGCGGATCGTGTTATATGCCCCCGATCCGGCACCGGCCAGGTGGGGTGGCAAGTCCCGCAGCGTCATCGCGGAGTTGGGCGACCAGAAGGCAGCGTTGCCCGCCCCCATCAGCAGCATGGGCACGATGATCGCCCCGGCCGATCCTCCCGGGCGAAGGCAGAAAAACAACCCGAGAATCCCGGCGATCATGAACACGAAGCCGGCCACGGCGATGGGCCGGGCGTCCTTCCGGTCGATGAGCCAACCGATCCAGGGCGACAGCGGCAGCGCCAGAACGGACATGGGCAGCACATAGGCCACGGCCGTCATCGCGGAGAGCCCGTGAACCTGCTGCAAGTACATCATCAGCGGCAGCATCATGCTTGCGGTGGCAAAGCCCATCGTGAAGATAGCGAGGTTTCCCATCGCGAAGCTGCGACGGGAAAACAGCGTGGTCGGCAAGACCGGATCCTTACCTCCCGCGCCGTGCGTGAGCAGGGCCTGGCGGCGGAAGAAGAGCACGCCGATGGCGATACCCACAGCCATCACGGCCCAGATCCACCAAGCCCAGGCCACGCTCTCGCCCTGCTGAATCGCAAAAATGAGGCAGCTGACCGCGAGCATGGACTGAGCCATCGAGATCCCGTCGATGGGCTTATCAGTGGGCTCAAAGGGCGGCACCCAGGCTGCGACCATTCCGATGGACAGGATGCCGATGGGAACGTTGACCAAGAAGATCCAGTGCCACGAGAGCGTGGAGGTGATGACCCCTCCCAGGATCGGCCCCATCATGGTGGATAGGCCTGCCACGGCACCCCACACCCCCATGGCCGCACCCCGCTTCTCTCGCGGAAAGACCCGGTTGATCACCGACATGGTCTGCGGGGTCAGCAGTGCGGCGCCGAGCCCCTGCACCGCCCGGGAGATCATCAGCCACTCGATCGTCGCGGAGTAGCTGCACGCCAGTGAGGCCAGCGTGAAGATCACCATGCCCACGATGTAGACGTTCTTCGGCCCGTAGCGGTCCCCCAGCCGCCCGGTGACCAGCAGCGGGACGGCGAAGAAGAGCAAGTACACCGAGGTCACCCAGATGACCTGGTTATAGGTGGCGTCCAGCTGTGCCTGCAGATCCGGGGTGGCAACGGCCACGATCGATTGATCCAGCAGGATCATGAAGAAACCGATGCAGAGGGCGGTCAGCGCCCGCCAGGCCGCCACGCTGTTCAGCGGGAGGGTCGGATACTTGTGCTCAGTCACAGGCACCATCTAATCACCTCCCCGGTCCGCTCTCCCCTCCCCGGGCCACGCCGGGCGGGAAGGCCGGGTCAGTTACCAGCCTCCGGCGGGAATAGTTGTGGAGCGGGCTCTGTGTCTTAGTCCAAGAGCTGTTTTAGCCCCAGAGCTGCGCCACCCGCTGCCGCACCTCCGGCAGCGTGGCCCGGAATTCGGGCATGAGGTTGAGCTCCTCCAGCTTCGAGAGCGGCTGCCATCGCAGGTCCGTGGATTCCTCGGTGAGGACGAACTCCAGCGGGTGCTCAGCGCGCGCAATGACAGTGCTATACCGCCATTCAGTCACGGTCTCATCGAGCACCTCCCACCAGAACTTGGCGCCGAGCCCGAAGACCGCCCGTCCCCCGTGTTCTGGGTGGTAAATGGGCTGTTCCTGCAGTGCCTGGCGGACATCGCCATCACGCTCGATCATGGCCCGCACGGGATCCAACAGGTGTTCCTCCTCCGGGAGGACGGCTTCGCGGCGCAGCACGTGATCCAGCTCGACGCGAGAGGTGACCAGCGTATCCAGGACGGTGACGTCCGCGGGGTCGATCCCAGTCTCCTCCTGAGTCTCGCGCAGCGCGCCCTGCTCGGGAGACTCGCCGTGGTCGATCGCCCCACCCGGCAGCGCCCAGGTGTCCCCACGGTTGGTCCACCAGGCACGGTGCTGCATGAGGACGACCGGCTCGGCGGAGTCCTCGGCCGGGGCGCACAGGAACAGCCCGGCTGCCCCCAGGGTCCCCCACCTGCGGGAACCATCGACGCCAATTGCCCAGCCATCACCCGTAGTAACCATAGGGTCTACTGTACGCCAGCGGCCCCGCACCCAAATCGAATCTGGGTGCGGGGCCGCTCGGTATGCCTAGTTCAAGGAGCCTTAGTTCTCGCGGCCTGCCTCGAAGGCGGAGCCGACGCGGTAGATGCTCTCCTCACCATGGGCCGGGCCCATCAGCTGCAGACCGGTTGGCAGCTGGGTATCGCTGCTCAGTCCGCCCGGAACGGACATGCCGCAGACACCGGCGAGGTTCAGCGGGAGGGTGAACAGATCGAAGAGGTACATCTGCAGCGGATCGTCGACCAGTTCGCCGAGCTTGAACGCGGTGGTTGGGGTCGTCGGCGCGGCGATGACGTCCACCTGCTCGAAGGCCTTGGCGTAGTCCTGCGCGACGAGGTTACGCACGCGCTGTGCCTGCAGGTAGTAGGCGTCGTAGTAACCAACGGAGAGCGCGTAGGTGCCCAACATGATGCGGCGCTTCACCTCCGGACCAAAGCCCTGCGCGCGACTCAGGCTCATGACCTCATCGGCGCTGCGGGTGCCGTCGTCACCGGCGCGCAGGCCGTAACGCATCCCGTCAAAGCGGGCGAGGTTGGAGGAGATCTCGGAGAACTGGATCAGGTAGTAGGCATTCAGCGCGTGGTCGAAGTTCGGGCAGTCGACCTCCACGAGCTCCGCGCCCTGGGACTTCAGCTGCTCCAGGTTGGCCTCGTAGCGCTCGCGCACGCCCGCCTGCAGGGCTTCTGCCTGCTGGAACTGCTTGATCACACCAACCTTCACGCCCTTGAGGTCACCGTTCGCACCCTGCTTGGCGGCTGCGACCACGTCGGCGATCTCGTGGCGGGAGGACGTGGCGTCGTTCTGGTCGAAGCCCGCAATAACCTGGTGCAGGCGGGCGGTGTCCTCGACCGTACGGGCCGCCGGGCCGCCCTGGTCCAGGGAGGAGGCGCAGGCGATCAGGCCATAGCGGGAGACGGTGCCGTAGGTCGGCTTCACGCCCACGGTGTTGGTCAGCGCAGCCGGCTGGCGGATGGAACCACCCGTGTCAGATCCGATGGCCAGCGGAGCCATGCCCGCAGCCAGCGCGGCGGAGGAGCCACCGCCGGAGCCACCCGGGGTACGCTCCAGATCCCACGGGTTGCGGGTCACGCCATAAGCGGAGTTCTCGGTGGAGGAACCCATCGCGAACTCGTCCATGTTGGTCTTACCCAGGATCGGGATGCCAGCGCTGCGCAGACGCAGGGTCAGCGTCGCGTCGTAGGGGCTCATGTACCCCTCGAGCATCTTCGAACCGGAGGTGGTGGGCGCGTCGGTGGTGACGAAGGCATCCTTCAGCGCGAGCGGCACACCGGCCAGGCTCGAGGTCGGCGTATCACCAGCGGCGATGGCGGCGTCGACGTTGTGGGCGGCAGCCAGTGCCTCGTCGGCGCTGACGTGAATGAAAGCGTTGATCTCCCCATCAACGTCGCTAATGCGGTCCAGGTGAGCCTGGGTCACCTCGACAGAGCTGATGTCCCGCGAGTGAATCTTCTCTGCCAGTTCGGCGGCGGTCCAGGTCGTGAAGTCGGAGTCCGTACGCTCCCCGACCGTCAGGCGCTGAGCTTCAGTCATCAATAATCCTTTGAGCTGTAATCATCGGCAGCGTGGGTGCGCTGCGTGGAGTTGGTGTTGTTATTCCGGCGTGCCAGCCAGGCACAAAGCTAAGGCAGGTTAATCGGCGAGGATCTGCGGAACCTGGAAGCGCTGATCCTGCACTGCCGGTGCCTGGTCCAGGGCCTGCTCGGCGGTCAGCACGGGCATGACGACGTCCTCGCGCATCACGGAGACGGCACCGTCGACGTTCTGCGTCGGGTGGCTGAGCGGCTCGACGCCCTCGGTATCGACCTTGGAGATCGCGGCGACGTGCTCGATGATGTCGTCGATCTGGTCGGCGTAGCTCTGCAGCTCATCCTCCGGGATCTCGAGGCGTGCCAGCTTGGCCAAGTGGGCAACATTTTCGCGGGAAATTTCAGACATGCCCATAACTCTAGTCAAGGCCGTGCACGTTCACCTAGCATGCCCCGGCCGGAAAAGAGCTCCTTAAGTTTTTCGCACGGATCGCTAGACTTTAGGCATGTCTTATTTGATGCGCGTGCGCGTACCCGATTCGCCCGGCGCCCTTGGCAAGATCGCCCAGGCGCTCGGCAACGTCGACGGCAACATCCAAGGCGTCGACATCGTCGGCTACGACGAAGACGACTCCCTGAACAACGAGATCGTCGTCGTTGACGACATCGTCGTGGACCTGCCCCACGGCACGTTGCCGGACGTCTTGATCACCGCAGCCCAGGAAGTCGAGGGCGTGTTCGTCGACTCCATCCGCCCGTTCTCCGGCTCGATCGACCGCCGCGGCCAGGTGCAGATGTTGGCCTCCATCGCGGCGCTGCGCTCCCGCCGCGCTGAGGCCCTGGAGACGCTGATGGCGGATCTGCCGCGCTCCATGTCCGCGGGCTGGGCCATCGTGTTGGATACCGCGCCCCGCACCCATCGCATCGCGGCCTCGAGCGCTGCTCCTGAGGACAACGGCCAGGAGCTGGATTCCGCGCCCGTACTCGAGGCCCGGGTTCTCAACCCCGAGCAGGAGGACTGGATCCCCGAGCCCTGGGCGGTCATGGACTCCTCGCTTGCCGCCACCCCCATCGAGGGTTCCTCGCTGATCCTCATCGTGGGTCGCCCGGGCGGCCCGGACTTCCTGCTCTCCGAGGTGGAGCACCTGCGGCAGCTGGGCAGCATCCTGGGCGCGTTCTTCGCCGACTGATCCCTCGCCGGCGAAATACAACGCCCCGCGGCCGGGCGGGCGACCGTCGGGGGCTGAGGTGTTTTAGGCCTTCAGGAAGAACTGATAAGCCGGGCTGGAGCTGACCTCCGTGGCGTGATAACCCAGCTTCTCCAGGTGCTCGGCGAACTCCGCGTCCCCCTCCACATTCTCGAACGCGGCGAGCACGCGACCATAGTCCATGCCGATGCTTCGGTAGTGGAAGGCCGACACATTCCACCGCGTTCCCAGCACCTCGAGGAAGCGGATGAGAGCGCCCGGGTGCTCCGGGAACTCGAAAGCGAACACGCTCTCGGTCACGGCGTGTGGTGGCTGGCCGCCAATCATGTACCGCACGTGTTCCTTGGCCACCTCGTCCTCGGAGAGGTCGACCACCCCATAGTCAGCCGCAGCCAGGTCGGTGAGGATGGATTCCCGCTCCTGGTGGCCACCCTTGAGCTGCACACCGACGAAGATCTTCGCTGGTTCGTCGGTCTCCCCCACGCGGTAGCTGAACTCGGTGACCGCGCGGCTACCCAACACGGTGCAAAAGTCCAGGAAGGCGCCCTTGGCCTCGGGGATCGTCACGCCGAACAGGGCCTCGCTGCCCTCGCCGAGCTCCGCGCGCTCGGAGACATAGCGCAGCGAGTGGAAGTTGACGTTGGCGCCCGAGAGTACGTGGACGAGGGTTTCGTCGGTGATCTCGTGTTCGGCGCAGTAGCGCTTGAGGCCCGCCAGCGCCACCGCACCGGCAGGCTCGGCGATCGCGCGAGTGTCGTCGAAGATGTCCTTGATCGCCGCGCTGATCTCGTCGGAGGTGACGGTCACGACGTCATCCAGCCACTCGTCCAGGATGCGGAAGTTCTCATCCCCGATGCGCTTGACCGCCACGCCCTCGGCAAACAGGCTGGTGTAGGCCAGGTCCACCGGCCCGCCCGCCTTCTTCGCGGCGACGAAGCAGGCGGACTCCTCCGGCTCCACGCCAATGACCTGGATTGTGGGGGTCAGCTGCTTGAGCAGGATCGCCACACCGGCAGCCAGGCCGCCGCCTCCGATGGGGACGAAGACACGGTCGATCTCGGGGACGTCCTGGAAAATCTCCAGGCCGATGGTTCCCTGACCGGCGACCACCGCCTCGTCGTCGAAGGGGGCGACGAAGACCATGCCCTCGGTCTCGGAGAGCTCGATGGCCTTCGCCTTGGCCTCGTCGAAGTTGGCACCGTGCAGCAGCACACCGCCGCCCAGCCCCTGCACTGCGGCGACCTTGATCTGCGGGGTGATCTCCGGCATTACGATGGTGGTCTGGATACCCAGCTCGCGGCCGGACAGGGCCACCCCCTGCGCGTGGTTTCCAGCGGATGCCGCGACCACGCCCCGATTGCGCTCCTCCGGGCTCAGTTGAGCCATGCGGTTGAAAGCGCCGCGAATCTTGAAACTGTGCACCGGCTGCAGGTCCTCGCGCTTGACGAGCACGCGGTTATTCAAGCGCTTGGACAGCACGGGCATCGCGTCGGTGGGAGTGTGCTTCGCCGCCCGGTAGACGGGTGCTGCGACGATCTCCTTGAGGTAATCGGCTGCGGTGGGCTGTGGTGAGGAAGACATGTTTAGAAATTATAGGCAACCGGCCTATTGCAGCGGCCAGCTGGTGTTCACGTTCGCGTCGCGCCCCTTGGAGCGGAAGTATTCTGCCAAGCTGGACTGCTGCTCGTAGTACCAAGTGGACTGGTTCAACATGAGTTCGTCGGCGCTCATCTGGGTCAGCTCCGGGTGCTCACGGGCGATCTTCCATGCTACGCGGGCCGCGGCGATCGCATCAGCGGTGGCCTCGTGCGCATTGTCGAGGGCCACCTCGTAGTGTTCGCAGACCGCCCCCAGGGTGCGCTTGCCCTTGCGATACTGGTCGAAGTGGCGGTCCAGCAGCAGCGGGTCGATGACTGGACCGTCCACGGTGAAGCTCGGGTCTTGGCTGCGCAGCACCGTCAGGTCATAGGGCGCATTGAAGACCACGAGGGTCGCGCCGTCCTCCCAACCCTGCCGGATCGCCCGGATCGTCTCCGCCAGGACCTCGTCGTGCGGCTGACCGTGCTCCCGTGCGTATTCGGTCGTGATGCCGTGCACCGCGCTGGCCTGCTCGGGGATCTCGACCCCCGGGTCAGCGAGCAATTCGACGTCATCCACCTGACTGCCGCGGATGCGCACCATGGCGCTGGTCACGATGCGGGCGGACAGTGGATTGGTGCCGGTGGTCTCTAGGTCGAAGCTCAACATGTGAGCCGGATTGAAATGCGCTGCGGTCATGATCCTTACTCTAACCGGAGCACCAGACAGGCCAGAGCGGATCCTCGATAGACTTGGAACCCGTGAGCACTCAATACGATTCCGATTCCTCGCCCGCCGCCAACCCCGGAGCCGCAGATCCTGCGCTTGCAGAGCTGAGCCAGCAGTGGCAGTCCCTCGCGGACCAGGTCAGGCACCACCGCGAGGTGTACTACTACGGCAATCCGGAGATCTCCGACGCCGAGTTCGACGCCCTGCTCACCCAACTTCAGGAGTTCGAAAACACCCACCCCGAGGCGGTAACCGGACCCAGCCCCACCACCGAGGTCGCCCCGGCCCCTCCTGAGTCCAGCCCGTTTCGCAACGTGGACCACCAGGAGCCGATGCTCTCGCTCGATAACGTCTTCGACACCGAGCAGCTTTCCTCCTGGCTGGAGCGCACCCCGGCCAAGGCCTACCTCACCGAACTGAAGATCGACGGCGCGTCGATCAACCTGCTCTACCGTAACGGCGTCCTGGAGCTCGCTCTCACCCGCGGCGACGGCACGACCGGCGAGGACATCACCCACAACGCCCGCACCCTCTCCGATATCCCGGCGCGCCTGCAGCCCTCCGAGGACTTCCCAGTGCCGGAGCTCGTGGAGATCCGCGGCGAGGTGTTCATCCGCGTCGAGGACTTCGCGAAGATGAACGCCCAGCGCCAGGCGGAGGGGCTGAAAATGTTTGCGAATCCGCGCAACGCCGCGGCCGGAGCGATGCGCCAGAAGGACCCGGCAGAAACCGCGCGCCGCCCGCTACGCCTGATCTGTCACGGCATCGGCGCCCGCGAGGGCTTCACCCCCGCTTCCCAGCACGCGGCCTACGAAGCGCTGGCTGCCTGGGGCCTGCCGGTGAGCCCGTACACCAAGCAGGTGCACAGCGCCAAGGAAGTGCTGGAGCAGGTCACCTACTGGGCGGACCACCGCCACGATGCGGACCACGAGATGGATGGGCTCGTCATCAAGGTGGACGATACCCAGTCCCAGCAGCGGCTCGGCACGACCAGCCGCGCCCCGCGCTGGGCGATCGCCTATAAGTACCCACCGGAGGAGGCCCGCACCCGGCTGCACGACATCCGCCTAGGGATCGGGCGCACCGGCCGGGCGACCCCGTATGCGGTGATGGAGCCGAAATACGTCGCGGGCTCCACCGTGACCATGGCGACCCTGCACAACCCCTCCGAGGCCCACCGCAAGGGCGTGCGCCTGGGTGATGAGATCATGATCCGCAAGGCCGGGGAGGTCATCCCGGAGGTGCTCGGCCCGGTGGAGGACGCCCGGAGTGGTGCGGAGCGGGAGTTCCTCTTCAGCAGTCTGTGCCCGGAGTGCGGCACTCCCCTGGCCCCGGCCCGCGGAGACGATGCGGACTGGCGCTGCCCGAATACCCGCTACTGCCCCGGCCAGCTGCACACCCGCCTGACCTACATCGCCGGCCGCGGGGCCTTCGACATCGACGCCCTCGGCGAGAAGGCGGCCTATGACCTCATCCATTCCGGCGTGCTGCCGGACGAGACGGGCCTGTTCTCGCTCACGGAGGAGGATCTGCGCCGCACGGACGCGTATACGACGAAGTCCGGCGCGCTGAATAAGCAAGGTGAGACGTTGCTGACGACGCTCGCGGCGGCCAAGGAGGTCGACCTGTGGCGCGTCATCGTCGCCCTGTCCATCCGACACGTCGGACCGACCGCGGCGAAGGCCCTGGCCAATCACTACGGTTCCATTCCGGACGTCGCCGCCGCCGATGTGGAGACGATGTCCACCGTCGACGGGGTGGGGCCCATCATCGCCGAATCCGTCCGCGACTGGTTTGCGGTCTCCTGGCATAAGGAGATCGTCGATGCCTGGGCGGCCGCTGGGGTGCGGATGGAGCAGGACGTCACCGAGCAGCCTTCCGCCGACGCGGCCGGGTCTATTCAGGCCGACCTGCTGGCCGGGTTGAGCATCGTTGTCACGGGCACGCTGGAGGATTTCGACCGTTCCAGCGCGAAGGAGGCCATCGAGTCCCGCGGCGGGAAGGCGACCGGCAGCGTGTCGAAGAAGACGGACTATCTGGTCGCCGGGGCCAAAGCCGGCTCGAAGCTCACGAAGGCCGAGGAGCTGGGTATTCCGGTGCTCGACGAGGCCGGCTTCCACAAGCTGCTGAGCGAGGGGCCAGGCCAAGCTGACGAGGGCGACGCCGAGGAGGACTAGTCCCGGAGCGCTGGGATCAACACTTCGCTGCTGCGAGCCTGGTCGTTCCTGGGCTGCCCTGCTGGGTGAGGCTTAGCCTGCAGCGAGGTTGCGTGCGGCGATCCGCGCGGTCGCCGACCAGGTGGCTGCAACGGCAGGGCTCACAGCGACCTCGTCCAGCCCCGGGGTGATCGCGCAGAGGTCAACCTGCTGGACTAGCCGCTCTGCGGGGAAGCTCCACTGCTGCCACAGGCGCTGGACGGCACCCGCGTACGTGGCGGCACTGTCCTCGATCGCCGCGGCTCCCTGCGGCTCTGTGGGGCGCGGCAGGCAGATGCCGATCCCCTGGCCCGCCCCGACGCTGTATCCAATGGCGTCCTTGAGCTCCGAGGTGGACTGCTCGCCGAACAGGTGCCCGGCGGCCACCCCGACGCGGTCAAAGCCCACCTGGGGGATGTCGCGAAATAGCTCGGGCGGGCACTCGTGCAGCACGGCTCCCACGCCCTCGGGCAGCTGGCCGAGCAGCCGCTGCCACACGCCGAGGATGTGCTCGGGGTCCACCGGGGCCAGCCGATCCCAGCGCGTGGCCCCGGCCAGCCCGGCCAACAGTTGCGGCACGGCGGGCTCGTGGAGTCCGATGAACACCTCCGAGCCGGTCGCGCTGGCCAGCCATTCGGCGGTCTCCGCCAACCCAGCCCCCAACGTGAGGGCGATCTCCCGGAATGCGGGGCGGTCGGCAACGATGGGGTGGCCCGCCAGCTCCACGGTGGCGCCAAAGCTCCAGGGCCCGGCGACGTTCAGCATGATCCGTGGGGCCCGACGTTCGGCAAGCACCGCGGGCACCAGGTCTCGGAGCTCCGAAAGATAGGACCGGGTTTGGCGGCCGATCAGGCTGGCCCCGTGGCTGATCTCCCAGCCCCGCGGGTTCGCGGCGAGGTTGAGCTGCGCGAAACCGGCCGTCAGAGCGGTGACGTCCAGGGCGACGTCCTTGACCCCGGGCTCGCCTGCAGGCTGGATACGGGGCAGGGAGATCCCGCCCGGCGCGCCGGTATCCTCATCCACATCGACGCCGCGGAGAAGCGCGGCCTCCAGGGCACTGTTCTGGTCCGAGTGGGTCGTGGCGAAGGATTCCCACCAGCCGAGACGTGTCATCGCTGGGCGTCCTCGCCCTGTTCGATGGCGTCGGCGTCCACCGCGCCGACGGTGCCGGGTGCGGGCTGTTCCTCAATCGGGGCGCCGAGGGCCGTGGTCGCGCGGATGGTGCCGGAGCCCAGCAGGATGTCGCCGGCCTCGTCGGGGCGATAGACCACGGCGGCCTGGCCGCGCGCCACGCCCTCCAGGGGCTGCAGCAGCTCCAGCTCCAGACGCCACGGCAGCTCGTCGGCCTCCTTCACGCGACCCGCCGGGGTGACCGGGGCTGGGTCGTCAACGAGCCGGGCGCGGGCAGGAACCACTCCGCCATGGGCGCGCACCTGCACCTCGCAGTCGAACTCGCGGCCGTGTACCTCCGGGTCGAGGCGCTTGAGGCGGTCGGCGATGATCCCGCCGACCCGCAGGTCCTCCCGGGTGCCGACGGTCACAGTGCCCGTGTGGGCGTCGATATCCGTGACATAGCGTGGGCGGCCGTCAAGGGTTTCGCGCGGCAGGCCGAGCCCCTTGCGCTGACCAACGGTGAAGCCATACACGCCGTCGTGCTCCGCCACGGTCTCCCCGCCGGTATCCCGCACCAGGCCGGGACGCAGGCCGATCTTCGAACCCAGGAATGCCTGAGTTCGGCCATCCGGGATAAAGCAGATGTCGTGGCTATCTGGCTTATTGGCGACCCCGAAGCCGGCGTCGGCGGCCTCTTCGCGGATCTCGGGCTTGACGGTGTCCCCGACCGGGAACATGCAGTGTGCCAGCTGTTCGTCGGTCAGCACGCCGAGGACATAAGACTGGTCCTTGTCCGCGTCCACGCCCCGGCGCAGCACGCCGTCGTGGAGCTGCGCGTAGTGGCCGGTGACCACGGCGTCGAAGCCCAACGCGATGGAGCGGTCCAGCAGGGCTTCGAACTTGATCTTCTCGTTGCAGCGCAGGCACGGATTCGGGGTCTCGCCGATGGCGTAGGAGTCCACGAAGTTATCGATCACATCGGCCTTGAAGCGGTCGGAGAAGTCCCAGACGTAGAAGGGGATGCCGAGCTTGTCGGCGACCCGCCGGGCGTCGGCGGAATCCTCCAGGGAGCAGCAGCCGCGGGAACCGGCGCGCACGGCCTCCGGGGATTGGGACAGCGCCAGGTGCACGCCGATAACCTCGTGGCCTGCTTCGAGTGCCCGGGCGGCCGCGACCGCCGAATCCACACCACCGCTCATTGCTGCTACTACTCGCATGGGTGGCACCCTACTCGGGTTTAGCGGGCTTAGGCCATTCCGGCGGCGCGAGCCTGCTCGGCCACGCGCGGCAACAATTCGGCGATGCGTTCAGCGTCCGCCATCGTGGTCTCCGCGCCGAAGGTCAGCCGCAGGGCACCTCGGGCCACCTCTACGTCCACTCCCATGGCAGCGAGCACGTGGCTGGCGCGGTTCACCCCGGCCGCGCACGCCGAACCCGTGGAGGCATCCACCCCCGCGGCGTCCAGCAGCATGATGAGGCTATCCCCCTCCGCACCGGGGATGCTCAGGTGCAGGTGGCTGGGCAAGGAGGGTTCGTGGGTCCACACTTTTATCCCCTCGATGCCACGGACGGCCTCCAGCACCCGCTCGCGGATGTTCCGTAGCCGCTCGTTCTCCGCAGCCATATCCCGATGTGCCGCCGCCAGTGCTGCTGCGGTGCCCACCGCCCCGTGGACGTTGACGGTTCCGGAGCGCAGCCCGCGTTCCTGGTTTCCGCCCTTCAACGGCGAGAGGATCTTCGCGTCCCGGCGCGCGAGCAACACCCCGGTCGAGCGCGGCCCGCCGAACTTGTGCGCGCTCGCTGCGAGGGTGGCGACCCCAAGGCCGTGAAAGTCGATCGGCACCCGCCCCACTGCCTGCACGGCATCCACGTGCATGGGCACGGCCTTATCCGTGGCGATCTTGGCGAGCTCGCTGACCGGCTGGATGTTCCCGGTCTCGTTATTCGCCCACATGCAGGTGATCAGCGCCGTCTGCTCGGGGTCCATGTTTTTTAGGACGCCGATCTCCTCGGCCGCTTCAAGATCGACGACTCCGTGTTCGTCCACGGGCAGCTCGACCCGGCGGTATCCCAGGTCAAGCGGACCGGTGCACAGCCAGTCGATGGCCTCCCCCACCGCCGGGTGCTCGATGCCAGGAGCGATGATGTCGCCGGCAGTCGGGTGCAACTTCCGAGAGCCGAAGGCCAGCCCCTGCACGGCGATGTTATCGGCCTCCGTGCCCGAGGCGGTGAAGATCACCTCCACGGGGTCGGCGCCGAGGAGCTCGGCGATCTGCTCGCGAGCGTCCTCCAGCAACCGCCGGGCGTCCCGGCCGGTGCGGTACTGACCGGCCGGATTGAGCGCGGATTCTACCTCCCGCATCGCCTCGGCCGCCTCCGGGCGCAGTGGGCTGGAGGCAGCGTGGTCGGCGTAGATGCGGGGCTGGCTTGTCATGACATCCAGTGTGGCATAGCCCCTGGCAAGCTAAGCGAACATCCCCATGCCCCAGCAAATGGCAACCAGCCCGATGGAGAATGCCCAGACCACCGGCAGTGCGCGCTTGAGATAGTGACCCATCTGCCCCTCGGCGAGGCCGAGCGCCAGCCAGAGCGCCGGCGAGAACGGGGAGACGAAGGTGCCGATGACATTGCCCACGATGAGCGCTGCGGCAGCCCCCATGCCGCTCACACCGAAGTTCGCAGCAGTCTCCTGAACGATGGGCAGCACCGAGAAGTAGTAAGCGTCGGTGGACGTGAGCAGGTCCAGCGGGACGCCGAAGAACGCGACGATGATGTGCAGGTACTGCCCCACTCCCTCAGGCATGATCGCGATGAGCTGCAGGGCGATCTCCTCGAGCATGCCGCTGCCGTTGAGCACTCCCAGGAACATGGCGGCCGCGATGATCACACCGGCCATGGAGAGCGCATTCGGTGCGTGTCGGTTGAGGACCCCGGCCTGGGCTTCCTTGCCCTGGCAGTTGACGAGCATGGCCACGGTGGTGGCGATGAGGAAGGCCGGAGCCGGTGGCAGCAGGCCCGCCAGCAGCACGACCAGCACCGCGAGGATCAGCACGATATTGATCACCGTCACCACCCTGCCAGTGCGGAAGGACAGGCCGATCTCAGCCTGCTGTTGGCGCTGGTTCTCTGCGAAGTTGGCGGCCATCTTCTCGACATCGACGTTAGCCGGGCCTGGGGTGTCTGCCCCGGCTCCAACCTTCTGCGCGCTGCGCTTGCGGGCGCGGCGCAGCTCGAGGACGCCGAGGGCCCCGGCCACTGCGAACACTCCGAGCAGCGCGATGCCCTGGGCTGGCAGCAGGTGGATCCAAATATTGTGCGGATCCTGTGCGATGACCGAGCCCGCGCGCCCCACCGGGCCTGCCCACGGGACCATGTTCATCACCGACGCCGCCAGCGCGACGATCATCAGCAGTGTGTAGCGGCTCATGTGCATCGCCTTATACAGCGGCAGCAGTGCGGGAATTGTCAGTAGGAAGGTCGTCGAGCCCGAGCCGTCGAGGTGGGCGACCACGCCAATGGCTGCGGTTCCCAGCGTAATAAAGACAGGATTTCCCCTGGTTCCCTTGATCAGCGCTCGAATCACGGGCGTGAACAGCCCGACGTCCTGCATGATCCCGAAGAAGATGATCGCGAAGATGAACATCACGACCACACTCATGACGGATTTCAGCCCGTCACTGAAGAAGTCCGAGAGTTCCTCGAAGCTATAGCCCAGGATCAGCGCGCCGATCGCTGGAATGAGGGCCATGGGCACGATTGGACTCACCTTACCGCGAATCAGAATTGCGACGGTGAGAAAGATGATGGCGAGCCCAGCGATGGTGAGCCCGAGGCCTGACTGCATGCCCAAGTCCTTTCCAGTGAGGGGGTGGCGCGCCTTCAGCGCGCCTATGCCGTGCGTCACATTGTGACAGAGACCCCAAACTGGAGCACAATCATCGAGCGCACGAGAATTCGTGTGCTCGATGCGAAAACTTGGCTAGGACTTCTTCCTTCCCGTCACCGCCAACACGATCGCGAGCAGCAGGGCGATAATCCCGACCCCGGCGGCTCCGATCATGGGCCAGCTCATCCCGGTGTCTTCCTGCTCGGCGGCCACATTCTTGGCATCGGCATCGGCAGCGCCGACATCCTGCTCTTGGTCCAGATCCTTCTCGAGGGAAGCAAACTCCGGCGCCCCCTCGCCAGCCTTGCCCAGGACCTCCACGGTCATCGTGCCTTTGGCCTCCCCCTGCTTATCGGCTGTGTCCTCCCGATCGCCGCCAGAGACGATGATGTAGTAGCGGCCCGGCACCGAGTTCTCGTTCGGGTAGATCTCGCCGCTGTTCTTGTAGCGGATGGGGAATGTCCGGGCCTGGAGACTGATGCTCTTGGAGCTGCCAAAGTCCAAGCTATCAGTGTCGTTAACGAGGGCATCGCTTCCGAAGGGAGAAAGCACCCTCGTGTTCCATGCCATGAAGCGCTTCTGCACCGTTTCCAGATCGGTCTGCACCTGTACGCGCTGCCCCCAGTCCAGATCCACGGCGAACACCTGGCTTTCGCCCATCGTCACCGCGATGTTGTGGGCACCAGGCTCGATGACCTTGGCGTTCCCGAAGGAGTCACCGCCGTAGGACGTGCCTTCCGGCGCCTTTGGCACCTCCATTTCCTCCCATTCGGGTGCCTTGGCGGCTTCGGGCAACTCGTCGAGGTTTAGGACCGCGCCGCGTTCCTCCAGGTGGATCCGCACCGGGAGCTCGCCTTCGCCCTTGACCTCCGTGGTGACTTTCAGCAGCAGGTTTTCGGCGTCTTCGCACTCCCTGCTAGATAGGCTGGTGGCCAGCAGACCCTCGGGGCCGCTGCTGTGCCCATAGCCGGATTCTCGGGCGCATTTTTCTTCGCTGGTGGGATCGACCAGTTCGACGGTGATGGAGCCGTGTTCTTTGTCAGTTTCCGCCAGGCTCATCGCGGCACCTGCCCAGACCACGGAATCCTTGGCCTGCTTCGGCACGCGGTACCAGCGCGTCTCGTTGAAACCGAACTTGTCCAGGTAGGTTCCCGGCCTCATGTCGGGGGCCTCAGATCGGGAGTCCCCGCCGGTGATGGGGTCCCCGTCCAGTTGGAAGGCCTGGCCCGTGCGCATCGCAGCTTCCTCGATGGCTGTCTTGATCTCATCGGCGTTATCCGCCGAGTAGTACTTTCCGTTGCCCTTCTTCGCGATGCACTGCAGCTGATTGCGCGCCTTGCCATCCACGTTCATGCCCACCACGTTGATGGTCACGTTGATGCCCTGCTTCTGAAGTTCATCGACGACGTCGCAGGGGTCCGGGACGCAGGTTTCCTCGCCGTCGGAGACCAGGACGATGGTGTTTTCTTCATCCTCCCCTGGCTTGCCGATGTCCTTGCCGGCTTCCTTCAGGGCATAAGAGATCGGGGTCCACCCGGCTGGGCTGTACCCCTCGATGGCCTTCGAGAGGTCCTCGCGATTCCCCGTCGCAATCGGGACCACCAACTCGGAATCACGGCAGGATTCTTCGCTGCCTTTGTTCTTGTCATTCGCGCCGTACACCCGCAACCCCAGCTCGGTCTCCTCCGGTGTTGAATCAACCAGGGAGTTCAGGGCGTCCTTGGCTGCATCAATCCGGGTTTTCCCGCCATCAATCTTCTCCGCCATCGACCCGGATGAATCCATGACCAGGTGTACTCGCTGCTTCTTTGGCTTGTCGATATCGGCGTTAGCTACCCCAACGGGAACCGCCACAGCGAGGATCGCCCCCACCACGAACGCCATAATGGCCCCAACCGAACGTCGTGCCCACATCTTAAAAGTCCCCTCAACTCGAAGTTTTGTTTACTGCTTCCCAAAGCTCTTAGGCACACTATGGACGGATATAAAAAAAGCCGGTGCTCCGCCATGGCGGGAAACACCGACTTTTAATTTTTAGCTGCGCTCAGGGCAGCTGATTGGATTCGGGAACCTTAACGGTTCTTGATCTCCTCGGTTGCCTGCGGGGCAACGTCGAAGAGGTCACCAACGATACCGAAGTCTGCGATCTCGAAGATCGATGCCTCGTCATCCTTGTTGACCGCAACGATGGTCTTGGAGGTCTGCATACCAGCCTTGTGCTGGATAGCACCGGAAATGCCCAGTGCGATGTACAGGTTCGGGGACACGGTGACACCGGTCTGGCCGACCTGGAACTTGCCCGGGTAGTAGTCCGCGTCGACTGCGGCACGGGATGCACCAACGGCACCGCCGAGCGCGTCGGCCAGTGGCTCGACAACGTCGGTGAAGCCCTCGGAGCCGCCCACGCCACGGCCACCGGAGACGACGATCTTCGCCTCAGCCAGGTCCGGACGGTCGCCGGCCTCAGCCGGAGCGAAGCTGGTGATCTTCACAGCGGTCGGGCCAGCGCCCGGCAGCTCGACTGCCTGGATCTCACCGGCAGCGTCCTGCGGCTCCGGATCGATGGAGCCGGCCTGCCAGGTGAAGACCGGGGCCACGCCTGCGGCACCGGAGTCGACGATGTACTCGCCACCGAAGACCGGCTTCTTAGCGTTGCGCTCGGCGTCGATCTCGGTGATGCCGTAGACCGCACCGGAGCCCACGCGTGCGGACACGCGGCCAGCAACCTCGTTGCCGGTAGCGGACGCAGAGACCAGGACCGGAACCTGCAGGTGAGCGGCGAGCCCGGAGAGGGCGTCGACGGACGGGGTGATGAGCAGGGAGTCAGCCTCGTCGGACTCGGCAGCGTAGATGGTCTCCGCGCCAGCAGCAGCCAGCTCGGACTTCAGGCCCTCAGCGGTGCCCGGCTTGCCAACAACGACGGCGCCGACCTGGCCGAATACGCGACCAGCGGTGATGAGCTCGCGAGTGGAGTTCTGCAGCTCACCTTCAACGTGATCAACCAGTACCAATACGTTGGTCATGGATTTTCCTCTTTCCTAATGTGGCAGGGAATGTCGGGTTATGGAACGTGAAAAGCGGTGAGCTAGATCAGCTTTTCCTTAGCGAGGAACTCGACGAGCTTCTTGCCGCCGTCGCCCTCATCGGTGATCTTCTCACCGGCAGACTTCGGTGGCTTCGGCGTGACGCCAGCGACCGAAGAGGTTGCGTTGCCGCCGCCGACGTTCGCCGGATCGACGCCGATGTCGGAGAGGCTGAGCTCCTTGATCTCCTTCTTCTTCGCGGCCATGATGCCCTTGAAGACGGCGAAGCGCGGGGTGTTGGCCTTCTCCGTGACGGAGACGATGGCCGGGGTCGGCGCCTCGAGGCCGAAGATGCCCTCCTCGGTGACGCGCTTACCGGTGACGGTGCCGCTCTCGACAGCCAGCTCCTCCATGTGGGTCAGAGCCGGGATCTGACGGTACTCGGCCAGCAGGCCCGGGATAGCGCCCGCAACACCGTCGGTGGATGCGTTACCAGCGATGATGAGCTCAATGTCCTCGATCTGGTTGAGCGCGTTGCTCAGCGTCCAGGCGGTACCCAGGACGTCGGAGCCCTCGAGGCCCTCATCGGTGACCAGGATTGCCTCGTCGCAGCCCAGGGACAGTGCCTTGCGCAGCGCCTCGGTCGCGCGGGTCGGACCCACGGAGAGCACGATGACGTTGCGGGAGGAGTCTGCTTCCTTCAGCTGGAGCGCAGCCTCGACAGCGTTCTCGTTGATCTCATCGAGAACAGCGTCGGCGCTGTCACGGTCCAGACGGAAGTCGTCCTCACGGAGCTTGCGTTCGGAGTACGTGTCCGGCACCTGCTTAACCAGAACAACGATGTTCGACATGCGTTGGCCTTTCGTGATTGCGTGTTGGTTTCCAGTTCAGCTTAGCTTGAAAAACGTGAGCTTCGCCACAACACATTAATATTTTTCTAGAACCACCCCGCCATGCGGGCTGGGCGTGTCACCGTCCGTTCTACCCAACCGGCACACCCCGCGCCCGCGCTTTGCGCCAACCGGCAGCGAATTCGCAGAATTAGCGCTTTTCGGGGGCTACCGCGCGGCAGATATAGGCCACCACCCCGCTGCTCACCCCGCCCCCGCGCTGCGTCGAGTTCCGCTCCCCCAGCCGCGCGATGACGACCGTCGCCTCGCCCTTGCCCTTCAGCTTCAGCTTCGCGCGCAGCTGGTCCGGATTGATATCCGCCCCGCGCACGAGGATCTCCAGCTTGCCGACTCCTCGTTGCTGCAAAGCCTTGCGCAACTGCTTGACAGGCACGGCATCCAACACCTCGAAGGCCCGCATGCCCGCCGGGATGTGGTCCCCCGTGACATAAGCCAGGTTCGGGTCCACCAGCCACAGCCCCTCCCGGGCGGCGAAGTGGCGCACCAGCCCAGCGCGAATGATCGCTGCATCCGGTTCCATGATGTACCGGCCAGGCTGCCCCGCGCGTGCTGCGACGTCGTCTTCTGACAGCTCCGGCTCCCAGCTGGCCAGGGCGTCCACGCTGTCCCCCTGACTGCTGGTGCTGATCACCACAGCCCGGCGCGCCAACCCCTCGCTATCCCGGGCTTCCGGGGATACCAGCCCGGAGGTCAAGGCACAGGCCTCTTTGGCCTGGCCATCCACGCTGATGACGTCCACCTGGCCGGCCCAGTCCTCGAGCTCTGCGAAGTCCACGCCCGGGGCGAGTTTCACCATCAACTCGTGTCCGGGATAGGCCCCAACCAGGTCACTCACCGGGGGCTGCATGTCCTCGAGCCGGTGAATCCGCCCCGAGGAGTTGCGCCGAGCCGGGTCCGCAAGGATCACCGGCTTCTCCCCCGCTGTTCCTTCCCAGGGCTCGAGGGCATCGGCCACCCGCACCTCGACGCCCGGGCAGTTTGTGCGAGCCATCGCCACCCGAACCGGGTCAATGTCGGAGCCGCTGCACGTCAGCCCGGCCTCCTTAAGCGCCACAAGCTCTGTCCCCACCGAGCAGGTGACGTCGCGCGCCACCGCCACCCCCAGCGCCGCGAGATGCCAAGCACGGAAGCGCGCCACGGCCAGCGGGGTGGACTGCTGGGCAGCATCCTTATCGGTCCACCACCCGGCGGCGAGTTCGGCAGAGAGCTTCGCCGCCGCTATCCGGCGGGCCTCCACCAACTCGGCCACCGCACGGGCATTGTCACCCCAGGCTTTGCGCAGGGCTGCCGTATCGGACACCACGCTGCGCTGGCTGAGCTCAAGCTCGCCGGCCTGCGCGATGGCGGTGCCGGCGTCGGGAGAGGACTGGAGCCACTGAAGCTCCTCAAGACTAAAAGACAACCGCGACCTACTGCAGGTAGGAGCCCGGACGGTGCTCGAATGGGTGCTCCGGCAGGTCCGCCGGGTCAACCGCGAACTTCATTCCCGGGGCGAAGACGCGCTTCGGGCGGCCGTACATTTTGGATTCCATGAGGTAGTACTCCGCCATGTACGGTTCATCGATCGGCTCGTCGAGAACGGGGTCGACCGAGAGCCCCGACGAGAAGTCCATGACCTCGTCGACCGTGCGGAAGGTGCTCAGCAGCTTCAGCTGCGCCCACGTCGGGGGCATCAGGCTAATCTTCCGGGAACGCCACCCGTCGAGCAGCGTCGACGGGCGGAACCAGCCCGTGGACGTGGCCTCTCGCGTGTCCCCGGTCGTGTCCTGCCCCTCCGGCAGACGGGCCACGAAAAATGCCGTGTCGTAGCGGATCGGCTGCCCCTCTGGGGTCACCCAGTTCGCCCAGGGGCGCAGCAGATCGGCCCGCAGGATCAGCTTGTGCCGGTCCATGAACGTAGAAAACGGGAGCAGGTGATTCTCCAGTTCCTGGCGCTCGTGCTGGAAGCGCGTGGTGTCCGCGACAATATCTCCGTCCTCATTGGAGGCCAGGAGCGTGCCTGCCTCCTCGAAGGTCTCGCGCACCGCGGCACACACGAGGGCGCGGGCAATCGCGGGATCCTTGCGCAGACGGTGGGCCCACCAACGAACGTCCGGGCCGGACCAGCGCACATCGGGCGAGTCCACCCCGTCGCCGTCGACGTCACCGGGCATATCGCGAGCATCCACCCCACCGCCCGGGAAGACAGTCATCTCCGCGCAGAACGCCATGGTTGACGCGCGTTCCTGCACGTAGACCTCCGGGCCGGATAGCGTGTCACGCAGCAGAATGACCGTGGAGGCATGCCGTGGCTCTACCGGACCCAACTGCTCTGCAAATCCCATCTCGAGCCGGACCTCGCTTTCCACCTAAATCGGTACTTAAAAGACTCTAGCTAATCCCGCGCCCGGTGGGCTCCACCGCGACGAAGACGGCGGGCGAACCAGCGGCCGTCCTCCTGCTTAACCTCGATGGGCTGGTGGTAGGCCTTGGTGAGGTTCTCGCTGGTCATGATGTCGGTCAACAGGCCCTGGGCCACGATGTGGCCTTCGTCCAGCAGCATCCCGTGGGTGAATCCCGGCGGGATCTCCTCCACGTGGTGGGTGACCAACACGGTCGCCGGGGAGTCCGGATCCATCGCGATCTGGCTGAGCAGCTCGATCAGATCTTCGCGGCCACCGAGGTCCAGCCCGGCACCCGGCTCATCGAGCAGCAACAGCTCCGGGTCGGTCATCAAGGCGCGCGCGATGAGGGTGCGCTTGCGCTCTCCCTCAGACAGCGTGCCCCACGTGCGGTCGGCCAGGTGATACGCCCCCACGACCTCGAGGGTGTTGACGGCCTGCTCGTAGTCCATCTCGTCGTAGGCCTCCCGCCACCGTCCCATGACGTCGTAGCCCGCGGAGATGACGATGTCCGAGACCACCTCGTCGTCCGGGATGCGGTGAGCCAGGGCAGAGCTGGACATTCCGACGGCGGTGCGGATGTCGCGGACGTCGGAGGAGCCCAATCGTTCGCCGATGATGTCCACGGTGCCGGTCGTCGGGAAAAGCTGCGCGCTGGCCAAGCGCATCAGGGAGGTCTTCCCGGCGCCGTTGGGCCCCATGATGACCCAGCGCTCGTCAAGCTCGACCTGCCAGTCCAGCTCGTGCAGGATCTCGTTGCCGCCCCGGCGCAGCGATACACCGCGCATGTCCAGGATCAGGTCCTCCGGCGCCGCCGGCTGGGTTTCCGGGGTGGAAATGACATTGCGTTGCATGGTGGTTCTCGTTACCTCAGGGGCTCGTGGGATCGGATCGGGTTACTCCGGCGGATAACCGCGGTTCTAGAACAGGGCGCTGGCCATGTTCGTGCGGGCCGCGATGACCTCCGGATCGGCGGCATCATAAAGCTCGAAGAGCTGCAGCAGCTGCTGCTTCGCGCGGTCCTTCTCCTCGCCCGCGGTGTGGCGCATCGCGGTGACGAGAACGTCGAAGCCCTGGGCCTTCTCACCGCGCAGGGCGAGCAGCTCGGCGGCGGCCATCGCGGCGTCGACGTTGCCCGGGTCTGCAGCCACCTGCTCCAGTGCCTGCTCTCCGGCAGCTGGATCCCCGGCGCGTTCCGCGAGGATGACGTTGGCCCGTGCGGCCCGTGCCGTCGCCGCGAGCTCGGGGTCGGTGTTCGGGTCGGCGAGGATGGCGTCGTAGGCGGCGATCGCTTCCTGGGTCTGCCCCTGTTCAATGAGGGACGCAGCCTCATCGAGGCGGGAGTCCTGTTCTTCAGCGGCGGCCCCCGAATCCGCAGGCAGGCCCGGCAGCTTACCGTCGACGGCCTGGATCACCGACTCCAGCCACTGCTCCACCTGCTCCTGCGGCTGGGCTCCCTGGAAGGACGTCGCTGGGCGGCCAGCCACCAGGGCAAGCACCGTGGGCACGCCACGCACCCCGAGCGCCTGGGCCATCTCCGGCACCGCATCGGCGTCGATGTAGCGGAATACCCACTTCAGCTGCTCCTGCGGCACATCCGGCATCTCCACCAGACGGGCGAAGAAGTTCTTCAGCTCCGCGCTGGCCTCGGAGCGGGCACTACCCACCAGGAGGATCACCGGAACCTGGGTGGAGCGGACCACGAGGTCCTGCTCGAAGGATTCTGGGGTGACGTCCGCCGATCGGGCGACGTAGTCCACGCTCACTCCAGCTTCCGCTGCTTGCTGTGCGTGCTTCTCGCGCTGCACGGCCTGCTGCTTCACCGTCCCCAGGTCAATCGCCCCCGAAACAAAACGCTGCGGCGCCTGCGGCTGCCGAGGGGAGGATGGCTGCGCCTGCGGGGCGCCGCTCTGCGGACGAGAGGCCGGTTGGGAGGAAGGATCGTGCGGTACAGTCATGCCCTCCATAGTAACGGCTTCCGACCGCGGGGTGACCGCGCCCAATCCCCCGGCCGACTGGGACGCTTCGACCCCATGAGCACCGGGGCCTAGAACAGCCGAAACTCCGAATCATCGGTGCCACGCATCGCCGCATAGTCCAAGGTCACGCAGCGAATTCCCCGGTCTTCGGCCAGGGTGCGGGCCTGAGGCTTGATCTCCTGGGCGGCGAAGACACCAGTCACCGGGGCAAGCAGCTCGTCACGGTTGAGCAGCTCGACGTAACGGGTCAGCTGCTCGACTCCGTCGATGTTCCCGCGGCGCTTGATCTCCACCGCAACGGTCGCCCCCGTCGCGTCCTTGGTGAGGATGTCCACCGGCCCGATGGGGGTCGGGTATTCGCGGCGCACCAGCGAGTAGCCCTCCCCCAGGATCTCGATCTGCTCGGCCAGCAGCTCCTGGAGGTGGGCCTCTACGCCGTCCTTCTGCAGCCCCGGGTCTTCGCCGAGGTCAAAGTTCTGGTCGGAGTGCACCGCGAAGAGCTGGATGCGCAGCTGCTCGCCCTTCGGATTCTCGACGACCCACAGGGCCTCGACGTCTTCGTCCTCCAGCTCAGGAAGTGTGAGGAAGGGGTCCTTGCCGTCTGTGGCCTCGGCGAGTACCTCCGCGCGGCGGTATTCCGTCGTCGTGCAGGGTGGGGTCATCCAGTTCAGGGGCTTATAGGCCCGGTCATCAGCATGGATGGAGACCGCACCGTCCGACTTCACCATGATCAGGCGATCGGCGCGCGGCAGATGAGCTTCCAGTCGACCGACGTAGTCGACGGCACACGTGGCGATGATGAGACGCATTTTTCCAACGCTACCCCACGCCTGGCAGCAACGGGCTATTCATAGGGCGTCGTGGTCAGCACTCCGTGGTGGAGGTACAGGCGGCGATCGCAGAGCCGGTCGATGCCCCGAGCTCAGTGTCTGGCGGATGGTCTTATCGGCGGTGACGTCGATACCCACCTGGACCTCCTCGCTATTCGTCTTACCCCTTCTCTCCGGACGGCGCGGTGGGCAGCTGGTCAGCTTGGTTTTCTTTGGCCAACGCAAAAACCCCGCCCGGGTAGCCCCGGTCGGGGTAGAAAACGATAAGAAGACTCAAGAGAATCGCGTCGTGCGCACCCAGCGCTCTGAAGGCGCGGACTCCAGCCAGGAGACGAAGGCGTTATCCCCCTGCTCGTCGATGGCGATCTCGTACTCCTCGCCACGGTGGGAAATCTTCATCACGTGGCAGTAGCCCTCGATGAAGGGGCGCTCCTTATCCACAATGTCCCGGCGGGACACCACGGTGGTCCCCAACCGGGTCAACACCAGATCCGACCCGGGCCGCAGGCTGCGCAACTTGTACAGCCGAGCCGAGGTCCTCGAATAAACCAAAACCCCGTGTCGCCAGTGCCTTGCCTCCTCGGCGGGAAGCGCACGCAGCAGCACGGGGTAGCCTTCGCTCCGCAGGTAGAAGAAGCGCCACAGGATGACGCCAACGAGCAGCAGAAGAAGAACAATTCCCAAAAGCACAAGAATCGTGGTCAACGTTTCCGCCTCTTCGCCGTCGCATCATCCCGCCAACCCGGCGGGCAGGAAAACCAGGAGTGTTTCAAGGCTGCAATACCTTAAACAAAATTTAGCCCCATGCCTGGATATTAACAATTCCCTCCCACCGGTGGGCTGCCTTCCGCACTCAGCGGGAGAAAACCGCATCCTTAGGGCGAAAAGCACAAAGGCCACCCCGCGCGGGTCACCCCACGCGACGTGGCCTTTGGCCGGTAGTCCGAAAACCTCGGTCTACTTCTCCTTGGAACGCTTCACAGCGCGCAACTCGGACTCTGCGCGAGACTTCTCCTCCTCGGAGGACGCCTCACGCACCCGAGCCTCAGCATCAGCCTGGTCGACCTCATCGGCCCACACAGCGCTATCAGCGAGAACGGTGATCTTCTGGGTGGACACGGACAGGAACCCGCCCTGTACCGCGGCCACCAGCTTCTCACCCTCAGTGGTCCGGATGATCACGACGCCATTCTCGACCAGCTGGCCGAGCAGTGGCTCGTGACCTGGAAGCACGCCGATCTCGCCCTCGGTGGTCTCCGCGATGACGGCCGTTGCGGTGCCAGACCACAACGCCTTCTCCACAGCCACCAATTCAGCGGCAATCTCAGCCATGTGTGCTCCTCTTACTTGTCCGTGAGCTTCTTGTAGGCGGCCTCGACGTCATCCAGACCACCCAGGCCGTTGAAGGCCTGCTCTGGGTAAGCGTCGAACTCACCATCACAGATGCGCTCGAAGGCGTCGATGGTCTCCTCCAGTGGAACGAAGGAGCCCGGGATGCCCGTGAACTTCTCTGCGACGAAGAAGTTCTGGCCCAGGAAGCGCTCGATACGACGAGCACGCTGGACGGTGATCTTGTCCTCCTCAGACAGCTCGTCCATACCAAGGATGGCGATGATGTCCTGGAGCTCCTTGTTCTTCTGCAGGATGTTGATCACGCGCTGTGCAACCTCGTAGTGCTTCTCGCCGACGATGCCCGGCTCGAGGATACGAGAGGTGGAGGTCAGCGGGTTCACTGCCGGGTAAATACCCTTGGAAGCGATCGCACGGTCCAGCTCAGTGGTTGCATCGAGGTGGGCGAAGGTCGTCGCCGGTGCCGGGTCGGTGTAGTCATCGGCCGGCACGTAGACAGCCTGCAGGGAGGTAATGGACTTACCCTTAGTGGAGGTAATGCGCTCCTGCAGAACACCCATCTCGTCAGCCAGGGTCGGCTGGTAACCCACTGCGGACGGCATGCGGCCGAGCAGCGTGGAGACCTCAGAACCTGCCTGGGTGAAACGGAAGATGTTGTCGATGAACAGCAGCACGTCCTGGCCCTGAACATCGCGGAAGTACTCCGCCATGGTCAGACCGGACAGAGCCACGCGCATACGGACTCCCGGCGGCTCATCCATCTGGCCGAACACCAGGGCGGTGTCCTGGAGCACGCCCATCTCCTCCATCTCGAGGAAGAGGTCCGTACCCTCACGGGTACGCTCGCCGACGCCGGCGAACACGGAGGTACCGGAGAACTCGCGGGCGATACGGGTAATCATCTCCTGAATCAGGACGGTCTTACCCACACCTGCACCACCGAAGAGGCCAATCTTGCCACCCTTGACGTAAGGGGTCAGCAGGTCGATGACCTTAACGCCGGTCTCCAGGATCTCGGTCTTACCCTCGAGCTCGTCGAATGCCGGTGGCTCGCGGTGGATGCCCCACTGCTCGCCGTCGCGGCCGAGACCTGGCTCGTCCAGGCAGTCGCCCAGGGCGTTGAAGACGTGGCCCTTGACGACGTCGCCGACTGGCACGGAGATCGGCTTACCGGTGTCCTTGACCTCTGCACCGCGGACCAGGCCGTCGGTCGGGGCCATGGAGACGGTGCGCACCAGGTTGTCACCCAGGTGCTGTGCGACCTCCAGGGTAATGGTCTTCGCAACTGCCTCGAGGTCAACCTCGACGTGCAGTGCGTTGAATAGTGCTGGCTGCTGCCCACGCGGGAACTCCACGTCGACAACCGGGCCGATCACTCGAACGACGCGGCCGGCAGCAGTCGGTGCAGCAGAGTTCTGCTGCTCCTGAATTGCTGTAGTCATTATTAGTCACTCTCTCCGCTATCGCCGAGCGCAGACGCGCCACCGACGATCTCTGTGATTTCCTGGGTAATCTGCGCCTGGCGAGCCTGGTTTGCGATACGAGACAGGTTCTCCACCAGCTCGCTCGCGTTGTCCGTCGCCGCACTCATAGCGGTACGACGCGCGGCCGACTCGGAGGCTGCTGCTTCGAGCAGCGCGGCGAAGATGCCGCGGGATACGTACTGCGGAAGCAGGTTCGCGAGAAGCGTGTCTGCGTCCGGTTCGAAATCCACCTCAGCGGAGACCTGGTCTGCGGAGTCCGACACCATGTCGGAACCCAGCTCCATCTTCTCCTCTTCGACGACAGTCTTGATTGGCAGTAGGCGGTGTGCCTTTGGCACCTGGGAAAGCATCGAGTGGAACTCGGTGTAAACCATGTGGACCTCGTCGAAGCCCGGCACCTGGTCGCCCTCGGCGTTAACGCCGTCGACGACGTCGACAGTGCCCTCCGAACCGGCGAGGAAGCCGCCGATCAGGTGGTTACGCAGGTTCTCGGTTTCGGCGTAAACCGGGTCCTGAGAGTGCCCGGTCCACGCTCCACTGATGTCTTCGTTGCGGAAGTTGTAGTAGGTCACGCCCTTGTTTCCAAGGATGTAGAGAACAACTTCCTTGCCCTCGTCCTCAAGCAGCTTGCGGAGCTCCGCAGTGGTCTTGAAGACGTTGTTGTTGTAGCCACCGCACATGCCACGGTCACTCGAAACCACGAGGATGGCTGCGCGCTTCGGGTCCTTCGGCTCCCGGATCATCTTGTGATCCAGGGAGCTGGCGGACGCCAGACGCTCGATCACCTTGGTGATCTCGTGAGCGTAAGGCTGCGAAGCGTCGACGCGAGCCTGCGCCTTCGTGATCCTCGAGGTGGCGATAAGCTCCTGGGCCTTGGTGATCTTCTTGGTCGAGTTCACGGACTTGATACGTGACCTGAGTTCGCGAAGATTAGCCATGCGCTACCGCCTCCCTTCTTGTCCGTAGTTAGTCATGGTGCTTTGTCGATCCCTTTCCGCGGCCTTAAACGGTCTTGCGGGTAACGGTGATCTCGGACTGCTTAACTTCGTCCTGCTCCATGGCGCGAGCCTCCGGCTCCCGGATGATCGGGGTGCCGTCGGTGGTCTGGAAACCACGCTTGAACTCGCTGGTGGACTGCTTCAGCTGCGCCTGGGACTCCTCGGTGAACGGGGTGCCGCCAGCGATCTGGTCGAAGACGCCAGATGCGTTGGAGCGCAGGTGCTCGATCAGCTCAGCCTCGAAGCGACGGACATCCTCAACTGGGACGTCGTCGAACTCGCCCTCGCCGGCCAGCCAGATGGAGATCATCTGGTGCTCGACGGACTGCGGCGCGTGCTCGGTCTGCTTCAGCAGCTCGACGAGGCGCTCACCGCGCTCCAGCTGAGCCTTGGAAGCGTCATCCAGGTCGGATGCGAAGGCAGAGAATGCCTCCAGGTCGCGGTATGCGGCCAGGTCCAGACGCAGGTTACCGGACACCTTCTTCATGCCCTTGGTCTGTGCGTCACCACCGACACGAGAGACGGACACACCAACGTTAATTGCCGGGCGGACACCCTGGTTGAACAGGTCAGACTCAAGGAAGACCTGACCGTCGGTAATGGAAATAACGTTGGTCGGAATGAAGGCAGACACGTCGTTTGCCTTCGTCTCGATGATCGGCAGTGCGGTCAGGGAACCGCCACCCAGCTCGTCGTTCAGCTTTGCAGCACGCTCGAGAAGACGGGAGTGCAGGTAGAACACGTCACCTGGGTATGCCTCGCGGCCCGGCGGGCGGCGCAGCAGCAGGGAGATCGCGCGGTAGGCCTCAGCCTGCTTGGTCAGGTCATCGTAAATGACGAGGACGTGCTTGCCCTGGTACATCCAGTGCTGGCCGAGGGCTGCACCGGCGAACGGTGCGAGCCACTTGAAGCCTGCGGAGTCGGATGCCGGTGCGGCAACGATGGTGGTGTAATCCAGCGCGCCGTGCTCTTCCAGGGTCTGGCGGATCGACGCGATGGTCGAACCCTTCTGACCAATCGCAACGTAGATGCAGCGCACCTGCTTCGATGGGTCGCCGGACTCCCAGTTGTCACGCTGGTTGAGGATGGTGTCGATGCAGACGGAGGTCTTACCCGTCTTACGGTCACCAATGATCAGCTGGCGCTGACCGCGGCCAATCGGCGTCATTGCGTCGATAGCCTTGATGCCGGTCTGCATCGGCTCGTTCACTGGCTGACGCATCAGGACGGATGGAGCCTGCAGCTCAAGTGCGCGCTCCTCCGTGTCGGTGATGTCGCCAAGGCCGTCGATCGGCTCACCCAGTGGGTTGATAACGCGGCCGAGGAAGTTCTCCCCGACCGGAATGGAAAGGACTTCTCCGGTCCGCTTTACCTCGTCGCCCTCTTTAAGGGTCTCGTAGTTACCCAGGACCACGACGCCGACAGAGTCGGTGTCCAGGTTCTGTGCGACGCCAATGACGCCGCCTGGGAACTCGAGCAGCTCGTTAGCCATCACCGATGGCATGCCGCTCACGTTGGCAATGCCGTCGGCTGCCGTCGTGACCACGCCGACCTCCTCGCGGGAGGCCTCCGGGGAGTAGCTCGAGGTGTAGTTCGCAATCGCGCTACGGATCTCATCGGAGGAGATCGTCAGCTCCGCCATGTTTTTCCTGCTCTCGGTTTCGTGTTCCAGCAATTCGTGTTCTCGCTTGGTCGGTCGTTATGCGAGGGAACGACGCATGCGCTCCAGCTTGCCAGCTGTGCTTCCGTCGATCACTTCGTCGCCGACCCGGACTACGGCACCGCCGAGGAGGCTGGAGTCAACCTCAGTGTGAACCGCAATCTTGCGACCATAAATCTTGTGCAACTTCTCGGAGAGGCTTGCCTTCTGCTCCTCGGACAGCGGGCCGGCGCTGGTAACGCGCGCGACCTCGTAGCCGTTGAGGGAAGCTGCCTCCTGGCACAGGTCATCCAACAGCTCGACCGGCGCCTTGCGGGCGCGACCGACTGCCTGCAGGGCCAGAGCTTCAGTCACCGAGGAGACCTTGCCGTAGATGACCTTCGCGAGAAGATCACGGCGGTCGTCCACAGCTGCTGCTCGATCGGAGAGCAGAAGCTCGAGCTCGGACTCGCGCTCGAGGATGCGGGCGAGGGAGAACAGCTCTTCCTCGACGCGCTCGAGCTGGCCCTGGGCCTCAGCCGAACGAAGCAGTGCTCGGCGGCCGAGACGCTCCAGGCCGGTCCGGAAGTCCTGCGAGTTTGACCAGTTTTGGGATACCGCAGCGGACACGATCTCTTCAGTAGAGGCCGTGACCTTGCCGGACAGCAGGGTCTTGACGAGTTCGACACGCTGTTCCGGGTTTGCAGCGGCGTCGACCATTGCGACGCGCAGGCTGCGCTCCTGATCCAGGACGTCGACGACATCGAAAAGCTCGGTGCCGGTCGTTGCTCCGTTGCCTACTGCGTTATCAGACTCCTTCAGACCCTGGTCCAAGGTCTTGATGAGTCGCTCAAATGCCTCGCGGCTCGCTGCGTGCATACCGATCACTTCCCAGCAGTGCCGACGTTGTCCAGCCCGGCGAGGAAGTTGTCGATGGTGCCCGAACGCTTGACGTCATCGTTCAGCTGCTCGCCCAGCAGGCGCTCAGCCAGGTTGATGGAGTTCTCCCCCATCTCCTTGCGGAGGTCAGCAACGACGGAAGCGCGGTTGGCCTCCAGCTGCTTGTTACCAGCCTCAACGATGCGGTTGGACTCCTCGGTTGCCTGCGTCTTCATGTCAGCGATGATCTTCTGCCCCTGGGAGCGAGCATCATCACGGATCTGAGCCGCTTCGGTGCGTGCCTCTGCGAGCTGCTTGTTGTACTTCTCGAGGGCTTCCTGAGCCTCGGCCTTAGCGGCCTCGGCACGCTGAATGCCACCCTCGATTTTGTCCTCACGCTGAGTCAGCACTTCCTGGAACTTCGGAAGGACGACCTTCGCGAAGACAAACAGGATGACGGCAAACGGGATAATGGACCAGACGATGTCATAAAGCGGTGGAATGAGCGGGTTAATCGGCTCTTCCAACGGCAGCGTCTCAGCTGCCAAGAAAAAGGTGTTCGTCATAGTCTCCAGCTTTCGCTTTAGTGCGTTGTTCTTGAAAGTCCTAAGTTTTTAAAACTTTTTCTCACGATCGGTGCCGGTTCGCTGGCTCCTCGCAGGGAGGAGCCTTGAGAGCCCGAGCAATCCCCGACCGCTTCTTGAGCGGACTGTCTTAGAACAGGAAGCCGGCGACGAAACCAATCAGGGCCAGGGCCTCAGCGAACGCGATACCCAGGAACATGGTGGTGCGCAGCTGGCCAGCCATCTCCGGCTGACGTGCCATAGCCTCAGCGGTCTTGCCTGCGACGTTACCCACACCGATTGCAGAACCGATTGCTGCGAGGCCGTAGCCGATGGTGCCGAAGCCCTCGAACTTGGTGACAGTGTCCTGAGCCAGGAAGAGGATGTCGTTCATTTGGTTTCCATTACCTTTCTGGTGACCGATCTTCCCGCTTGTTGCGGGTGGTTTGTGGCGATCGGTTCAGTTGTTCAGATTTCAGAGTTACTAACCGGGGTTAGTGTGCGTCCGCGTGCAAGCTCAGCTCGATGTACACAGCCGTCAGCAGGGCGAAGATGTACGCCTGCAGGAAGACGATCATGAGCTCGAAGAGCGAGAATGCGATCGCGAAGACCATCGTGCCGCCAGCCACCAACGACCAGCCGTTCAGCTGCCAGAAGAAGAAGTTCGTGGCGCTGAAAAGCATGACGAGGATGATGTGACCGGCCAGCATGTTGGCCATAAGACGAATGGTCAGGGTTACCGGACGGAGGATGAAGGTCGAGAAGAATTCGATCGGTACAACAATGAAGTGGATGAAGGTCGGCAGGCCAGGAATGACCAGCGAGGACTTCATGTACTTACCGAACCCGTAACGCTTCACACCCGCGTAGATAAACACCACATATGCCACAAGCGCCAGTACCAGCGGGAGGCCGACACGGGCGCTTGGGGAGATGTTCAGGAACGGGATGAGGGTCGGCAGGTTCGCAGCCACGACAGTGAAGAAGATTGCCGCAATCACCGGCAGGAACCGGCGACCTTCCTTCTTGCCTAGAATTTCCTCCGCGATGTGGATCCGCACGAAGTCCAGAGCGATTTCGCCAACGTTCTGGATACCGCGGGGAACCAGCTTCGGCTTGCGCATAGCGATCAGGAAGAAGATCACCACGATGGCGATCATCAGGATACGCACGAGCATGAGACGGTCGAGGGCGAAGATATCGCCCGCGAAACCGGTCAGCCACAGCTGATTTGGATCCACCTGCCCCGGGAAGAATTCGTGCTCCAATGAAGGGGGATGAAACTCACCCTTCATTGCCAAGGTTGTTACACTCAGCGTTCTCTCCCGTGATTGGGCCGCGTGAACTTTTAGAAAAGTTAGGCGGTGCGATGGAGGTCTATTTCTTGGTATTACCTCTCCCCCAGGACTCCGTCGCACGTCCATGAGGGTGGGTCGGTGCCGAATTACGCTGCCTTTGTGGCAAAACGCCCAGCAGCCCAGTTGGCCCGCTACGACTCTACCAGGAAACCCCCAAGAAACCATAAGCGAAACCCCACAGGTTGTGATCACATTCACCTGTGGAGTTTCGCTTATTCCCGTTGCGCCGGATTACCGTTCCGAACAGCCCCCTTGCGCCGCGTGCCGACGGCTGGATTCGCTGCCTATTTCTCGGGGATATACATCAGCTTCGTGCGTGTAATTGCCATAATCTCCGAGCCGAGCATCGCCACGAGCACCAGAATGATCGTCACCCCGAGTGCAGTGTTGTCATAGAAGGTTTTGTCTTTAATCACGATCAACACAACCAGCAGCAGCGCCGCCTTGAGGAGCCAGGACCCCAGCACCGCCCCCAGGGTGACCTGCGGGGAGGAGTTGGCAGTCACCAGCACCACGCCGATCGTCATCAGCAGGAAGCCACCACCGATAGCCGCGCCGATGAGTGCGCCATAGATCCCCGGAAGGTCACGGGTCGCGCCCCACAGGGCCAGCGAGAACACCGTCACCGCAGCCAACGCGATGAGACCTCCCCGGGCGGCACGGATCAGCGGACGGCGGGAATCACCGACGTCCGGGTCGTCCTCAACGGGAGGCAGCGGGGACTGCACAGCTTGAGCGTCGGACACCCCGGGCTGGTCTGGCTGGCGGTCATTGTGACCTGCAAAATCTTCACTCACGTCGGATTACTCTATCTTCCGCTTCCCCAGATTTCCACAACGGGATCGCCGTGCTCACCACGGCCACGAGCAGCAGCACCCCGACCAGGATCGCGGTCAAGTTCGTTGGCAAGACCGTGGAACCCACCGCGCTGAACGCCGCCACCCCGACCCAGGTATAAAGCACCAGGACGACCTGCTTTTGGGTGTGCCCCAGCCGCAACAGGCGGTGATGCAGGTGCTTCTTATCCGGCGCGAACGGGCTCTTGCCAGCCGCCACGCGTCGCACCACAGCGAGCACGAGATCCAACAGCGGGATGAACAGCGCAGCCAGCACCACGATCACGGGAGACAGCAGCGCGAACATGTCCGCCACACCGTAGAGCGAAAGGTTAATGCGTCCGGAGGCCGACACGCAGGCGGCCGAGAGCAGCGTGCCGATGAGCATGGACCCGGAGTCTCCCATGAAAATCCGCGCGGGTGAGAAATTATGCGGCAGAAAGCCCATGCACACCCCAGCGAGCACGGCAGAGATGATCGCCGGCGGGTACGCGGACACCGCCCCACCCTGGTCGTGCAGGATCGTCAGCGAGTAAATCAGCACGGTGCCTGCCGCAATCAGCCCCAGCCCGGCGGCCAGCCCATCCAAACCGTCGACGAAGTTCATCGCGTTGATGATCGTGACGGTGAGAAGAACGGTCAAGATCGTGGACTGGACTTGGTCAAGAATGAGGGTGGTTCCCGCCCCGCCTGGCCAGTAGATCAGATACCAACTCAGTCCCAGCAGGCTCATCAGCGTCGCCCCCACGACCTGTCCGCCGAGTTTGACCCACCAGGCGATGTCGCGCAGGTCGTCGAGGATACCGACGATGACGATCACGAAGGTCGAGGCCAGCACCGCCGTCATATCCGGTGTGACCGGCGGGAAACCACGATTCAAGGCAGGAAGCTGTGCTGCGGCGACGATCGCGAAGACCACGCCGGTAAACATCCCTATCCCACCCAAGCGAGGTGTGGGAACCGTGTGCACGTCGCGCTCCCGTGGCATGGCCATGGTGCCGTAGCGGACCATGAGGTAGCGCACACCGCCAGTGGTCAGGAAGGTCACGGTACAGCCGACCAGCAGCACGAGCGCCAGCTCACGCAGCGGCACGCCGGCACCGGCCACCGGCGTGAGTCCCTGAGCCACAAGCATCCTGTTAGCCCACCTTTAGGACTTCGAGCGCAGCTCGCTGGCTGGCATCTGAAGCACCTCGCCGATCTGCTCGGCGCTGATCGCGCCCTCGCGCAGGATGCGTGGGCGGTGGCCAGCCAGGTCAACGATCGTGGAGGGCTCCCCGATGGTCGCCTCCCCACCGTCCAAGTACACCGCCACGGAGTCCCCGAGCTGCTCCTCAGCCATGGCCACGGTGGTCGCCGGCGGCTGGCCGGAGACGTTCGCGCTGGAGACCGCCATCGGCCCCGTGCGCTGCAGCAGGTCGATGGCGATCGGGTGGTTCGGCATCCGCAGCATCACGGTACCGCGGGTGTCCCCCAGGTTCCACGGCAGGCTCGGAGCCTGTGGCACGACCAGGGAAAGCCCACCGGGCCAAAATGCCTCGACCAGCCGGCGCAGGTGCGCGCTGAACTCTGCGACCAGCCCCTCGACGGTGTCCCAAGAACCGATCAGCACGGGCACCGGCATGTCCGGGCCGCGGTGCTTGGCCTGCAGCAGCGCCTCGACGGCGGCGTTATCGAAGGCATCGCAGCCGATGCCATAGAGCGTGTCTGTCGGCATGACGATCAACCGACCGCCCTTTACTGCGTTCTCCGCTGTGACTATGGCGCCTTCCCGGTCTCCGGGGTTTGTCGCGTCTACTCGCTGGGCCATGTGCTTCCTTCTCCCTTACGTGGGAATTGTGCGCTGTTTTCTTCTTCTTGAGTGTAGTGCCCCGCCCGGTGCCGCCCGCGCGGTGGCTGTTATTGGCTTGCCTGTGGCACAGTCGCTCGCCCGACGACGAAGCGGTCGCGGCCAGCAAAATCTTGTTTCTTCTCGACGTCGCTCAGTCCCGCGGCAATGAGGATCTCCCGGGTCTGATCCCCGGTGGCGTCGTCGTGTTCGACGGCGACTGGCGCCCCGGGGGCGGCGGCGCGCACGATCGCGGCGGCAACGTGGGGCATGAGTTCGAGGCCGTCGTCGCCGGAGAAGACGGCAATCGCAGGGTCGGCCCCGGTCTCGACGTCCGTTCGGCTGCCGCTGGGGACGTAGGGCGGGTTCGCGACGACGAGCTGGGCGCGACCGGCAAGACCCAGGGCGTCGAGAAGTTCGAGGTCGCGGACGTCGCCTTCCACGAGGCGGACGTCCAGCTGCTCGCCGAGCAGACCCGCCCGGCGGAAGTATGTGAG
The DNA here is from genome assembly GCF_030212265.1 of Corynebacterium sp. UMB9976. Classification (NCBI taxonomy): domain Bacteria; kingdom Bacillati; phylum Actinomycetota; class Actinomycetes; order Mycobacteriales; family Corynebacteriaceae; genus Corynebacterium; species Corynebacterium sp. UMB9976. The sequence continues at coordinate 73,557 of NZ_JASODY010000010.1, forward strand.
ATTCTCCTGTCCCAGTTCCACGGCCGCCGGATCCAGCTCGATGCCGGTCACCTCAATTGTGCGGAGCCAGCGGTAATCGGCGGGGCTGGACGTAGCCTGCCCGCGGAGGAACTCGGCGAGCTGCGCGGCCAGCGCCAGGCCGATGGTGCCGGGACCGGCGCACAGGTCCACGACGCGCACGACTCCGTCTGCGGGACGCAGGTTTGGCTCGGCGGCGGCGCGCTCAAGCCAGCCACGGATCTTCCCCAATGCGTACTCGGTGAGCAGCTCGGTTTCAGGCCGCGGGATGAAGCCGCGGGAATCGCTGTAGAGGTCGTAGCCGAAGAAGGGCGCGGCCCCCACGATGTGCTGCAGGGGCTCGCGACGCGTCCTGCGGGCCACCCACTCGGCAAAAATCGCTGGCTTCGGGTCGCCACCGGCTGAGAAGACCTCGGTCAGTCCGGCCGGGGTGCGCGGCGAATCCGCGTTGCCTTCCCCGGCCAGGGCGTAAGCCATGAGCCAGCGAGCGTCGTTGAGCGGAGACGCCAGTCCGGCGTCGGAAAACTGCCGCGCAGCGGTGCGCACCGCCTCGCTGACGGTGGCCATTTAGGCCTCGGCCTCGAGGCGCTCGATGCGCTCGGCTTCCTTCAGCGCCGCGAAGAGGGACTCCAGGTCCCCGTCCAACACGGAATCCAGGTTATTGGCCTTGTAACCGATGCGGTGATCGGAGACGCGGGACTCTGGGAAGTTATAGGTGCGGATGCGCTCGGAGCGATCCATGGTGCGGATCTGTGCCGCGCGGCCCTCCGCTGCCTCCGCCTCGGCCTCTTCTTCCTTCATCTGCTGCAGGCGAGCTGCCAGCACCTGCATCGCGCGGGCGCGGTTCTGGATCTGGGAGCGTTCTTTCTGGCAGGTCACGACCACGCCGGTCGGCAGGTGGGTGATGCGGACCGCGGAGTCGGTGGTGTTCACGCCCTGGCCGCCCTTACCGGAGGAACGGTAGACGTCCACGCGGATGTCCTTCTCGTCGATCTGGACGTCCTCGACCTCGTCCGGCTCCGGGTAGACCAGCACACCGGCGGCGGAGGTCTGGATGCGGCCCTGGGACTCGGTCACGGGCACGCGCTGCACGCGGTGGACGCCGCCCTCGAATTTGAAGTCGGCCCATGCGCCGTCGCGGGAGGGCTGCTTGGAGCGGATGGACATGGTCATGTCCTTGACCCCGCCCAGGTCGGTCTCGTTGAGGCCCAGGATCTCCGTGGCGAAGCCGTGACGCTCCGCGTAGCGCTGGTACATGCGCGCCAGCTCGCCAGCGAAGAGGGCCGCCTCCTCGCCACCGGCGCCGGACTTGATCTCCATGATGATGTCGTCGCCGTTCTTGGGGTCCCGCGGGGCGAGCAGGTCGGTGAGCTTTTCCTGCAGCTCCTCGATCTCCGCCTCCAGGCGGGTGGCCTCCTCAGCGAACTCCGCATCCTCGCTGGCCATCTCGGCCGCAGCCTCGTGATCCTCCCGCGCGGTGTTCAGCCGCTCGTAGGTCTGGATCACCGGCTGGAGCTCCTGGAAGCGCTTGCCGACCCGGCGCGCCGCCTTCGGGTCATTGTGCAGCTCCGGGTCCGCCAGCTGGGCCTCCAGCCCCTGGTACTCCGAGAGGATGTCATCCATCACCGACGGGGTGTGGTCGAGCGCGGAATCCTTGCTCGAGTCTTTGCCTGCCTTGGACATGCTTTTAGTCTCTTCCTAATAGTCCTGGTCCACTGGTCAATGCTAGCCGGTTGGCGTGCGGACTAGTCATCCTCTTCATCCGCGAGCGGGGCGGAGCTGGCGATCTGGATCATGAAGTCGCGGTTCGTCTTGTTCTTCCGCAGCTGCTTGATGAGCAGGTCGATCGCGGCCTGCGGATCCAGGGCGGAGAGGATGCGACGCAGCTTATGCATGACACGTGCCTCGTCCGGGCCGAGCAGAAGTTCGTCCTTGCGGGTGCCGGATGGGTTGACGTCCACGGCCGGGAACACGCGGCGCTCGGCGATCTTGCGGTCCAGCTTCAGCTCGGCGTTACCGGTGCCCTTGAACTCCTCGAAGATCACCGTGTCGCCAGCGGAGCCGGTCTCCACCATCGCGGTGGCGATGATGGTCAGGCTGCCGCCGTGCTCGATGTTGCGCGCAGCCCCCAGGAAGCGCTTCGGCGGGTACAGGGCGTTGGAGTCCACACCACCGGACAGGATGCGCCCGGAGGCCGGCGAGGAGTTGTTGTACGCACGGCCCAGTCGGGTGATGGAGTCGAGCAGGAGAACGACGTCCTTACCCTGCTCGACCAGGCGCTTCGCGCGCTCCACCGCGAGCTCCGCGACGGCGGTGTGCTCCTTCGGCGGGCGGTCGAACGTCGAAGCGATGACCTCGCCGTTAACGCTGCGCTGCATGTCCGTGACCTCCTCCGGCCGCTCGTCGACGAGGACGACCATGAGGTAGCACTCCGGGTTATTGGTGGAGATCGCGTTGGCGATGTCCTGCAGGATCGTGGTCTTACCGGCCTTCGGCGGGGAGACGATGAGCGCGCGCTGCCCCTTACCGATCGGCATGATCAGGTCGATCACGCGGGTGGTCAGCACCTTCGGGGTGGTCTCCAGGCGCAGGCGCTGATTCGGGTACAGCGGGGTCAGCTTGGAGAAGTCCGGGCGCTGCGCTGCCTGCTCTGGGGACAGGCCGTTGACTGTCTCTACGGAGTGCAGCGGGGTGAACTTCTGGCGGTTGCGGCCTCGGCCACCGCCCTGCTTTGCGTTCGGACGGATGGTGCCGACGATGGCGTCGCCGTGGCGCATGCCGTACTTGCGCACCGTGTTGATCGGGACGTACACGTCCGTCGGCCCCGCGTGGTAGCCAGTGGTGCGGATGAAGGCGGTGTTGGCGTCCGCGAAGTCGAGGATGCCCGCGACCGGGGCCTCCTGTGGCTCCGGCTTGTGGTCCTGTTGGTCCTTGCGGTTCTCGCCACCATCCTCGTGGTTTCCGCCATCGCCGTGGCCACCGTTGTTCCGGTGCCCGTTGTTGCGGTCGTGGCCCCGGTCTCCCCCACGGCGGTTGCGGCGGTTCCGGCGGTGACGACGCCGGCGCCCCTGGTGGTTATCGCCGCCATCGTTGTGACGGTTGTTGCGACGATCCTCCCGCTCGTTGCTGCCCGAGTTCTGTTCCTCCTGCTGGCCGGAGTTGTTCTCTGGTTCCTTGGAGGATGGGCGCCCGTCCTGCTGATCCTCGCGACGCTCGGCCTGCTTGCCTTCTCTGTGCTCGCTGCGCTCGCTGCGCTGCTCAGCCTTCTTCTCGGCCTTCTGTTCGGGCCGGTCGCTGGCTACAGCGCCGCCACCCTTGCCAGCGTTCTCGATGGCTGCCACGAGGTCTCCTTTGCGCAGTTTCGACGTTCCCTTGAGCCCCTGGGCCGCTGCAACTTGCCGCAGCTCGGCCAGCTTGAGGGAGGCCAGCCCATTGGCCTGACCCCGCTCGATGATGTCGGACAAGCTCACGAAAGTCCTTTCCGTCGCGCAGCATCCTTGGTCGACACCAGCCAGGACTATTGGCCAGTGCATCTCACGCGCTGCGCAGAATTTTCATTGATTTTGGCCGACGACACACGCCGGCCCAGGTGGCGGCCACTCAACAGATGCGCCAAGCAGGCAACAACCCGGAATTATTCTTGAGTATTAAAAGAAATTGCCCTCCCACGATCCCGCACATCTGGCAGACGCCCACTGCCTGGGGCCGGCCGGGGAATCGCGGTGGCGGTGCGGCTGCCGCGGGGCCAATAACAACCCGGCCCACGAAGCGGCGCTGGCGATTGAACGCCCCACACCCTGGAATCCTCCTGGGCCCCGGCTGTTCGCACGGCGCCCTCGAAGCAGCTGCAAGTGTAACACCCGGCGATAGCTCACACACTTTTAAACCCCGGCCTTGAGTCTCGTTCCCTGATGGCCAGGGTGCATCATCATCGGCCGAGGCTCCGGTTTGTTGAGATGGTGGCGTCATAAAGAATAAGCAACCGCAACCGCGGGCTAAGGTGGACGGCATGGAATCTACGATGCAGGAACGCCCCTTTTCCGTATCGCAAATCTTGACCTACGGCACCAACGCGCACCGCAACAGCACGGTGACCACGTACCTGGGAACCGAGCCTGAGGTCACGACCTTCAAGGAGATCGGGGCGCGCGTGGCTGCACTCGCGCACGCGCTTGCCGAGGATTTCGGCATCCGCATCGGCGACCGGGTGGCAACCCTGATGGTCAACCGCACCGAGCACCTCGAGGTGCTGCTAGCGGCCCCGTCGATGGGTGCAGTCTTCCAGCCGCTGAACCGGCAGCTCGCCGACGACCAGGTCATCCACACGATCAATCACGCCGAGGACCGCGTCATCGTCTGTGACGCGGTGGACGCCGACCGCCTAGTCGAGATGCTCCCCCACTGCCCCACCGTGGAGGGCATGATCCTCGTCGGAGCCAGCCCCGCGGATATCACCCGAATCCAGGACCGGATCACCCTCACCTTCGCCGAGGCTGACCCCGAGCGCCGGATCCACGTGGCCGACTACGAGCCGCTGCTGGATGAACGGCCTGCGATCTATGACTGGCCGGATCTGCCGGAAACCGCGCCGGCGGCGCTGTGCTACTCCACCGGCACGGCGGGGGCGCCGAAGGGCGTGGTGTACTCGCACCGCTCCCTGTGGCTGCACTCCCTGGGGCTGCGCACGGCCGATAGCTTCGGCATCCAGAACGACACCCCCTTCCTCCTGGGAGTGCCGATCTACCACGTCTTGAGCTGGGGCGTTCCGCTGGCCGCGTTCATGTCCGGCGCGCCGATGGTGATGACCGGGCACACCACGGATCCCGAGCACCTCGCGCACGTCATCGAGGACGCCATGCCCCGCCAGGCGCACGGAGCCTCGGCGGTGTGGATGAGCCTGATCGTCCACTACGAGAAGACTCCGCCGAGGCGCATGAGCCTCCAGACGATCTACTCCGGCGGCTCCCAGGTTCCCCCGGCCCTCATCGACGCCTGGGAGGCCCGCTACGGCGTGGACATGATCCACTGCTGGGGAATGACGGAAACCTCGCCGATCGGCACGGTCGCGCACCCGCCCGCCGGTGTTGCCGGCCAGGCGCGTGCCGCCTACCGCTACTCCCAGGGGCGCTTCCCCGTGGGACTGGAATACCGCATCGTCAACGACGCGGGTCGCGCCCTGGAATCCCACGACCGCAATGCCGGCGAGCTGCAGGTTCGCGGGAATACTGTCGCCGCCAGCTACTACGAGTCCCCCAGCCAGACCGGTGACGGTGCGGCCAGCGTCTTCCGGGGCGAGGCGGTGGACGATGGCTCCAGCCGCTTCACGGTCGACGGCTGGCTGCGCACCGGCGATATCGCCACCGTGACCCAGGACGGTTTCCTCGTCATCCACGACCGGAAGAACGACGTGATCCGCTCGGGTGGCGAGTGGATCTACTCCGCCTCCCTGGAGAACTACCTGCTGGCCCACCCCGGGGTGAACGAGGCGGCGGTCATCGGCATCCCGGACGATAAGTGGGGCCAGCGACCCCTGGCCGTCGTCGTCCTGGCCGCGGGCTACGAGCCGACTGAGGAAACCGCGACGGATATCCGCAACTCCATGCTGCCGCAGGTTCCCGCGTGGATGGCCCCGGAGAACTTCTGCTTCGTGGAGAACATCGAGCGCACGAGCGTGGAGAAGTTCGACAAGAAGGAGCTGCGCCGGCTGATGCGCCGTGGCGAGCTGGAGATCATGACCCTGCCGGATCCCAACGAAGAAGCTGAGTTCGGCGAGGACTAGTGGCTGCTACGGGCGTTGACAGCCCCACTAGAATGATCCCCACGATGACTCAAAATTCCTCTGCTCCCCGCCCCCGCCAGCTGGTCGACTCCTTCGGTCGCGTGGCCCGGGATCTGCGGGTCAGCCTCACTGATCGCTGCAACCTGCGCTGCACCTACTGCATGCCGGCTGATGGCCTGGAGTGGCTGCCCACGGAGCACTCGCTGAGCGATGCGGAGGTCATCCGGCTGGTGCGCATCGGCGTGGAGACGCTGGGCATCCGGGCGGTGCGTTTCACGGGCGGCGAGCCACTGCTGCGCAAGTCCCTGGAGGAACTGGTGGCGGCCACCGCCCAGCTGCGCACCGACGAGGGCCAGGTGCCGGGCATCGCCATCACGACGAATGCGCTCGGCCTGGACAAGCGGGCAGCCGGGCTTGCGGCGGCCGGCCTGAACCGCATCAATATCTCGCTGGACACCACGGATCCGCAGACCTTCGCGGCGCTCAGCCGGCGGGATCGGCACGAGGACGTGCTTCGCGGCATCGACGCTGCACTGGCGGCCGGGCTAAATCCCGTGAAAATCAACTCGGTCGTCCTGCCCGGCGAAAACGAGGACTCGGCCGCGGATTTGGTGCGCTTCTGCCTGCGCAGGGGCCTGCAGCTGCGCTTCATCGAGCAGATGCCCCTGGGGCCGCGCGGCCAGTGGACCCGGGAGGGCATGGTGACGGCCGATGCACTGCTTCAGCGGCTGGCAACCGAATTCACGCTCACTCCCGCCACCGAGCCCCGCGGCTCCGCGCCCGCCGAGCTGTGGGATGTCACCGACGGCGAGTATTCCGGGCAGGTGGGCATCATCGCGAGTGTGACCCACCCCTTCTGCGGGGCGTGCGACCGCACCCGACTGACCACCGACGGGGCGATTCGCTCCTGCCTGTTCTCCAAGGCAGCCGACGAGGTCTCCCTGCGGGATATGATGCGGCAGGGTGCACGCGACGAGGAGCTCGCCGATGCGTGGGCGGGCGCGATGGCACGCAAGAAGCCGGGCCATGGCATCGACGACCCCGGCTTCCTCCAGCCGGAGCGCACCATGAGCAAGATCGGCGGCTAGTGTGGCGGATCTCGTGTCCATCGCGCAGCACCGCGAGCGGGTGCTCGCGCTGGCTCAACCAAACGTGCTTTCCGGTGTACCGCTCGACCAGGCCTATGGGCACGTGCTGGCGGGCGAGGTTCACGCCATCCTGGCGAATCCGATCTTCGATAACTCCGCGATGGATGGCTTCGCGCTGCACGCGGCGGACGTGGCTGGCACAGGCCCCTGGGTGTTGCCGGTGGCCGGCGATATTCCCGCCGGCGCCCCGCGCATCGAGTGCCCGCCCGGTCACGTGGTCCGGGTCATGACGGGCGCCCCGGTGCCACCGGGAGCCGACATCCTCGTCGTCCCGGTGGAACAGACGGACGTCCCCGCCGGGCCATTAGAGCTGCCCGAGCAGATCACGGTGCGCACGGTGGATCTGCACCGCAGCCATATCCGCCCTGCTGGGGGCAAGCACCCCGCCGGGGCGGTGGTGGCTGACGCGGGTACGCGGGTGGATGCGGGCACGCTCGCCGCGCTGACCTCGGCGGGGGTGCAGGCGGTGGACGTGTACGCCCGGCCCACGGTGGCGATGATCTCCACCGGAGACGAGCTGGTGCCCTGGCCGGATGTCCCGGGTGCCTCCCAGCTGCCGGATTCCAACCTGCCGATGATCGCCGCCCTGGCCGTGGAGCACGGTGCTGCCGAGGTGCGGCGGTTCCACAGCGGGGACCGTGGGCGGGGTTTGGCTGAGCTGCTGGACGAGGCGAGTGCGTGCGATGTCATCGTGACCACCGGCGGCATCAGCGCCGGGGCCTTCGACGTGGTGCGGGAGGTGGTGGGCCCGCGCGAGGGATCGTGGTTCGGCCCGGTCGCGCAGCGCCCCGGCACCCCGCAGGGAGTGGCCCCCTGGGGTGAGGCCACGCTGGTCTGCCTGCCGGGGAATCCTGTGGCAGCCTACGTGTCCTTCCTGCTCTACGTGGCCCCGCTGCTCGCGGTGCTGGGCACGGGCAACCGGGAGGCCCGGGCGTTTCGGCCGCTCCAGGCGGTGGCCGGCCCCGGCTTCGCCGCCCCGCGCAAGGGCCGCTCGCTGGTGGTTCCTGTCCGACTATCCGACGGCGACGACGCCCCGGTCGCGGTGCCGTTTTCTACGGGCTCGCATAATTCCAGCGACGTCACCGCGCTGACCGGCATCGATGGCTTCACGATCATTGAGCCCTCAAGCGAGGCCGCCGCGGGTGGTGCGGCAGAACGCGGCGCGGCGAGGGCTGCAGCCCCGGCCGAGGGGGATCCGCTGCTCGTCCACCTGCTCGGCCGCGGAACAACCGGGCGATGAGTCTGAGCAGGTTCGAACATGTCGCGCCCTAGAAGCAACAGCGAGCCCACGACCGTGAGCCCCAGCGCACCGGCACCGTCCCCCGGCGCGCCGGCACCATCCCCGGAATGCGTCTTCGCCAACCTCGGCATCGTCGTGCTGGCGGGCGGGAAGTCCACCCGCATGGGCGCCGATAAGGCCCAGGTCAAAGTAGACGGGCGCAGGCTCATCGACCGGCTGTGGGATTCCCTGCCACCCAATTGTCCGCGGGTGGCTGTGGCACCTCAGAACCTGGGGGTGCCGACGGTCAGCGAAAGCCCTCCCTTCGGCGGACCGGTGGCGGGTATTGCGGCGGGGCTACGGGAGCTGGATACCGAATGGGTGGCGGTGTTAGCCGTCGACGCCCCTGGATCCGCCCTGCTCCTGCCCCGGCTCGCTGAGGGCATCGGCGGGGCGGACTGCGCGGTGGTGGTCAACGCCGCGGGCTTCGACGAGCCGCTGTGCGCGCTCTGGCGCCGGGCCAGCCTGCTCACCGCGATAGCGCAAACCGGGGAACGCGACGTACCTGCCGGTGCCCTGCTGCGGGCCGCTGGCCAGGTCGTTCGGGTACCGGGAACGGGCGCGGAGCGGGACTTCGATACCCCGGCGCAACTCGCGGAGCTAGGGCGTGTCTCTTATATGCGTAACCAGACCAGAATCGCCGCAAGCACCACTCCCGCGCGATACGTGACCGCGAG
>NZ_JASODY010000103.1:0-271 GCF_030212265.1 Corynebacterium sp. UMB9976
GGCAGGGATTATCTTCAATATTTCCAATATTCTTCTGGTCGCTTCTATTAATCTTGCCGGTATGGCGGTAGCTTTTCCTGTGGGTGTGGGGCTGGCACTGGCTCTGGGTGTGATCACCACCTATATCGGCAATCCGCAGGGCGATCCGCTCATTCTGTTCCTCGGTGTCGCCTGCGTTGTGATCGCCATTATTTTTACCGCGATAGCCTATGGTCGTGTCACGCAGGAGGCGGATAAATCTCGCCGTAATAAAGGTCTCATTACTGCCATT
>NZ_JASODY010000104.1:0-271 GCF_030212265.1 Corynebacterium sp. UMB9976
CGGCACCTTTTTCCTGTTGTTTGTGCAACTGGTTCCCGCGTTTTGTCTGATAACCATTCTGTTACTGGTGAATCGCGCAGAATTACCGGTCCGTTTAAAAGAGCAACTGGCACGGGTGCTTTTTCAACTCAAAACCTGGGGAATGGCGGAGATTTTCCTCGCGGGTGTGCTGGTCAGTTTCGTTAAACTGATGGCCTACGGCAGCATTGGGGTAGGCAGCAGCTTTCTCCCCTGGTGTTTATTTTGTGTCCTGCAACTGCGCGCTTTTCAG
>NZ_JASODY010000105.1:0-271 GCF_030212265.1 Corynebacterium sp. UMB9976
CAGGTGGAGCACCCGGTCACCGAGGAAATTACCGGCCTCGATCTGGTCCGTGAGCAGTTCCGCATTGCCGAAGGCAAGGAACTGTCCATCAAGGAAGACCCGGAGATGCACGGTCACGCTTTCGAGTTCCGCATCAATGGCGAGGACGCCGGCAGCAACTTCATGCCGGATCCGGGCACCATCACCAAGTACGTCGAACCGTCCGGCCCGGGTGTCCGCATGGACACCGGCATCAAGCAGGGCGATGTCATCGGCGGCCAGTTCGACTCCA
>NZ_JASODY010000106.1:0-270 GCF_030212265.1 Corynebacterium sp. UMB9976
CCCGTAGCGCTGATCTCGCGCTATCGCCATCAGCGTGACTGGCGCACCTTGCTGTTACAGGGGGCGGCGTTAACGGCGGCGGCGTTGTTGCAGTCGCTGCCCTGGCTTTGGCACGGCAAAGAGTCGTGGAATGCGCTGTTGCTGACTTTAACTGGCGGCCTGACGCTGGCCCCGATATGTCTGGTGTTCTGGCACTATCTCGCCAATAACACCTGGCTGCCGCTCGGCCCGTCACTGGTTTCTCAACCGATCAACTGGCGCGGGCGGCAT
>NZ_JASODY010000107.1:0-268 GCF_030212265.1 Corynebacterium sp. UMB9976
TCCTGAGAGCCTCTGTAAGCGTTTTTCGCGCCTTCCATGCCCTGGCAGGCATTTAAACCCGTTTCGTGCGTCTGAGAGCTTCTGAGCGTGTTTGAAGGGCTATCTGACGACTCATCCCCGAAAGAACAACAACGGGATCACCGACAACATGCGAGAGGTGATCCCGCTCGCCGCAAGTCGATGACCGAGCGTAGCGAGCGAATCGACGAGGAAGCGGAAGAGAACCGGAAGTTACATTGAGCACTTACGCACGGATGCGGGGTGTCGG
>NZ_JASODY010000108.1:0-268 GCF_030212265.1 Corynebacterium sp. UMB9976
CGCAGCGCGCCAAGGATGAGGTGGGCGACACCATCCTGGTGTTGGAGCACCCCTCCACGTTCACTGCCGGCAAGCGCACCCAGCCGGAGGATATGCCGGATGCTTCCTACCCCGTCCCGGTTGTGACGGTGGACCGTGGCGGTCGCATCACCTGGCACGGCGAAGGCCAACTCGTGGTGTACCCGAGTATTAAGTTGGCCGAGCCGGTAGACGTCGTCGATTATGTGCGCCGCCTCGAAGAAGCCCTCATTCAAACCGTGCGGGCAGC
>NZ_JASODY010000109.1:0-268 GCF_030212265.1 Corynebacterium sp. UMB9976
TCGTTTGGCGCAGGGATGACTTTTTTAGCTCTGTTTATGGCTCTTAGCTTTATAGTAATAATAGTCATCTTCTTTTTCTTACTTAGTCGATCATGGATTAAGGCATTACTATTTTTTATCACTTTTGAAACAGTGATTGATCTTAAAGACTTTATGAATAATCTCACAAAATTGAAGGATGAAAGTACGATTTAAGCTTTCATCCTTTTTATATCAGTTAAAATAATTGTGATTTAATGAGCATATTAATTTACTTTCAGTTTAAAAT
>NZ_JASODY010000110.1:0-267 GCF_030212265.1 Corynebacterium sp. UMB9976
TTATCTGGTGGCTGTTTTTCTAATTGTCCAATGATTTTAAAAACCCACTAACTGCCTCCACTCCAAACAATAACGCCTCTTCGTTCGGTTCAAACTTGGCAGAATGAAGGCTATAAGGACTTGCCACGCCTAACCAAAACATCGTGCCTGGGACTTTAGACAATAGATAGCCAAAATCTTCACCTGTCATTGCAACCGGTGCTTGTTGAAATTGAACTGTTGCTTGTTTGCTCATGTATTCAATAAAATTCGTGGTACATGCTGGCT
>NZ_JASODY010000111.1:0-265 GCF_030212265.1 Corynebacterium sp. UMB9976
TGCGTCTGGCTGGCGGTCATGCGGTTGATTTCAGCGATAATAAAGATGCATTTATTAACGTGAATACGCCAGAGGAGCTTGCCCGATGGCAGGAAAAACGATGATACCGTTACTCGCCTTTGCCGCGTGGAGTGGTACCGGAAAAACTACGCTTTTGAAAAAACTGATCCCGGCATTATGCGCCAGAGGGATCCGTCCAGGGCTGATTAAGCATACGCACCATGATATGGATGTTGATAAGCCAGTCAAAGATAGCTATGAGCTG
>NZ_JASODY010000112.1:0-264 GCF_030212265.1 Corynebacterium sp. UMB9976
CGTGGCAGCAATACGCGGTTGACCGGATCGAGATCCTCGATGTACTCCGGGAACACGTCGACGATGCCCGCGGCGTTCTGACGAGTGTCGTCCGGAAGCAGCTCCGGGGTAATGCCGAGATCACGGATGGCAGCAGCGGTGCGATGACCGACGGCTGCGATGCGGACTCCAGCGAACGAGCGCGCGTCCAAGCCGAATGCCTGGAACTTCTCCCACACTGCGGTGACAGCGTTGACGGAAGTGAAGACAACCCACTGGTAACGG
>NZ_JASODY010000011.1:0-78496 GCF_030212265.1 Corynebacterium sp. UMB9976
ATCAGCTTCTCGCTGATCTCGTTGACCCTCGCCGGGTCATGGCCTTTCTTCGGTGACACAGTAGTCATTATCGGTGACACTCCTTCTCGATCAGAGCCTCACACACAAACTTCCTGACACCCTCCCCCACCATGGCCAGACCATCTCGCATTATCACCACTTTCCTATTCGCCATCACCCTCGGCATGGGGTTCACCCCTGCCGTGCAGGCTCACCCCACACAACCACCAACAACTACCAGTACACCAGCAGACAACCACGCTGATCAGGTCGCACCCGGACGAGAAAACCTAGAACCAACAGAACCGGGGTTCGACGACAACAACGTTGATAACCAAACAGGTAAGAACTGGCATCCCACCACCAACCCCAAAAGCAAAATCACTCCAGGGAAGATGCGTTCCGATAAAGAACAAATTCCCGGTGGATTCACGAAAGAACAAGCTAACCAAGCCGAAATCCAAGAGGCTAAAGAACAAGCCACGCAGACACGCTCTGGAGTACAGACGTTTGCCGCCGTTGATAACTGTCGGACGTATTGGCCTAGCCCTTTTAAAGTGTGCGGAAAAATCCGGGAAAAGTACGATTCCCTCGGTGGACCAAAGAGTTTCCTCACTTGGCCGAAGTCCAATGAACTCGGCGTTCCTGATGGTGTCGGACGTCGCAATGAGTTCGTCAACGGGTTCATCTACTGGCACCCCCAAACCGGCGCTCATCCGATTACCACGCACTTTTCTGTTGTTTGGGCCCGCAATGGCTGGGAGCGAGGTGAGCTGGGATACCCCACCACCGATGAATTCGCTTTGCCAGACGGAACCGGCCGGAAACAGTCTTTCTCAAAGGGACACATCTATGGATCCCTTGCTGGTCTAGCAGCTATCAAGGGTGCAATCTACGATAAGTGGCTGGAGACAGGTGCCGAACAAGGACAAATGCTCAGCTACCCAATCGAGGATGAGACATCAACTCCAGATGGAGTTGGAAAATTCAGCAGGTTTGTCTGGGGTTTTATCTACTGGTCTCCAGCAACCGGAGCCCATCCTATCTATGGTCCAGTTCTGTATGAATGGGCAAATAGCGGTTTCGAAAAAGGAAAATACGGGTATCCGACCGCAGACATCAAACCGACTAAAGACGGAGGGGATTTGCAGTATTTTCAGCGAGGGCTTATCCGGTCTCCTAATTTTCCTCTTCCGGCATACCAAGAAATATCAGCCTTCGGAGCCAGCCGGCCAGCCAGTAGATCAACTGATTCAGAGGAAGTTATCGGAGACAATTTTGATAGAATGCATGAGTGTATTGGCGGATATGACAACGGAAAACTTACCGTTTTTCACCACTCTGGCGTGAGTCTATACTGCAGGGATCTTTGGCATATTGCCGATAACCACATGCCCCCTCAAGAGGAGATAACGAGACAGGTTTGGGAAGACTTTCAAACCTGCGTAGCACATACGCTCCTATCACAAGAGTTCACCAATAAAACAAGCAGGCCTGGGACATACCTTAAAACAAGGTATAACACTTACTCTAAAGTCAGAAGCTACGCCATTGTATGGAGTAGCTCTTCTACCCTGCACAATGCCTACACGAATGACGACCGAAGCGGAAGGGATTGGGGAGGATGCCGAAAGTACCTACCACGATAATCACACTGTTTCCTGAAGAAGGGATGGATTGGGGACTATGGTCAGAAAGGGATGACATACAGCGCGAACGTGAAGACGATTTCCTTCAGCCATCTGACCTACACCTCAGCATTGGCCTAATCGAAATCTTAAAACGGTGGAACCGCACTTGGATCGAAAACTATGGATATGGTGTTGGAACGTCGTTTGTTTCTTGGTGGAGAGAGGGCTTTGACCTCAACAGCTGGCTACAAGAAGGGCTGTGGATTGCAAGACAGATAGAAGCAGAGGCTGATGTAACTGTCGATAGAAGATTCGCACACTATCTACACCGCCCCATCCCCCTAGTCCCTGCAAATAAAACATTGTCATGAAACACACCTACGTAATCATCTACCCCGACAATGCAAGACCCTCAGCAGTCTGGGGAGTAGATGAAGCAGAAGAAAACGCATTCTGTTCTGCAGCCCACCAAGCTTTAAAAAGTTCACCCCATACCTTCGATGGATGGATCAGAGAATGGCGGAAAAATTTTCAAAGCGACGGCAGAGTTGGTGTCGCTCAGCGATGGAACAGCAGTTTTGATCCTCTCCAATGGATTGCTGACGGAGAAAGAATTTCCTCTGTAATTGAAGCCAATACGAACTACCGCATAGTGCGAGCTTTTAAGGCCTACGCCCGTAATCCTAAAACGGTTGGATAAGAATAAAACTAAGAAAACTCTCGCTTCAAGCCCTGTTTCCCTATCACCCCTATCAACTAGGCAGGGCTAATAGGCGAAAGTGTCCCAGTGTTTTTACTGCTTGCAGCAGTTGCGCTGCTTGTGTCAGTGCTGGCTAGGACGATCGGTGCTTTGAAGTGTCCCAGGTTTTGTTCCGTTTGAGTAGATGGGAAAATCTGGAACATGCCGAAGAAATTTGACCAGGATGCCAAGGATCGGGTGGTCCGCCTTGTTGAGGACCGCATCCTGGCGGAGGGGATCTCCATGCAGGAAGCGTGCAAGATCGTGGCCCCGAAACTGGGTGTCTCATGGCATACTGCCCGGCAGTGGGCTCAGGCGGCCCGTCGCGAAGGCAGGGCAATTGATCCTTTACCTGAAGATCTCGTTGCAGAGGTGGCCAAGCTGCGTCGTGAGAATCAGGAGCTTCGCGACACTAACGAGTTATTGAAGGCCGCGTCAGCTTCTTTCGTGTCGGAACTCGACCCCAAACGTCGGAAATGATCCAGTTCATCGATGAACACCGGGATCGTTTCACAGTCGAGTTCATCTGTCAGACGTTGAAGAGCAATCGGCAAGGTGGCTTCATTTCCTCACGCGGATACCGTCAGTCAAAAGCCCGGGGATTAAGTGCCCGCAGCCTTCGTGACGCCGCACTGACAAGGCATATTGCCGAGGTCCATGAAGAAAACTACGCAGTCTATGGTATCCGCAAGATGTGGCATGCTCTACGCCGTGAAGGAATCGACATCGGCCGTGAGCAAACCGCTCGCCTGATGCGCCTTGCTGGAGTCAGTGGAAAAGGTAAAGGCCGGTTGCCTGTGACAACTCGCAGGTCCAAGGGCTCGGATAATCGCCCTGACTTGGTGGGCCGTGATTTTCGTGCCGCTGGACCGAATCGGTTATGGGTGGCTGACATTACCTACGTCCGTACCGGTAATGGGTTCGTCTACACCGCTTTTGTCACCGATGTGTACTCCCGCAAAATTGTCGGATGGGCATTATCAGATACGATGCGCACGGAAGCGTTGCCACTACAAGCACTCAACCAGGCGATTGTATGCGCAAAGGAAACAACGGGACTGATTCACCATTCAGACCACGGCTCGCAGTATGTGAGCATTGTCTACAATGAGCGCCTTGCTGAGCATGGAATCACTGCCTCTACTGGGACAGTCGGTGACTCCTACGACAATGCTTTGGCCGAGAACGTCAACGGTTCTTACAAAAATGAGCTCATTCATAGGCGGTCGTGGACTGACGTGGTTGATGTTGAGATCGCGACGTTTGAGTGGGTCTCGTGGTGGAACGAATCACGGCTTCACCAAAGTCTCGGCTACCGTACGCCGACAGAGGTAGAAGCAGAGTTTTGGACTGGCAATCCAAATCACGAGAAAATAGAAATCAAGGCAAATGCCTAGGAACAAAACCCGGAGCACTTCACATCGCACGCTCTACCGACGGTGTCAATGACATAACAGGCCCAAAGACTCAGCCGCACCGAAGGTTCTCACCGAGGAAGACAAGCTGCGCCGTCAGGTAGCGCGACTGGAAGCGGACAGCGCTTATCTAAAAAAATTGCGGGACTTGAGGAGCCAGGGACGCGCCTGAAGGTCCAGGCGATTGTCATCCTCACGTCGCAACACCGCTGGTAGTACCTCCTCGAAGCAGCAGGTATGCGCCATACGACATTCTTCTACCGCCAAAACGACTCAGCAAGCCGGACACGCACGCGGCACTCAAGCAGGCGATCCAGGACGGGTTCAAGCGAAACAAACATCGCTACGACCACACGAGGGTCCTGCCTGACCTACGTAGCCAGGCTGGGTGGTCAACCACAAACTGATTGACAAACTCATGCACCAGATGGATCTACGGGCCAAGCTCCACCAGCGCAGGCCCTATGTTTCCTACACCGGCACTGTAAGTCACCTGGACCTGACCCCGATGCAATATCGGAAGCAGGCCCTTAAACCCCTCACCGCCTAGAATTAAACCAGTCCAACTGTCGGGACCAGTTCACAATCGGCTGGGGCTTTCTCATACTGTCGGCACACGAAGTGCGGTCGCCGCAGCCGCTTCCTGCTCCCCGGTAGGCTACCCATACCCGTTGAGCAGACCGGCGAGGCGGTAGGCGGCCAGCGGGTCACCAACACCCCGCGGTAGGTTGCTCTGCGCGGGCAATGACGCTCCCCAATGGGCGGACGCAATCTGTTAATTGGCGGTCTCAGGCTATCAGTAGTGTTGCAATGAGAGCGCCTAGCGAGATCGTGAGCATACCTAAGCAATTCACCCAAAACTCGCTACCTAGAAAATGGGCTCGGATATGTGCGATTGCGGCAGCGCAGAAGTAGGCGATGACTCCAACCATCGTCCCTATTCCAATGCCTGGTATCCAGAGCCCAATAATGAGCCCGCTTGCGGCTAGGAGCTTGATAACGATAAGCGTCCACCACCACTCTGCAGGGAGTCGTACTCCTCTGAGGCAGACCTCGATGAATGCTGGGGGTTTGAGTGAGAGTGCCGCGTCTCCGAACAAAATGGCTGCAAGAATGATGGAGGGCCAAGCAGGTGAAGATTCGAGAATCATTAGTTTACTTCGTACGCGATTTTAAGACGGGAGATGGAACTGTTGGCGTGAGTGGATAGTTCGTCGGTGTCGTATGCACCGGCAGCCCAGCCAAGAAGTAAGCCAAGATAGATGTTGTAAAGGATTGTCGCGAACTCTTGAGCATCATCTTTAGGGAGCATGTTGCCCAGGCGCAAAACGATTTCATCTACCAAGAGAGTTCGAAGCTCCTTGAGTGTCTCTCCGTTGCTTCCTTGGGTAATTAGTGCGGCGCCATACGCTTTTGATAGTTCTTCCTGACCAGTAAACATTTTCAGGAACGGAGCGAGAACGTCGATAAGGTTGTCTGATTGTCCGCGGAGCTCATCGTGCATCATGGTGATTCGATGTCCGATGGTTTGAATTAATAACGACTGCTTGCTCCCGACATTCATAACGGTTCCAACGCTGACGTTGGCCTTCTGTGCGATGGCGCGCACATTTGTATCTGCGTACCCAGCTGACGCAAAAAGGGCATAGGCGGCATCTAAAACCTTATTGCGTGTCGTCTGCTTCTGAGTGGCACGATCTGATTGAACCTGTTCACTGAACACGTTCAAAGCGTATCGCTGCATCAATCTATGGTCAAGTAGTGACGTGGGTATCCGAAAACATGACTGTTACGGGGGCGGATATCCTGCTTGCAACGAGGGGAGTTATGGTTACATGCTTCTGCTAGATGGGCCTCCCTAGTCAATGGATTCAGGAATTGACGAGGCTTGGCCGATAGTCCTGCGAGCTCATCCTGCGAGCTCATTCGCGGCAGGAACGCCGATCACGTGGGTACTGCCTATGTGTGATGACCCAACCCGGCACATGATCCGTTCCGGCAAAACGGTCACCGCGACCCTGCCGTGGGTGCACCTACAATACAGCCCCGGCGATGGCGTGGCACATGCGGGCAGAGAATCTCTCCCGCCGGCTATCTCGTACCATGACCTTCGCCATACTGCCGCGTCACTGCTTGTCGCCTTGGTGGCCAATGTCATGCGGGTGCGGCGGCAGCGGGGGTACGCGGACCAGTCCATCATTCTCTACAACGAGTCGCATCTTTTCGACACGGGGTTAGGTGAAACTGGGCGGAAAATGGGCGAAATTTTGACCACGTGGGGGTTAAGTAAAGAAAAGTGGGGTCTGTCCGATTCTTTGTGTGCGGGGCTTCGGCTTAGTTGATGCCTAGGCGGTCGCCGTAGGTCTGGTGAGGTGGAGGGGCGCTCGGCGCACCTTTCAACTATGACGGTCTCGATCCGGGTGATGACTGCCGGTGACGGGTACCGGTACCTGCTGAACTCTGTCGTTACTGGGGGCGGTGACCGAGACACCACGTCTGCGCTGACGAGGTATTACCTGGAGTCTGGAACCCCGCCAGGCTCGTGGATCGGGTCGGGCCTTTCAGGGCTCTCCGGCGATCTCACTAACGGGGACTCTTTGTCTGAGGAGCAGTTGCGGCGACTCATGGGGTACGGGCAGGACCCGAACACGGGTGAGCAGCTTGGTCGCCCCTACCGAAAGTTCGCCACTGCGACGGAGCGGGTGCAGCGTCGCCTTGAGAAACTCCCCGAGACACTCACTGCTGACGAGCGCGCTTCCCAGGTCGAGTTGATCGAGGCTGAGGAAGCAGCGAAGCCGACTGGAGCGCCTGTCGCTGGTTTCGATCTCACCTTCTCCGTCCCGAAGTCCGTCTCAACCCTCTGGGCCGTCGCCGACGGAGGAACCCAAGCACTGATCGCGCAAGCACACCACACCGCAATCCAGGACGTGATCGAACTACTGGAACGAGACGTGGCCGCGACGAGGGTGGGCGCCAAGGGTCCGCGGGGTGCGGTCGCGCAAGTGCCGGTGCGGGGTGTGATCGCGACGGTATATGACCATTACGATTCACGGGCGTCCGATCCTCAGCTGCATACCCATGTGGTCGTCGCGAACCGGGTGCAAGCAGCACGGGATGGGAAATGGCGCACCCTTGATTCCCGTGCCCTGCATGCCGCAGTGACCGGGCTATCGGAGCACTACAACGCCGTTCTCGCTGACAGGATCACCCAGGTGCTCGGTGTCGGGTGGGAAGCGCGTGAACGTGGTGTGGGTCGGTCGACGGCGTGGGAGATCACCGGGGTATCACAGGGGTTGATGGACGAGTTCTCTTCCCGTACCCGCGATATCGAGCAGGTCAAAGACCGTCTCGTTGCTGACTATGTGGAAAAGCATGGCAGGCAGCCGTCACCGAAGCTGCTGTGGCAGTTCCGGCAACAGGCAACCCTCGAGACCCGGCCACCGAAGCAACAGCACTCCCTGAGCTACCTCACCGCCCAGTGGCGTGAACGAGCCACCGAGGTACTCGGAGAGGACGCACCGACCTGGGCCGCAGCACTCCTCACAAGTAGCGCAGCCGATCCCTTGCTGCGAGCTGACGACATCGCGCTCGATGACCTCGATGCGGTAGCTGCGGTCGTGGTGGAGCGGGTAGGTGATCGGCGTGCGACGTGGAAGCGATGGAACCTCCACGCCGAAGCCGTCCGCCAAACGATGGGGCTCCGGTTCGCCACCGCGCAGGACCGTGACGTCATCACGCAGCAGATTGTCGACGCGGCCGAACAAGCTTCCCTCCGGTTGACGCCGCCGGAGCTTGCGTCGAGCCCGCCCGTGTTCCAACAGCCTGACGGTGCGAGTGTGTTCCGCCCGAGAGCTTCCACGGTCTTCTCCTCGGAACGCGTGCTCGCGGCAGAAGATCGACTCCTCGCCGCTGCCGAGAACCGCACAGCACCCACGGTGCCGCTCGCTTGGATCGAACAGGCCGCAAGGACGAAGAACAAGGACGGGTACGCGTTGTCGCCTGATCAGGAGCAGGCGATCGCGAAGATCGGGATCTCCGCCCGCACTCTCGATGTGCTCGTTGGCCCCGCAGGGACCGGGAAGACCACCACCATGCGAGCCCTCCACCAGGCATGGGAGAGACGCCACGGCCAAGGCTCAGTCATCGGGCTCGCACCATCAGCCGCAGCAGCCGAAGTACTAGCCGAGGATCTGAGTGTGGCTACGGAGAACACAGCGAAGTGGCTCCACGAACACCGCCACGGCAACTGGAACCTTACCGCCGGTCAACTCGTCATCATTGATGAGGCATCGCTCGCAGGAACCCTCGCCCTCGACACCATCACCGTCCACGCAAAAGCGGTCGGCGCGAAAGTGCTCCTTGTCGGTGACTGGGCACAACTCGCTGCCGTCGACGCAGGTGGGGCGTTCGGGATGCTGGTGCGTGAACGCGACGATACTCCGGATCTCACTGATGTGCGCCGGTTCCGAAACGAGTGGGAGAAACACGCCTCTCTGGGTTTGCGGATCGGTGACACGGACGTCATCGACACCTACCTCGATCACGACCGCATCACCCCTGGCGGATACGAAGAGATCATCGAGCAGGCCTATCAAGCCTGGCAAACAGATCAGGCAGCAGGAAAAGCCTCCGTGCTGATCGCCGAGACCCTCGACACCGTCTCCCAACTCAATACCCGAGCTCGCACCGACCGGATTCTCGCAGGCGAAGTCGCCCTCGACGGCGTCGGCCTGCACGACGGGAACGAAGCCTCACGGGGTGATCTCATCATCACGCGTAAGAACGATCGTCGACTCTCGCTCGGGCGTGGATGGGTGAAAAATGGCGACCGGTGGACCGTGACCAGGGCCCATGATGATGGATCACTCACAGTCCGTCGATCTCATTCGAAATGGCGAACCACGATCACCTTGCCCGCCGCATATGTCGCTGAGAACGTGGAGCTCGGGTAGCCGAGGTGCCCCAAACACACTCACCTGTGATTGTGTGCGTTTGCGCGGCTCCAGTCTACGGGCGGCGAGATATAGCGCCGAAGCCCTGGCGGCGAGCTTGTCGGCTCGACCGGCTTTGTATCCGATGGTGTATACGCGTGCGTGAAGCGTGAGCGCACATCGACTTCTCGTGGCGGCTTCGCCTCCGGGAGATAGACGCTGACGGGAGCCGATAGATCGCGTGTGCCTGCGCGGTGAGGTTGTTCGACGATCCGGGCGGTCACGGTCTTTATGACCGATCCCCATTCGAGCATCGAGGCACCTTGGTCCAGCGCTCCCGACTGTTCGGCCGTGATTTGTCGCCGTCACGGATGTCACATGGAATCTCTGACGTCAGTAGTTGCCGGCAGCTGTCAGTCGTGGCGGCGCTTTCGGGTTCGCACCGATCCGTCCGCCACAGAATCTGGTCTGCGGGTCTGTATCGGCCGCCCCGGGGCCCGACAGCTGGAGCGGGGCCTGCGGCGGCTGCGAAACATCATCGTGAGCCAAACCACACCGCCCGCTTCCACCCATTCGCGATGACGTCATCTCTGCCATCTACGTGCCGGCAGACGGCGCCGTTCACTGCTCAGGGCGACGGCTATTCGTCGCCGGTGCGTATAACCGCATCGGCCCCGAGCGCGGACGTGATGTCATCCAGGAATCCGTGCTGGACGGCCCAGGGGACGCTCAACACGGAGGGAGTGGTGACTGCCATCAGAAGCTCTGGGTCTTCCAAGTAGTAGTAGCGGCCTTCGGCAATCGGAGCCCACCGCGACATCAGTGGATGGGCGAGAGTCTGCGCGATCTTGTCTGGGGAGTTCGACCATCCGATGAACACGTCGGTGGTGAGCGCATCCAGTCTCTCGAGGCTGACGGAGCCGTAGTAGTCGTCCCCAAATGAGCCGACTTCCTGAACGACGGACGGGTCGTCAGTCATCCCGAACTCACGAAGCAGTGTAGGTCGGGGGTCATCCGGCGAGTAGACGGCAAGGTCCGTGAAACCGTCTTCCAGCCACTCGCCGAAGATGAAGGTCTTCCCTTCGAGCTGAGGGTGCGCATCGCGCGCTGAATCGATCGCTGCCTGCGTTCGTGAGATCAGTTCCGCAGCCTGCTCAGGGCGTCCCAGCGCGGTGCCTGCGAGCTCGACGATGTCTGACCACGAACCGTAAGTCCACGGTGTGCGCGCATAGGCGATCGTCGGGGCGATTTCACTGAGCCGCTGATAGTCGGATTCGGTGATCCCGGAGTATGGCGCGAAAATCAGATCCGGGGCGTAACTGAGGATCTCCTCTGGGTCGTAGGCACCGTCCTTTCCTGGCGAGAGAATCGGCGGCAGTTCGGCACCGAGTTCGACAGTCACATGCTCGCGGAACCAATCGCTATAGCCGTCCGGTGTGCCGTATTCTTTGGGGACCGCGACGGGAACGACGCCCAGCGCGGCGACCGCGTCTTCGGCGCTGGCCCCGAGGACAACCACTCGTTCTGGGGTTGACTGGATAATCGTCTCGCCGTGCGCATGTGTTACGGATATCGGGAAGGCGCCCGACTGCTGCTCTGAGGTCGGGCGGTCGCCTGGCGATGATCCGCACGCCGTCAAAGACAGCGCGAGAGCCAGAACGACGAACGGAGCCAGAACGCGGCGACGCCCGGCCCGACGCGGCGCTTCCCGAGTCATCTCGGAGGTCACGATGCGCCTCCTTCCCCGCGGGTCTCGGTGACGACGCGGCTAATCCTGTCGGCGATGGCGTCGATGCCCCAGTCGATGCCGAGCGGGGTGGCGGTAGCGAGGGCAAGCCCGGTGGCGGGGTCGTCGATCAGTGCGACCCGGTTCTCCGACACAGGCGTCCAACTCTGGAATGCGGCGTTCGCGGCAACGGCTTCGCGCCAGGTGTCCTCATCGGAGATGACGACGTGGACATCGGGGTTCAGCTGGAGGAACTGCTCCATGCTGACGGTGAAGCTGGCGGGGTCGCCTGCCTTGCGCTGCAGTTCGAGCGTTCCGGCGAGGGGCTCAAGCCCGAGAGCTTCGAGAATCTGGGCTCGGGGGTCGACGGAGCCGAAGACGACGACCTGTCCGTCGTCGGAAGGCAGGAAGCTGTGCAGGTAAGTGACTCCCGACAATTCGGGGTGCGCTGCCGCGACATCGGCGATGCGCTGCGTGGTGTCTTTCTCGATCTGGGTGGCATATGCCGGGCGCCCGAGCGCGGCACCCATCATCTGAATATGCTCATCGACCGTGGTCGCCCAGGGCTCCGAGGGGAAGGCGATCGTCGGTGCGATTTCTGACAGCGCCTTATACTCGGCCTCGGTGATTCCGGAGTTGATGGCGACGATGAGATCGGGCTGCTGCATCAGGACGTACTCCAGGTCGACCTCACCGCGCTCCAATGAAGGGTCCACGGAGGGGAAGGGAGCACCGAGTTTCTCGATTGCTTCGGAGACCCACGGGTAGTAGTCGGCTTCGATGCCGGTTGCGTGGCCTTGCGCGACCGGAACCGTGCCGAACTGGATCGCGATATCGGCGCCGCTCCAGCCGATTGCGACGACGCGCTTCGGCTGGGTTGTGACCTCGGTCGACCCGTACGCGTGCTCGATCGTCACCGGATACGCACCATCCTCCGGCTCGGCGAAGACGCGTTGCTCGGCCTCCGCGGGCGGAGGTGGGGAAACGCATCCGGAGAGGAGAAAAGTGCAAGCCAGCACGGCGAGCGCCGCGCGACGGGAGATAGAGAGCATGGACAGTCCTCACGAGTAGAGATGATTCAGCGGGATAAGGTAACCCTTAGCTCCGACGCTATCCGTCGCTGTTTTCGTATGGCGGACATCTGCCGTTGCCCTTGCGACAGATCCCCGCAGGGCGCTCGCGAGCGATACCCGCGAGGGTGAACGAGCGCCGTGAGACGTCGCTGTGCGCCTTGGCGATTGCCGGCTCAGGAGGCAAGCGGTCGTCGGACGACGCGACGAGGGATGACCAGCGGTGTGCCGGTTTCGGGGTCGGGTTGGATGAGGCAGGGAAGGTCGTAGACGTCCTCGACGAGCTCGGCGGTGAGGACCTGGTCTGGTGCACCGGACGCGACGACCGCGCCGTCCTTCATGACGATGAGGTGGTCGGCGTACCGGGCGGCCTGGTTGAGGTCGTGGAGGACGACCACGATGGTGCGGCGCAGCTCGCTGCGGAGTGTCTCGAACAGTTCGAGGAGCCCGTACTGGTGGGAGATGTCGAGAAACGTGGTCGGTTCGTCGAGGAGTAGGACTGGGGTCTGCTGGGCGAGGGCCATCGCGACCCAGACGCGCTGGCGCTGCCCGCCGGAGAGTTCTTCGACGAGTCTTCCAGACAGGTCAGCGGTGCCGGTGGCTTCGAGGGCGGCGGTGACGGCGGCCTCGTCCTCGGCGGACCACCGGTCGAACATACCCTGGTGCGGGTAGCGCCCGCGGGCGACGAGATCGGCGACGCGTATCCCGTCCGGGGCGAGAGAGGTCTGCGGAAGCAGGCCGAGCCGGGTGGCGAGCTGTTTCGGTGGCAGACGGTGGATGTCGTCTCCGTCGAGCAGGATCGCGCCATCGAGGGCCGGGAGGACGCGGGCAATCGTGCGCAGCAGGGTTGATTTTCCACATGCGTTGGGGCCAATGATGGCGGTGTACGAGCCGCGAGCGATGGTGATGTCGACCCCATCGACGATGATCCGCTTGTCGTACCCGGCGCGCACGGCGACTGTGCGTACTGCGTCGACGGCGACGGTGCCGGTGGCGGGATTGGTCGTGGTCATGTTCTCCTCCGAAACTCCGAGATTAGCAGCCAGGCGAGGTATGCGCCGCCGAGTGAGACGGTGACGACACCGACAGGCACCCCGATGCGCTGGGCGAGGACGTCGGACGTGAGCAGGCTAAATGCGCCCACGAGCGCCGAGGGGACGAGCAGTAGTCCCGATCCGCGCACCAGGCGACGCGCGATCTGCGGGGCGGCCAGGGCTATGAACGAGATGGGGCCGGCGGCGGCGGTGACAAGCGCGGTGAGGGCGACGCCGACGACGACGGCGAGGGCGCGGGTGCGGTTGGCGCGTACGCCGAGCGATTGGGCGGTGGCGTCGCCCAGTTCGAGCTGGCGCAGGCCCGGGGCGAGCATCGTCACGGCGGCGAGCAGGATGAGCAGGAGCGCTGACATGGGCCAGAGCTGGTCGTGGCCGAGTGCGTTGAAGGATCCGGCTGCCCAGACGGCGGCGAGCATAGCGGTGTCGACGCTGGTGGACAACATGAGTGCGGAGTTGAGCGAGGAGAGCAGGGCGGCGACGCCGATGCCCATGATGATCAGCCGGAACGATTGCACGGATCCGCCCACCGTGGCGAGGAGATAGACGATAGCGGCGGTGATGATGCCGCCGACGATGGCACCCGTGGCGATGTCGAGGTAGCGGGTGGATCCGAGAAGGAGCATGACGAGGATCGCGCCGGTGTAGGAGCCGGAGGAGAAGCCGATGATGTCCGGGGAACCGAGCGGGTTGCGGGTGAGGGTTTGGAAGATGGCGCCGGCGATGGCGAGAGCGATGCCGCAGGCGATTGCGAACAGTGCCCGCGGCAGTCTCCATCCCAAGACGAGCATGTTCGTCTGCTTGCTGGCGGTGCCGGTGAGCGCGGCGACGACGTCGCCGAGGGGCACGGGGTAGGTGCCGAGGGTGAGGGAGATGATCGCGAGGATCAGGGTGAGCAGTGCGAGGGTGGCGCAGACCGCGAGGACACGTACGCTGACCACGCCCGAGACCCGTGGCACGCGAATGACGATCGCGCGGTATCCGTGGTCGAAGGTGTCGCGCCCGGGACTGCGGCGGGAGTAGGTGCTCACAGGCCGCTCACCCCCCGTCGTCGTGCGAGGACGATGAGCACCGGGGCACCGATGACGGCGGTGACAAGGCCTACGCGCAGTTCTCCACTGGGGAGGATGACTCGGCCGAGGATGTCGGACAGCAGCAGAATCGGTGAGACGACGATCGTGTAGGCGAAGATCCATCGCTGATCGGGGCCCACGAACCAGCGCACGACGTGCGGCACCATGAGCCCGACGAACCCGATCGGTCCCGCCAGCGCGGTCGCCGTGCCGGCGAGCAGGGTGACGGCGACGATCACGACGATCCGCACCCGCCCGGCACGAACCCCGAGCGAGGCGGCGAGCTCGTCTCCGAGCGCGAGGGCGTTGAGCGCTCGGGCGGTGCCAAGGCCGAGCAGGAGCCCGAGAAGAATCAGCGGCGCGAAGGAGAGGACGATATCGAGCTGTCGACCGCCGATGGATCCGACGCCCCAGAATCGGAGGTCGTCGAAGGTGTCACGGTTGCCGAGAACGATCGCGGTGGTGAGGCCGCCCAGCACTGCGCTGATCGCCACACCCGCGAGGGTGAGCTTCGCCGGGGTGGCTTTGCCGCCGCCGACGGCGCCAAGCGCGTACACGAGTATCGTGACAGCGCCGACGCCGAGCAACGCGAACCATACGTAGCCCAGCGGGGCGGCGATGCCGAGGAACCCGACCGCCATCGTCACCGCGAACGTCGCCCCGGCATTCACGCCGAGGATGCCGGGATCAGCGAGGGGGTTCCGGGTGTACGCCTGGATCAGTGCCCCGCACATCCCGAGCGCCGGGCCCACGACCAAGCCGACGACCGTGCGCGGCACGCGCAGCTCGAGAATTATCACGTGCTCATCGATCGTGTGATCATACGCCCACAGCGCGTCCCAGATCGTCGGCAGTGCGATAGCTCGAGCTCCGACGCCAACGCTGAGCATGACAACGACAGCAAGAACGGCGGTCGCGACACCGAGACCAGCCAGTCGAAACGCCCCGGAGCGGGCCACACCGGACGGTGCCGCCCGCTCCTCGAGCGCACGGGCGGCTGTCACTGTCGGGACGCTCACCTGCTCGAATCCGGATCGATGGGATGAACCCTGGAGCACCGTGTCACTGGGCCCTGCGCACGACGGCGCCACCGTCGATCGCCGCGGAGATGTCCTTGATGTAGCCCTGCTCGATCGCCCACTGGATGCTGAGCACGCTGGGACCGCTGGTGGCCATGCCGAGCGTGTTGTCCTCGGCGATGAAGTAGCGGCCGTTCGCGATCGGGTCCCACCGGTTGAAGACCGGGTGCTCGAGCGTGTGCTTGGTGTCGGCGTCGGCATACGACCACGCCAGGACGACATCCGCCTCCACCGAATCGAGCTCCTCGAGACTGATGCCGCCGTACCAGGTGTCCGCCGGCACGTCTGCGGTCTTCGCAGCGAGCTGCGGAGTGTCGACCATGCCGAACTCGTGCAGCAGCCGCACGCGCGGGTCCTCGCTGATATAGGCGGTGATCTCCGTTGCCCCCGAGGAGAAGGTCGTGCTGTAGAGGAACGAGGCCCCTTTGAGGTTGGGGTACTTCGCGGCTTCCTCGGCGATGGCTGCCTCGGTCTGTTCGATCAGCTCGGCGGCTTTGTCTTCCTCGCCGAGGATCTTACCGATGATCTCGGTGTGCTCCTGCCACGTGCCGGCAGTGAACGGCCGATCCATGTACCCAACGGTCGGGGCGATCTCGCTGAGCCGCTTGTACTCTGTCTCGGTGAAGCCGGAGTACACGCCGATGATGACGTCCGGCTGGAGGGCCAGGATCTGCTCGTAGTCAGGGCCGTCCTCGGTCACGTTGATGACCTCCGGCATCTGCGCGCCCAGCTCGTTCTCGATCTGGTGACGGAACCACGGGGTGAAGCCCTCCTCGTCGCCGCCCCACGTCTCGGGAACGCCGACCGGAACGACGCCGAGCGCGGCGACGATGTCGTGGTTCATCCAACTCAGCGTCACCACGCGCTCCGGTTTCTCCGGAATCGTCGTGTCGCCCAACGCGTGTTCGATCGTGCGAGGGTAACTCGATTCCGTCGCGGCCGCCCCGTCGGGGGCTGCGCTCGAGTCGGGCGTGGACGAGCAGCCGGTGGCCAAAAGGATCGATGCGACGAGTGCGACGAGCGCGCCGGTGCGACGTAAAACGGACATGAGTCCTCTCAGTGATGTGATCAGGTGTCTCCGGTGGAAGACCTCCAGCAGCCAGGTTAGGCCAGCCGTAGCTCACTCTAGAGAATGATGCTTGCCGAAAACGGACACCTTCTTGCGTTGAACGGACACGAGCTCACCGCCGCTCCTGTCACATCGACATGAGGAGGCTCCCGCACGAGCAGCACCCAGGAAAAGGCACCGCCGAGCGTCATCGACCATGACCCCGAGGAGCACCTTCGTCAGTCGTCATTATTGGCGGGCAGGAATCGGTGCGGCGGACGCCCCATGACACGGTGGAATGCGGCGCTGAAGGCGCTGAAGGTGGCATAGCCGACTCTGCGTGCCACCATCCCGACGGGGGTCCCGTCGCTGAGGAGACGGACCGCGGCGGACATGCGTGCGGCCATGCGCCACTGACTGAACGTCATCCCGGTCTCGGCACGAAACGCACGTGCGAGTGTGCGAGCGCTGGTAGAGGTGATCCATGCCCAGTCCTCGATCGAGCGGTCATCGGCAGGGTCACGCATGATCGCCCGGGCGATTGGAGCGATGCGCGGATCCCGCGGGAGCGGCAGTTCGATCACAGGGAACACTTCATCTGCAACGAGCTCGAGACAGACCCGCTGGGCGCGCAAGCGCTGCTGGCGAGGCATACCGGTGATCGCCAGATGTGTGAGAAGCTCACGCAGAGCGGCGTTCACGGTGACCGGGCGCACCTCCGCTGCGGGGCCGTCCCACGCCTCGGGTAGGAGGTGCAGAGCAGCGAGCGTGGTGGAGGGGGCGCGGCTTGCCGCGTGCCGCGTTCCGGCGGGCACCCACAGCCCCTGCCCGACGGTGAGTCTGCGTCGGATGCCCTCCACCTCGATCTCGGCTGAGGCGCGTTCCGGCCAGAACACGACATGTTCGGGGTGCGCGTGCTCGACCGGCGAGCACCCATCGGCGTCATCGACGTACGCATATCGCAGGAACCGGGTGGTCAGCAGGTACCCTTCGGGCACGATCCGCTCCCGTACCGGCAAGCCCACAGCATCATCGATGCACTCGCCGGTCGACGACGAATCGAGCAGAGTCACTAGCACCCCTCACTGTCCACGGCCATAGGTCTACTTAGGCAAGCCTAATCTATTTTGCAGTGTCTGATCGGCGACAACATTCGTCATCCCCGCGGTCACCCGCACGCCTAGCGTCTCAAGAGTGACCACCGACACTCCCCTCTTGACGCCACAGACGCCTGGCCGGGTCATACGCGTCGCGCTGTCGCGTGGCGGACGCGGGTGGCGACTGTCGGCGGCGACCGCGGGGCTCATGCTTCACCAGGCGAGCGAGGCAGCGGTACCGATCCTCATCGGCGTGGTCATCGACCGGGCGGTGCTCCCTCGTGATCCGGGCGCGCTGGCGCTTTGGCTGGGTGTGCTGGGAGCGGTGTTCCTCATCCTGTCGTTCAGCTACCAATGGGCGAGCCTGGCGATGGTTCGCATCTACGGGCACGGTGAGCATGACCTGCGGCAGCTCGCGGTCGCCCGGGTGCTGCATCCGCGAGGAATACGAACGCGCCGCACGGGCGAGGTGTTGTCCGTCGTCACGAGCGACACGTATCGGGTTGCCGGCGTCGCGTGGAGCATCGCCGAACAGGCCGCCACCATCGCGGCGCTGCTCACCGCGGTGACTGCGCTGCTACTCATCTCGATCCCGCTCGGCCTCGGAGCGCTGGCTGGGGCGCTGCTGGTGCTGTGGGGCATGGCCGCACTGGCTCGGCCGCTGGAACGTCTGGGCATGGCCGAGCAGAGCGCGGTCTCGCGGGCGAGCGACGTGGCGACGGACGCCATGGAGGGGCTGCGGATCATCCACGGCCTCGCAGCCCATCCGCAGATCGTCGCCCGCTACCGCGAAGCGAGCACAGCCTCCCGCGACGGCGCGATCCGCGCGTCTGGGTCACTGTTGACCTACCAGGCGGTGAGCACGGCAGTATCGGTCCTCTACCTCGGCGCGCTGGCTGCCGTGGCCGGTTGGATGGCGATGCACGGGACGATCACACCGGGGCAGTTGATCACCGTGGTGGGGTTGGCCCAGTTCCTGCAAGCCTCCCTCGACCACATCGGCACATTCGGGGCGAACTGGGCGCACAAGCACGCATCAGCCCGACGCCTGCACGACCTGCTCACCGAGCCGCACACTCTCCCCGACGGACAGGACACGGACCCGGATCACAGCATGCTGCGGTGGGCCACGATGGACGGTCGTGTGATCGAGTCGCAGCCGGGACGGATGATCGGCATCCGGGTGGCCGGCGCCAGGCACGCTCACGACGTGGCCACCCGGCTGGGGTTCCGCAGCGTGCCCGCACCGGGCGAACTCATGCTCGGCGGGGTCGACGCCCTGACCATCGGCCCGGATGCCTACCGGAAGCATGTGCTGGCTCCGCCTCATGATGCGTTCGTGTTCACCGGCAGCATCCGACACAACGTCACCCTCGCGACCTCCCCTTCCTGCGCGTTGAACGACGATCTGGTGAAAGCGACCGCGCTGGACGACGTGATCGAGCATGTCGGATCACCAGACGCGCCCATCGGTGAACAGGGGCGCCGCCTGTCCGGAGGACAGCGACAGCGACTGCTGCTGGCACGAGCGCTGCACACCCCGGCCGATGTTCTCGTGCTCGAGGAACCGACGACCGCGCTCGACCCCATCACGACGCATCGTGTGGGAGCCGGCCTCGCACGATGCGGCCGCACCATCCTGCTGATCACAAGCGACCCGATCCTGCTCGACAGCTGCGCGACGGTCATCGACCTCACCGCGCCCCCGGTTGCACAGGCGGTGCACACGTGACCGAGACGCTGCCCGTCGCATCGATCCGCGACACCCTGCGCACCGTCCGTGGTCTCCTGGCGCGACGACGAGGCCTGATCACCGCGACAGTGGCGTTGCTGCTGACCGGATCTGCCAGTGCATTGGCGATCCCTCCCGTGCTGGGCTGGATCGTCGACATCGTCCTCTCCGGCGTCGACGCGTGGCGCATCCCGTTCGCAGCCGGCATCCTCGTCGCAGCCGGGACCGTCTCGGCCACGACCGCCTGGTGGGGCGGACGGCTGCTGGTGGTCTGTGTGCAGGGGATGCTTGCGCAGCTGCGCGAGGAGGTATTCACCGCCGCGATGCGGATCGATGCCACGACCGTTGAACGGGCGGGAAGCTCGGACGTGGTGTCGCGACTGACGGGTGATGTCGAGGCGGTCACCGAGGCCGGGTCAGGAGTGCTGCCGCGCTTTGTCGGCGCCCTGTTCACGATCGTGCTCACGGCAGTTGGAATCGCCGCGCTTGATCCGCTCCTCGCGCTGGCCGCGCTGATCGCCGTCCCGCTGCAGCTGGTCGCGGTGACGCGGTTCCTGCGCCGCTCGCGCCCTCTGTACGTGCGACTGCGCCGCGAGGAGTCTGACCGCGGACAAGCGATAATCGAGAGCGTCGCCGGAGCCCGCACCATTCGCGCCCATCGTCTCGCCCCTGCTCGTCTCGGACTGATCGCCGAGCGAAGCCTAACCGCGGTAGACACCGCTCGCACGGCCGGCAGGGCGCGAAACGTGTTCAACGGCACGCTCAACCTGGCCGAGTTCGCAGGTCTCGCCGCCGTGCTCACCGTCGGATTCTGGCTCGTGGAGACGGCCGGAATGACCGTCGGGACGGTGACCGCCGCCGCGCTGTTCTTCCACCGCCTGTTCGGCCCCATCGAAGCCTTGCTGTCGAGCATCGATGATCTGCAACGCGCCCAGGCGGGACTCGAGCGTCTCGTCGGCGTGCTGCACAGCACCGCTCCGGCAGCCCCGCGACAACCGATTCGCGATGCCTCCGTCGAGCTCCATCACGTGACGTTCACCTATCCCGGGGCGGGATCGGAACGACCCGCCATCGCCGATGTCAGTATCAAGATCGCCCCGGGGATGCGCGTCGTGCTCGTCGGGGCAAGCGGATCGGGGAAATCGACCACCGCGAGACTCATCGCAGGACTGGCCGAGCCTGACCGGGGCGCCGTGCTCGTCGGGGAACGACCCGCAACCCGAGCCGTGCAGGACTCGAGCAAGCCCGCGGTCATGCTCGTCACGCAAGAGACGCACCTGTTCTCCGGCACACTCGGCGACAACCTGCGACTCGCTCGCGCGGACGCCTCCGACGACGAACTGCGAACCGCCCTCCACGCGGTCGGCGCCCACTGGGTCGACGACCTTGCGCACGGGCTCGACACGCCCGCCCCACAGGATCTCGACGAGCAACGCCTCCAGCAGATCGCGCTTGCCCGCGTCCTGCTCGCCGACCCGCCCATCGTGGTGCTCGACGAAGCATCCGCTCATGCGGGCGCAGACACGACACTCGACCGCGCCGTCGACGCGGCCGTTCACGGACGCACCGCGATCATCATCGCCCATCGTCTCTCCCACGCCGAGCACGCCGACTCGATCGCTGTATTCGAGGCCGGCCGCATCATCGAGCAAGGCGACCTCGACGACCTCCTCGCCCGTGGCGGCGTCTTCCGCTCACTCTGGGAGGCCTGGACACGTGAACGCGACCAGACTTCCCGACCTCAGCCATCGCCCGCATCTCTCGAGGAGGAATAGCCCCATGACCGTCCCTTGCTCCCCCGCCCGCGTCGAACGCGTCGCACGACTCACCCCGCACATGATCCAGATCTCGTTCCAGACCATCGGCGACTGGCGCTGGCCCACCGACGGCACCGGCGACGAACGCATGGATATCGCGATACCCCGCCCCGGCGAGACCGAAGCCGATCTGACGACGTTCAACTCGCCCGAGTACGGGCCCGGGTGGACCGGCGAAGAACCCCCGTGGCGCCATTACACTGTCCGCCGCGTCTACGACGACGGCCGCCGTTTCGATATCGACTTCGCGATCCATGGCGAAGGAATCGCCTCGAACTGGGCCGAACGCGCAGAGCCCGGCCACATCATCGGCGCCTTCCATGGCGGCGGCTCCTACTACCGCCCGCCATCAGACGCGACGTTCCAACTCCTCATCGCCGACGCCACTGGGCTTCCCGGCCTGGGACGCATTATCGAAGAACTCCCCGAGACCACCCGAGCCCTCGCCATCATCGAAGTACCCGAGGCCGCCGACATCCAAACGATCGACTCCGCCGCCACCGTCGAATACCGCTGGCTGACCGGGACCGGAAATGGCCATGGCCCCAGCGCGCTGCCCGCCACCGTTGCTGCGCTTACCCCGCCCGCTGAGCCCTGGTACGCGTGGGCGGCGTGCGAAGCATCCGCCAGCCGCGCTATCCGCAGCGAGCTCCGCAAGCGACTCGGCTCACCCCGCGACCGTCACCACGTGATCGGCTACTGGACCGAAACCAGAGCCGGAAACCAGCCCGCCGATTTAGGGGGCTCTGACTAACAGACTCCTGAAGTGCCACACCGCGATTCTGACGCCACACCGGTTGCAGAGTTTCCGAGCAGAACGCTACACCGAGGACCGGGACCCAGTCGTCACGGCCAGAGGAAGACCACTCGGAGAATCCATGGGGTGTGACACCAAGATGAACGCGCTGCCGTAGTGCGGGTCATAGTCCCAGCCCGTGTCCTGATCGCCCATCTGGATTACGACGCATCGACCCAGCGGGAGAGGAGAGTTGGCGTTGACGCCGTTCGGCTTCATGTTGCGCAAGTTCCCGCTCTACGCGTTTGGCCTCGATAAGCTCAGCTGCGTCATTCGCGGGAATGCCGCGGATTTCCTCGCTCTCGGCACGAAGCAGCGCTGCACGAGCGCGGGCGGCGCGGGCATTACGAGCAGGGTTGAGGGCGCGCATCCCGTGCTGGCGAGCACGCGCGTTCTCCGGCCCGTACTCGCTCGCCAGGAGCACCAGGCGCTCGTTCCGATGACGCTCACTTGTTGCGGCTCGTTCGGTGCGAGCGAATTCGACAGCATGGTCAGCGTCTCGCACTCGGGGATCGGCCTCTGCTCGCCGCCCCGTGACCTGCACAACCCACTCGGGTAGCGCGCTGGGTGTTCGTGGCGGCTCAGCCTCCCACGCATCCCGGACGCGGGCTCGCGTGATCTGCGTTTGTTCGCTCGCGGCGCGGTACTCATCGCGGACCTTGCGCCGCCCGAACCGCCCGACAGTTGCCAGACGTACGCTCGCTGTCCGCTCTGCTTCGACGGTGGCGAGGTACGCCGCGCCGTCGTGCTCGGCTTGCTCGACGAGAGGCGCGGCTACCTCGGCACGCACACGTCCGGCTTCTTTCTCGGCCCGACGAAGCACGGCGATGCTCTCTTCGTATTCGTCACGGTGCCTGGCACGTTGGGCGTCGAGCTGCTTGGCGGTCTGCTCCCACCGCTGCGCCGCCTGTTCTGCGCGCTTGGCTTCCCTATCGAGCCTGGCGAGTTCTGCGTTGACGCGCTGAATCGGGCCGTTCTTGACGATGCCGCGCACTGCTTCCGCAGCTTGCGCGGTGGCGTGCTCGAGGCCTCGGTCGGCGGGGTCGCGCTGCATCGCTGTGACGAACTGCCCCCGAGCATCGGCCAGGTTCTCGGCGATGACGTGCAGCCGGTTGTTCTTTCGGCCTCGGGTCATGCCGACATAGATGCCTGCCGCGCTCGTCGCCTCCGACAGAAACGTGTGGGAGGTGTTGACCGTTGTGCCTTGGACGCCGTAAGCGGTGGCGGCGTAGGACAGGTGCGCGTGTTCGCTCACATACTCGGCAGGTATAGCGACGGTGCGCGGGTTCCGCCGCCCGCTCGCGACTTCCCTCGCATAGAGAGTGCCGTCCTCAGCGACGTGCTGCACAATCCACTGTTGCCGGTTCGCCACGCCCAAACCGGTGTCGTTCTTCCGCGTCTGGATCAGATCACCCCGACCGATGGGCAGATCGTCGCTCCCGGTCACCGTGATCGTGTCGTCGACCTCACCGCGTTCGATGCGTCCCATGCGGATGCGCTCGTTCAAGGCGGCGGCTTCGTCGTTCAAGGCGACGGTGATCGCCTCATCTTGGCTAGCGTTCTCGGCGATGTGGTCGCGGGCCGACTCCTCACCAGTATGGAGCGTCACGAAGCCCATTGCGGCGAGTCGGTCGAACACCTCGCCGGGGTTCTGTCGGTCGCGCATCGTCAACGTGAGTGCTGCGTACTCCGCGTCAGCAAACCTGTGCAGTTCGGTCATGTCGTAGGTGCGGCCGCGTATCTGGGCGGCCATATCGAGCACCCCGCCCCGGCCCACGGCAGGGAGTTGTGCGCGGTCGCCCACGAGCGCGACAATCGCGCCTGCCTCTTGGGTGATGGTGAGGAGGGCGTGGGCAGTGTCTTGGTCGAGCATCCCGGCCTCGTCCACGATCACCCGCTCACCCCGCAACAGCACCGCATCCCGCGCGGGGCCGGTGTAGATCCGTCTGGTGTCGGGGTCGGTGTCACCGGGATTCAGGCGTGTCCATACGCCGTCGCGGTTCCACCGCCATCCGTGGGCGTGCACGAGCGCCGCGACCGATGTTGCAGGTACGCGGAGTTCTTCGTGTGCGACCTGCGCTGCGCGCAACGTCGGTGCAACCACCCGCGACGCCCGCCTGTGTTCGGCGGCAACTTCGATGGCGGTGCGGAGCATCGTCGTTTTCCCGCTCCCCGCAGCGCCTTCCACGATCACGAGCGGGTCGGCCGAAGCGACCGCAGCAGCAGCGGCACTCTGTCCAGCGTCGAGCCCTGCCGCCCGCGCGGCCTCGGTCACGTCCGGGTGCGCATGCTCCTGCCCTGGTGACGCAGCCGCCAGTTGGTCGCGTAGCGCGGTCTCGGCGGCGACCACGGCGAGGCTAGTCAGGTGGGCGACATGCTCCGGCGTTGCCGCCTCTGGCGGGAGGACGGAGAAGCAATCGGAGAGCGCAAGGTTAGTTGCGAGTGCGATGAAGTCGCGCAGCTCGGCAGGTGTGGTTTGCACGCCGTGTTCGGTGGTGATGCGGGTGACGTGCTCCTGAACTGTGTGCGTTGTCCATGCTGATGATGCGGCGGCGCAGCGATCCAATGCCCGTGATGCAACCTCCTGCACCGCAAGCTCATCCAGCGTCACCGCGCGCTGCACTGCACGCTGTTCGACACGTGCGGGATCGTATCCGGCGTCGCGAAGTTCCTGCACCCACCACTGCTCATTCTTCAAATCCGTGGGCTTCTTCCCTGGCCGCTGGTGCGTCCACGCGATGCCCTGCAACTTCGCGCTCATGACCGGGCCGAGCACTTCGCCCGGACGGTCAGCTTCCCATTCGGCTTCGAGCCGGTCAAGGTTGCGTCTGATCTGCGCCGACCGCTTCGACATGACACCGTTGAACGGCTGCAACTCCGTCACCTCCCCGGACACGGGATCGAGGGTCAGGCCGTGCTCTGCGAGGGTCTGCGCGAGGTGCGGGTGCGCGGCGATGACCGCCGTGCCGAGGGCACGAATCACGCCCTGCTGCTTGAACAACGCGGCGGTATCCAGTGCCCGCCACTTTCCAGCCGCCCACACCCGGGTACCGATCTGCATGTGGATATGCCGGTGCGGGTCACCCGCCCGAGAGGTTTTGTGAGTGATGCCGACGACCTGCATCCGCTCGATAGGCAGCACCTCCCGTTGGTCGCGCGGGCCGACCCTCGTCACGGATTGCTGGCCGAGCCAGCGTCGAATCTCTCCCAGTGCGTCCTGCTGCGCCTGATCGAGCGCGGCGGAGACTTCGGGGTGGAGGGCGGCTGCGACCGACAGGCTCTTGGGGGCGTTGATCGCCATCTCCGCGAACAACGGCGACCCCTTCGACCTCTCGCCGGGTTTACGCGGGGTGCCCATCGACTCGCCCGTGAGCGGGTTTATCCAGTCCACCCACCCCTCATACTCCGCGGCGCTCAGGGAACGGGTGGCGGTGACCTCGCCACGAGCATCGAGCACGGTGTATTCGGCGACGGCGTTGTCCGCGCCGAGGTAATACTCGTCAGCGCGCGAACGGTCGGCCTCGACATAACGGCGCGCGGCAGCACCGTTGCCGCGGAACAGGATCACGCCGCCCTTCACCCTGGCCTCCCTCATGAGTCGTCTCATGAAGGAGGTGCGCACACCCCACCCACGGTGGCATACGTGCATAACTGTGTAGATGGTGAAGGCTAAGCGATCTTTCGAGAGGATCTGTTGTGCTCAGGCCTATGCGGGATGGAAGGTGCCGTCTGGCCGTGTGACGCTTCTTCGGCAGGTTCGGGACTGATCATTGACGTCGCAGCAGGATCGAGAGTGTGAGGTAGAGTCCGCCGAGGGTGACGGTGATCGCGCCGACGGGGAGCTGGGTTGGTGCGAAGGCGTGGGCGGCGATCCAGTCGGCGGCGGCGAGCAAGATCGCGCCGGAGACAGTGGCGGCGAGGATCGGTCGGCTGCGTGGGAGCAGGGTCTTTGCGATGTGGGGCGCGGCGAGGGCGATGAACATGATCGGTCCGGCGACCGCGGTGGTGGTGGCGGTGAGGAGTACCGCGGAGATGGCGAGTGTCGTTCTCGTGCGGGGCACTCGTAGGCCGAGTGCTGTGGCGAGGTCGTCGCCGAGGGCGAGGATGCGGAGCGTCGGGAGAACAGTGGCGGTGGCGATTCCAATGATGGCCAGGGTCGTGAGGGCGGGCCAGGCCTGTGCCCAGCGTATGTTGTCCAGGGTGCCGGCGGCCCAGATGGAGCCGGTTGTCGCGGTGGCGGTGTCGGTGCGGTACAGCAACCAGGTGTTGACCGCGGCGAGGAGGGCGCTGATGGCGATCCCGGTGAGGATGAGGCCGCGGCGGACCCCGCTTCGCGTGTGACGGGCGAGGGCGAGCACGAGGACAGCCGTCACGAGGCCGCCGACGATGGAGGCCATTGCGAGAGTGAGGAACCCGCTTGCTGGGAGGAGGAGCAGCGTGAGGAGAACCCCGGTGTATGCGCCGGTGTTGAAGCCGATGACGTCGGGGCTGCCGAGCGGGTTGCGGGTGAGGGATTGGAAGATCGCGCCGGCTGCGCCGAGTGCTGCGCCGAATGCGAGGGCGGTGAGTGCGCGTGGCAGCCGCCAGGTCAGGACGACGGTCGTCGTGAAGTCGTCGGCGCGTCCGAGGAGCGCGTCGAGTACCTCCTGCGGGGTCAGCGGCAGGTCGCCGGAAGTGAGTGAGGCGAGGATCAGACCGGTGAGTGCGAGGGATGCGATCGTCCACCGCCATGCGGTGCGATCACCGGGTCTGTGGTTGGTCGGGCGTCGGGTCATTGGTGTCTCCGGAGGAGGACGAGCATCGCGAGCGCCCCGAGGGCTGCGCAGACGACGCCGACGGGGATCTCTCCTGGCCAGAGGATGATGCGGGACAGGATGTCGGCGGTGAGGACCAGGCCGGCGCCCGTGAACGCGGATATCAGGAGGAGGGGTGCGGTGCGGGGGCCGGTGAAGGGCCGGACGATGTGCGGCACCATGAGGCCGATGAACCCGATGGGTCCGGCGATCGCGGTGGCGGCGCCGACGAGGCACACGGCTGCGAGCCCGGTGCCGGCACGGGTGGCCAGGGGGTGGGAGCCGAGGCCGCGGGCGAGGTCGTCGCCGAGGGCGAGCGCGTCCATCGGGCGGACCAGCAGAAGGGCGATCAGAGCGCCGGCGGCCAGTACCGGGAGGGAGAGGGCGATGACCTCGCGATCGGGGCTTGCGAGCGATCCGGCGGACCAGGCTCGCATCGCGTCGAGAGCGCGGGGGTTCAGCAGGGTGATGGCCGACTGGATACCGGAGATGGTCATGCTGAATGCGACTCCGGCGAGGATCAGCCGAGAACCGTCCGCACGCCCTCGGAGGCCGAGGATGAGCACGACCGTGGTGACCGCTGCGGCACCGATGATCGCGGAGGCGGCGATCCCGAGGGCGGAGCGGAGTCCGAGCCAGCTCATGCCGATCGTCACCGCGAATGCGGCCCCTGATCCGACGCCGAGAAGTCCCGGGTCTGCGAGGGGGTTCCGGGTCATCGCCTGCATGAGCGCCCCGGCCCAGGCCAGTGCAGCACCGACGAGCAGCCCGGCGAGGGTGCGCGGCAGACGTACCTCGCCGACAAGGGTCCGCACGTCCTCCGATCCTTGCCCGCTGACGAGCGCCATGATCTCGGCGGGGCCGACGGGTCGGGAGCCGATCAGTATGCTGGCGGAGGCGAGCAGGCCTACCAGGATGGCTGCGAGGAGCACCGTTGCGAGGAGGCGTGGCCAGCGGGCGGGCCGCGCCTCCTCGAGCGGGCGGGTCACGTCGCGGGGATGAGTTCGAGGCCGGGGCGCAGCTCTTCGAGCAGCCACGGCACGGCCGCGACGTTGGGGTCCTGCAAGGCGGTCGCGGCCTCGAGGCCGACGGGGAAGTACCGCTGCTGCATGATCGGCTGCTGGGACACGATCGGGTCGGACTCGAACTTCTCCTGCAGGGCGTCGGACTGGTACGTCATGAACAGCACGCCGACGTCGTTGAACAGCGGGGCCTGTTCGAAGCTCACGTCGATCGAGCCGGGCACGGAGCCCTGTCCGCCGAGGTCCGTGATCGCGGGGAGGGAGATGAGTCCGAGCTGCTGCATGAACCGGGCGGTGACGTTCTCCTGATCGACCAGGAACACGACCACGCCGTCGCGGGCCTGCCCGTACAGGAAGGTGCCGCCGTCGAGGTTCGGCAGTTCTTCCTTCATCTTCGCGATGGCGTCGTCGGCCTGCTGGATCAGCTGAGCTGCGGCCTCGGGGTCGCCGAGGGCTTGCCCGACGCGCGCGGCGGATTCCTCACTGGTGGCTTGGTAGAGGCCTTCCTCGTAGGTGACGACGGGTGCGATGTCGCTGAGCTGCTGGTACATGGCCTCGTCCAGTGTGAACGCGGCGGTGGCGAGGATGAGGTCAGGCTTAGCGGAGGCGACCTGCTCGACGTTGATGCTCATCGGGTTCACCCAGGTCGTGTCCTC
This sequence comes from Corynebacterium sp. UMB9976, assembly GCF_030212265.1. Taxonomy (NCBI): domain Bacteria; kingdom Bacillati; phylum Actinomycetota; class Actinomycetes; order Mycobacteriales; family Corynebacteriaceae; genus Corynebacterium; species Corynebacterium sp. UMB9976. Next base: position 27,678 of record NZ_JASODY010000011.1, read on the forward strand.
GGGGAGCGGGTCGATGTACGGCAGGTTCTTGTCATCGCCTGCTCCGGCGACCGACGTGAATGATTCGGGCGCGAGCACCACCTCCGCACCCATCGCCGATGCCAGCGCCACGTCGGCGTAGCCGAGGGCGGCGATCCGTTCGGGCTTGTCCGTGATCGTGACGTCGCCGTAGGCGTTGTGCAGGGTCAGCGGGAATGCGCCGTCGCCGGGTGTGGATCCGTCCGTGGAAGGCGCCGTAGGCCCGGAGGCACAGCCGGCGAGTAGCAGCGCGCCGGCCAACACTGCAGCCATCGCGGAGGCGGTACGGGTATATGCGGATCTGAGCATGGATCTTTCTCGTTTCTTTGCTGGGGTATGGCCTTAGGCGGCGGACAGGATGCCCGCCACGGCTTCGAACACTCGCGCCGGGGTCTGCGCCGCGTCGAGTTCCTGCCAGCGCGGCGCCAGTTCCGTGACGACGGGGAGCAGCACGCGGGCTCCGTCGTGTTCGGGGAGAACGCTCGGGCGGTCCCGCTTGTCGCAGGTGATGGTGGCCTGCCCGAGGATGGTTGCGAACATGGTTCGGTAGAACACGAACGCTGCCTCGTCATCGAGCCCGGCGTGGCGTGCGCAGGAGAGGAACCCTTCCGGGAACCGGAGGCCGGCCGGGCTTGCGAGCCTGCCGGTGGAGATCAGGCGGATCATCCATGGGTGCTCGACGAGGAAGCCGTGCAGGCACAGGGCGAGATCGACCGAGTCCCGTACGGGGTCGTGTGAGGGTACCGGGAAGGCGATCGTCTCGGAGACGCGCTCCACCAGTGCGAGTAGCAGCGCGTCGCGATCTGCGAAGTGGTGGTACAGCGCCATCGGGGTCACACCCAGCTTCGTGGCAAGGGAACGCATCGAGAGCGCAACCTCGCCATCGGAACGTATGACGGCGAGGGCCTCGTCCACGATCTGCGCGGGAACCAGTTTGTTCACAATGTCATCCAATTCGTTTAGGGTCACCCTAACTATACACGTATAGTTTTGGGGGTGACAACCACGACACCTCTCTTCGACCCCGCCGTCCTGCGACTGCTGCGTCCCTCCCTCCCGGCGCTGGCCGTTGCAGCGGCTGGCGCGACGCTCTCGGGTCTGTGCGGTCTGGCCGCGATGTGGCAGATCGTGCGCATGATCGACACCCCGGCCCCCGAAGGGGTGGGTTGGGCCTGCGGCGCCTGGCTGTGCGCGGCGCTCCTGGCTGCGGGTGCTTCGTGGCTCGCGCACGCTGTCGAGGGGCGGTTCGAGGCGCGTGTGCGACGCGAGGTGGCCGGTAGTCTGCTCCGGCTGCCGGCCGATCGTTTGGCCGCCTACCCGACGGATCGGTCGCGTCGGCTCGTCTCCGAGGACGTCGCCGCGCTGCACCACATGATCGCCCACCTTCCCGCGGAGGCAGCCACCCTCGTCGCGGTCCCCATGTGCGCCGTTCTACTGATGCTGGCACTCGCCGGGCCCGTATCCCTGCTCGCCCTCGTCCCGGGGGTGCTCGCCGGGGCGGCCTACCTCACGGTGATCCCACGACTCTCGGCGAGACATGGTGCCGAGCGGGGTCGGGTGATGGGCGAGATCACGACCGCGATCGACGACTACGCCCGTGGCATCCATGTCTTCCGCAGCTACGGCGCAGCGGAAGGCGCCCTCGCGGACTATACGGACGCCGCCCGGCGCTTCACCACCGGCATGCTCGCCTGGGTGCGACGCGTCGCCACTCCCGCCGCGGTCGCCGTCGGCCTGCTGCAAGCGGCCGCGAGTTACGCCATCGCCTACGCGGTCGGCTCCGCCCGGGAGCCCGCCGTGCTCGCGGCAATCCTCCTGCTCAGCCTCGCCCTCGTCACGCCCGCACTCCGGCTCGGACACGGCCTCGACTACATCAGCGCGGGGCGGGCCGCTGCCTCACGCATCGGGGCGCTCCTCGCCGAACCTGTGCTGCCGCACGGCAGCGCGAACCCGATTGATGGGCCGGCGGGCGTTCTGGCGGACGGGATCGTGGTCTCGGTGGGCGAGCGGAGGATCCTTGACGGGCTCGCCCTGACCGCGCCGGCGTCCGCGGTGACGGCGGTCACGGGCCCGAGTGGTGCGGGAAAGAGCACCCTCCTTCGCGTGCTCGCGGGCCTGCAGCCGCCTGTGAGCGGCATCGTCAGGATCGGCGGAACCGACGTGTCGGCGTTCTCCGAAGAGGCACGGCCGGAGGCGGTTCTGCTGATCCCGCAGGGCGGCGACGTGCTTCCCGCAAGCATCCGCGAGAACCTTCGCCTGACCGCCCCCGATGCCGACGACGCGACGCTGACGGCCGCCCTCGCTCGCGCCCAGCTCGACCTCCCGCTCGATACCGACGCCGCCCTGCTGTCAGGTGGAGAGCGCCAGCGCGTTTCGCTTGCCCGCGCGTTCCTCGCGCCCGCGGGCGCGATCCTGCTCGACGAGCCCACGAGCGCCCTCGACGACGCGACAGCCACCCGCTTCTGGGACGAACTCGAAGAACTCGCCCGCGCTGACGGGAAGACCGTCGTGGCGGTCACCCACGATCCGCGCCTCGCCGACCGAGCCGACCATGTCCTCAGGCTCCTCCCGGCGGCCGCGCCTACGGAAGGAGACGACCGATGAATCGCAGCACCTCTGCAACCGAGCAGGCGCGGCCGGGCTTCCCGACCCCGGCGAGACGGCGGATCGCATGGATCGGCACCGGCTGGGTGCTCGTAGCCCTCGCCGAAGCTACCGCCTACACGGTCCTTGCCGTCGCGATCCGTGACCGGGGCGGCGTCCTGCCCGTGCTCGCCGCAGCGGCGGTGTCGCTGGTCGCCACCGTGCTGGTCTCCCGCACCGGGTATCTGGGCGGCGCGCGATTGGCCGGCGACCTCTACGCCCAGCTCGGCCAATCCCTTTCGGCCGCGAAGCTGTCCTGGTTCACGGCAGATAACCGCGCACTCGTGACCACCGTTGCCGGACGCAGCATCCCGGCGCTGATGGGTGTGCCCGCCCATCAGCTGCAGACAGTGATCTGCGCGCCGCTCGTCCCTCTGCTCATGATTGTTGCGGTCGGACTCGTGTCCGGTGCTCGCGAGGCAGGCGTGCTCGCCCTCTTACTTCTGGCCGCCCTCGCCGCGCAGATGCTCGCGCAACGCCATCTGCAACGCGCTGACGCCGAACGTCATCGCATCGAGCAGGAGGCGACGCGCGCGACGATGGAACTCGTCGACCACCTCGAACTGATCCGCACCGCAGCCGGTCCCCGAGGTCTCGTCCGCGCAGATGAAGCATGGGCACGACAGGAACAGGCCATGGCGCGAACCAACCGTGCCGCAGCGCCCGCAACCCTCGTGTCCTCTCTCGCATCGGCCACGCCCGTTGCCGGGATGCTGATCCTTCTTGCCGTGTCCGGACAGTTCGCGGCCCCGGCGGCAGCCCTCGCGTTGCTGGTGCTCACCATCCGAGCGTCCGCTCCGATCGACGAACTCGCCCTCGCCGGCGTCAGCCTGAACGACGTACGCTCACACAGCTCGGCCTACCATTCCGCCGCGACGGCGCCAAGCCTTCCCGCCGCCGCTCACCCCGTACCTCCGGCAGGTTCAGAGATCGAACTCCGCAACGTCGGACATCCTCCCGCCCTGCGAACGATCACCGCGACCATTCCCCCAGGGGCACGTGTCCACGTCGCCGGACCCAGCGGTGCGGGCAAGAGCACCATCCTCGGACTGTTGCAGCGCTTCGACGACCCTGCCGAGGGCACCGTCACACTTGGCGGCGTCTCGCTCTCCGCACTCGAGGAGGCGGAGATCACCGCAAGAATCGCCTACGTCCCCCAGGATCCCGTCGTGCTCACCGGCACGCTCGCCGAGAACATCAGACTCGGCCGCCCCGGAGCCTCCGACGACGAGATCATCCACGCGGCCGAGCGCGCCCAACTGGGCGAGGTGATCGCTCGCGACCCGCTCGGCATCCACCAGCACCTCGGCGTCCACGGGCAAGCGCTCTCCGGAGGTGAACGTCAACGCGTCGCGCTCGCACGCGCTCTCCTCAAGAACGCACCGGTGCTCGTGCTCGACGAGGCCACCTCCGCTCTCGACGCGGCCACAGAACAGCGGATCGCCGACGCCCTCGCTGACATCGATGCGACTCTCGTCTTCGTCACACACCGCGACCCCGCCATCTGGCACCCCGACCACACCATCCCCTTGGAAGGACCACAGCCGGCATGACTACCATCCGCCGTCGCATCCGCGAACTCACGCAGCAGACCATGCGTCCCGTCTCCGCCAACGCCGAGATCACCAGCATTCACAGCATCGCCCCGAGCTACACGCGCGTCACCCTCGCCTCGGCAGGCCTGGCCGACTACAAGCCCACACTGCCCGCAGACGGCATCAAAATCGCCGTACCTGGGAAGAACGGCGCGCCCGAGATGCGAGCGATGACCGTCTCACGCCGACTCGCACCCGAAACGATCGAGATCGACGTCCTCACCCATACGAGCGGTATCCTCCTGCCCTGGCTGGCCCAGGCCCGCCCGGGCGACCACGTCGATGTGTATGCTGTCCGCCGCGAGTGGGCGCTCGGTGATGAGGTCATCGAGCACATTCTCATCGCTGACGCCAGTGCACTCCCCGCAGCTGCCACGATCCTCCACGCCATCCCGGAAGCAAACCGGGTACATGCCTGGCTTCACATCCCAGAATCCGACGATAGCGTGCTCATCCCGACGCACCCCGGCCTCCAACTGCATCTCCGCACAGGTAACGGGTGGACACCGACAGAACTCTGCGACGAACTCGATAAAACGCTCCCCACGATCCCCCTCAAGACTGGAGTACAGACCTGGCTCGCTGCCGAAGCCTCGACCGTCGCAGAGGCACGCCGATGCCTCATCCGGCACGGACAGGATCGAGACCACCTGTTCGCCGCCGCCTACTGGAAGCACGGCCAAGACAGCACAACACGCGACGAACACATCCGACACGCCTTCTCGGAGACGATGACGCGAGACCTCGACCTCACTGATCCCGACACGCGCGCCGAGACTGAAATGCTCGCGGACGATATCGACGCTAAGCCAAAGGCTGCGCCTGCCTCTTAACGTGCTGTTCGAGGCTTCCTGGTGACAGAAAGCGCGGTAAAAATGCCGACGAGGGTGATAACGGCGATTCCCAGGATGAGCCAGCGGGCTGCTGTGAGGTCGCTCGCGCCGCCGAGGACGAGCAGGTTTCCTGCGATCGCCGAGGTGAGGGTGAACGCAATCAACTGCGTCGTGCTGACAGCGGCTGCGGCCTTTGCACCTTCGACCTCGTCGTCGCTGCTACTCATCGCTGCGACCGACAGGTGCGGGAAAGCAAGTCCGATACCGACACCCGCGATCAATAGCACGACCACCCACAATACGACCGTGAGCGCCGAAGCGTCCGTGACTTGCAATAGCCCGTAGGCGACCAGGCCAAAGGTGAGGAGCACTGGACCGGTACGAGTAAACGCGCGAGCTACGTTCCCGGTGGCGTTCGCACTGAAAAGTTGAGCAACCACCCACCCAAGCGAGAGAACCGCCCCCAGGAGGCCTGCCAGCAACGGGGAGAGGTTCGCGAGCTGCTGTCCAAACAGCGGGATGAAATTCTCGGTCATGACGCCCGCACATAGCGCTGCGACCGTGAGGTACACCCATTTGAGTTGGTTGCCGCGGGTATAGGTGAGTCGAGGAAGCACCCCGTTAACGTCACGAGCATCGACCGCGAGAAACACGATGAGAAGAAGCAGCCCTGCGCCGATCATCACCGGCACCCAGTTACTTGAAAGGGTGGAGCTGAGGCTGAGTGTTGCTGACGTGAGGGCGAGGGCGATGATTGAAGGGATCGGCACTCGAGCCTGTGGAGACTTCGCAGGTTTATGTCGGGGCAAGGCACGCAGCGTCACGAACGTTAGGGCGATCGCAAGCGCGGCGAGCACACCGAACGCGGGGCGCCATGCGTCGAGTTCGGCGAACACGCCGCCGAGTGCAGGACCTACGAGAGTGCCGATGCCGAACATCGCGGACACCACTCCGGTGCCACGAGTCCAGAGGGTCTGGGGTAGAACGCTGCGGATCACCGCGTAGCCGAGGCCCGTGAGTAGGCCCGCGCCAAAGCCTTGTACTGCTCGCCCGGTCACGAACAGTTCCATCGTTGGGCTTGCTGCGCTGATGAGGGTCCCGGCAGCGAAGAGCAGGTACGCGGTGACGTAGGCTCGGGCAGCTCCCTGCGTGGTGAGCATGCGGCTGACGAACATCGTCGCTATCACCGCTGTGATCAAATACCCGGTTGACGCCCAGGCGTAGTATTGCTCACCACCGATCTCTGAAACCACGGTTGGCATGAGCGCTGCGGTGAAGTACAGGTTCATGGCGTACAGGCCGACCCCGCTCGCCATGACGATGACTGCCGATAGGTGCGGCTTCGAGAAGAGCGCCCTCCACCCGGATTGGGTTTCAGGAATAGCGGAGGGCGTGGGCTGCTGCGGGTGTTCCGGTGTCGATGAAGTCACATCAGCTACGCTAGAACTTCAAGTTCACTTGAAGTCAAGGAGAAGGCGCTGTGAGCTACGCACCCACGGATCTCCTCACGGTTGGGGAAGTCGCTCGACGCGCTGGAATCGCTACCAGCGCGGTCAGGTTCTATGAGGATCAGGGTTTGATCTCTTCCGTTCGTACGGCTGGGAACCAGCGCCGGTATCCCAGGTATGTGCTGCGTCGGATCGGGATCATCAGCGCTGCCCGTCGTTTTGGTATTCCTTTGGCCGAGGTTGCGCAGGTGTTCGAGTCACTGCCTGAGAACCGGATGCCGGGAAAGGCCGACTGGCGAAAGATCTCTAAACGCTGGCACGAGCGACTTGAAGCGAGACGACGAGAACTGGAACGTCTTGAAGAAGAACTCGTTGGCTGCATCGGCTGCGGTTGCCTCTCGCTCAATACCTGTCGCATTCTCAACCCCGATGACCAGCTTTCCGCTGAAGGCCCTGGTGCCAGACGATTGCGATACTCCGCCGAAGGGGACTGAGGTTGAGCCAGAGGTCCGGCACGGTTGCCGTCGACGGCTCGTGAACTGCGACGCGGGAGACGAGGACCCAACCCGCTGGGCTCTCGATCGTTCGGATGCTTCCACCTTGCGTGCCTCTGTGGCCTTCCTCTTTAGGGCATCGTCTCAATGAGGCGTTTGAGCCGCGCGAGCCCGCGTTCGAGTTGCCGAGGATCGGGGCGGCCGATGCACACACGGAGACCCGATTCTTCACTCGACGGATCAGTGAGCGTTGCTGTCGGAGGCGTGACGAGTATGCCTTCGCGCGCTGCCAGGTGCGCGGTTTCCTCTGCTTGGGCCCTGGGCATCGGGAGCCAGAGGTGGAAGCCGCCAGAGGGAAGAAACGGGATACGGTCGGCGAGCATCGACCCGGCGAGGTCGAGCCGTTCTTCGGATTCGGCGCGCAACGCGATAGCGATATCGGCGGCGGTGCCGTCAGAGATCCATCGCGCGACAAGTTCAGCCATTAACGGGCTGACCCCCAGGGTCGTTGCTTGGAGGACGGCACGTCCCTGGAGCTGGTTGTTTTCGGGAGAGACGAGGGTACCGACTCGGAGGCCTGGACTTAGGCTCTTGGAGAAGCCGTTGACGTACCAGGTTCTTTCGGGGGCGAGCGTTGCCAACGGTGTTGTCTGGGCGGCTCGGAACACCGAGTAGACATCGTCTTCAATGATGGTGGCATCATACTTGCGGCACACGTCGACGATGCTGGTCCGTCGTCGTTGATCCATGACGTAGCCGAACGGGTTGTGCAGAGTTGGTGTCAGATACACGATCCGAGAAGGTGCGTCCTGAGTTGATCTCAGCACGTCTGCGAGCACGTCAGGGATCACTCCGTGGTCATCAGTGCGTACGGAGATGAGTTGTTTCCCGGTTTGCCGGACCGACTCAAGGGCTCCTGGATAGGTATGTGCTTCAGTGATCACGACCCCTCTGGGCTCACCTGCAGCAGCGAAGGCGACAGCGAGAGCATGTTGTGCGCCATGTGTAATCAGCACTCGTTCAGCCGTAACCGGCATGCCCTGGGTGCTCAACCAAGTGGCGATCGCCTGTCGATGACGCAGCATGCCGAGTGGGTCGGAGTAGGTCGAGAGGTCGGTCGTTGATACAAGCTGAGGCAGGGCTGTCAACGTGCTTGCCAGCTTTCGGGCGGCAAGCATCGGCGGCGGAACGTTGACAGACAGGTCTATGAGCTCAGTCCCGTCGCGTGGACAGTCCGGCGCAGCAACGAATGTGCCCCGTCCATGTTCGCCAGTAACCAACCCTCGGCGTTCAAGGTTCATGTAGGCACGCGTTACCGTGCCCACCGATATACCCAACCGCCGGGCTAGATCACGATGTGCAGGCAGGCGCGCCCCGGGGGCAATCTCGCCACGGAGAATGTCGCTCTCAAGTGCTCCCGCGAGTCTCTCGTGGAGGGCTGCTGTGCCACCGTCCTCGATCCACGGGTGCCAGGTCGATCGTGTACTCATCGGAAGTCAAGTGTACTAGGACACCTGCCGCATTGAGCCGATGAGTGTCACACTCGCAGTGTGTGTGAAAGATCCAATCCTGCGCCCTCCCTGCCGGGGGCTGTCCCCGGATGAATACTGACACGCTCCTCGCTCTGGGGTTCTATGCTCTGGTCACTTCGATCACTCCTGGACCGAACAACCTGATGCTCCTCGCCTCCGGGGTCAATTTCGGCTTCGCCAAGACGCTCCCGCACCTCGCCGGGATCAGCATCGGATTCGGAGTGATGGTATTCGGAGTCGGGCTCGGTTTTGCCGAACTGTTCACCGCGTACCCGCCCCTCTACACCGGGGTACGGATCGTTGGGGCGCTGTATCTCGTTTGGCTCGCCTGGCAGATCGCCACAGCCCCCGCACCGTCCGACAGCGGAACGCGCCGGAGACCCCTCGGATTCCTTGGCGCCGCCGCGTTTCAGTGGGTGAACCCGAAAGCATGGGTGATGGCAGTAGGAGCGTCCGCGAACTACCTCCCAGCCGGGGCAACCGTGGTGCAGGTAGCGGTCGTCGCCATCATTTACGCGCTGGTCAACGCGCCGAGCGTTGCGTTGTGGGCGCTGTTCGGATCAAGTGTTCGAGGTTGGCTCCAGCGCGCTCAGAACAGGCGCATGTTCAACATCCTCATGGCGATTCTTCTCCTGGCAACCCTGTACCCCATGCTGACGGCACGCCTCGGCTAACAACGAAGCCTGCCGTCAGGTAGATCGACAGAAAGCTGCAGCCGTGTAGTCCGATCTGGCACCGGTGCCTCTCTGCTGTGGGCAGCTCTGCCAACAGCAGATACCTCAACGCGCTGCTGCGCTGAGAGCGACGATTGAAGCATGAGCGATTCCCCGAAACAGCCACTGTTCACCGAATCCGTAAGACGCGAACTGTACGAGCGAAGGGTGCTCGTCCTCGATGGGCCGCTCGATGACGACAACGGCACCTTGCTCGCAACACAACTCATCAGCCTTGCCTCGATTGACTCGTCAGCCGATATCGCACTGTGGATTCATTCTCCTGGCGGATCGGTACCGGCGATGCTCGCGATACGTGACGTCATGAACACGATCCCCAACGACGTTTCAACGCTCGTTTTCGGTATCGCATACAGCGCCGGACAGTTCCTGCTCTCCGCGGGCACCAAAGGCAAACGGAAGGCGTTCCCACACGCCCGCGTACTCATGCACCAGGGCTCGGCCGGAATCGGCGGTGCCGCTGTGGACATCGCGTTACAAGCGGACGACCTCCGCCACACGCGCGATACCGTTCTCGGGTTGATCGCGGAGGACACCGGACAACCGGTCGAACGCATCTTTGAAGACTCCTTGCACGACCACTGGTACTCAGCTTTGCAGGCCCGCGAGTACGGCTTCATCGACACCATCGTGGGTTCCTTCGACGACTACCGGCCCCAGCAACGCCAGACGGTGACCGGGTTCACTTCCGAGCCGAAGGGGTCAAGCCGATGAGCAGCTACACCATTCCCAATGTCATCGCGCAACATCCTCGTGGTGAACGCATCATGGACGTGTATTCCCACCTGCTCACCGAGCGTGTCGTCTACTTAGGAACCGGGATCGACGCGGGAGTCGCCAACGCCCTCATCGCACAACTGCTGTACCTCGAAGCAGACAGTCCTGATAGTGACATCCAGCTCTACATCAACTGCGAGGGCGGCGACCCGAGCGCTATGCTCGCCATTTACGACACGATGAAGTTCATCAAGCCTAATGTCGCCACAACATGTGTCGGGCAAGCGGTATCCGTCGGAGCAGTGCTTCTCGCCGCTGGCGCACCAGGGAAACGTGCGGCGCTGCCGCACGCACGGATCGTGCTCCACCAGCCAGCCGCGCAAGGCCGAGGGACGATCCCCGATCTCATCTTGCAAGCCGATGAAGTCATCAGACTACGCTCCGACATCGAGGGCGTACTCGCGCACCACACGGGCCAGAGCATCGAAACGCTCCGCGCGGACACCGACCATGATCGGGTGTTCACCGCGAGCACCGCCCGCGATTACGGACTTCTTGACCATGTGATCGCGCAACGGTGATAGCAGGATGGCTGGCTCACAGACACGGGATCAGGCAGCAAGCGCAAAGAACGACTGCGATACCGAAATCTCGACCTGTGTGTCACTCGTCATCGCGAGGGACCGAGCAACATCCAAGGTGAGATCAAGCAGCGTGATCCCTAATGCGCCTCCAACCGCAGCGATAATCTCGCTCGAAGGTTCCTTCAGCCCCCGCTCGATCTCGGAAAGATACTGCGGCGATACCCCCGCGCGCGCGGCCACCTCGTTTAAGGTCTCACCGCTATCTGTCCGCCGCTCTCTCAGCGATTCACCGAGCATGTGCCGCCACAGGGGTTCGCGGGATTCGGGAACCCTGGATTCACCATCGGCATCAGTGCTTTTGGGGCTGATCGGGCTCGCAGCCGTGGGCGTTTCAACCATGCTTCATGATAAAGCCCCCGCCCCCGAGCCCGCAGCCGAATCTGCTCACAGCGGAGACGGTGTCCAGATCAGCGCCTTCTAGCGCAATCCATTCCCAAGGGGTCGGAGGCGATCCTCTGCGTCGCAGAGCGAACAAGTCCGCAGATCACGCTCACATACTTGTCGCCCACCCAGGGCACTACCCGCCTGATAACGCTGGGATTGAAAAACCGGTCGCGGGTTCCGCTGTCGCACCTCCCTTGTGGGAGGCGTCACCGTGGACGAGCACAGCACACCAGCCGCGAGCATCGATGCCGCGGCCCCAGCAGATTCATTCTGCCACGAATTCGAGAGCCCGCATGGACTGCGGGCCCTCCTTGTCCGGTTACATGAGTCCGGGCCGGGCGCCTGGCGGGGTGACCGTGAAGCATCAGAACTTATGCGGTACACCGCTACGAAGTACCGGCCACTCGCGCGTAAGCACGGACTGGACGCCTGGGAGGTCGCCTCTGCCGCGTTCGAGGTTATGCTCGCTCCCTCGACGCGGAACGCGGACAACCCGTGGGCCGTGGTCACCCGTGCCGTGCAGATCACTTGTCACGCGGAGACTCGTGCCGCAGGAATGCTGACCTCTGCCAACAAGGTGCGTCACACCGCTCGGATCGTCGGGTTTCATGATGCTGTGCGGTTCGCCGAGCGAGAGCGCTTGGCCGACTATCACCCCGCATTCACACACAACGACGACGACGCGGACGAGAACGAGCATGAGGCACGAGTGGCCGCGCTGCTGTCTGCGACGGTCGCGCTATTCGTCTCGGCGGGCTGGGATACTGCGCTCGTTGCCGAGTGCGTTGAGCATGTGGTCTACCGGCTCGCTGATCTGTCCTCGCGTCAGCGCGGGGTCGAGGTACTGCGCCGCGACCGCACGATCCCGGTGCTGCTCGGTCTGCCGCCCCGCTCGTGGTCGACCTTGTTGCGGATCGTGCTCGGGCATCCCGACCGGAAACATGCTGGTACCCCGGTCGGTGACGGTGTGCTGCTGCGATTACTGCGCGGCGAAACGGTGGACGCTCTGCGCGACGACGAGGCGCTGATGGATGCGATCCGCGCCGCCCATCCCGACAAGCACAACCCACGATGAATCTGGGGGCGGGGCTCCGCACCTAACGGTATGAACACCCACACCGCCATCCCCGCCGCCGCCCCTGTTCCGTCGTCTGCTGCCACGCTCGGCGCGCGGCTCGCCGCCGCCTCCCGTAGTGCGCAGGGCTTCACCACCGTGGTGGCCGATCCTGCGGTGCTGGCCGAACTGCGCGAGCTCTGCACCACGCCACGCCCCATGAGCCCGGCTGTCGCTGAGAAAGGCAACGGCCCCGCCCCCTAATCTGCTTTGCTGCCAGGGGCGGGGCCAATCACGCACGATCCGGCTTATGCGCGCCAGATGAACTCGACCCGGTGCGAGAGGACTTCGGCACGGTACGCAGCACGACGCACATGGAACGCTTCGACGCTCTCGTTACGGCGACGGGCCGGGGTCGCACCGTTCATGCCCTGCGGGAGCGCGTGCACGAGTACGGCTTGGAGAATGAGGCTCGCCGCTTGGTACTGCCACATCGGGGTGCGGCCCTCCCATTCGGTCGCAACCGTAGTGACGTCGATGCTCGACCCAGCGTGCTCAGGCATGGCGGCGGTGTACTCGCGGCGGGTCGCCTCGATCCGCTCCGCGATCCTCGCGCGCTGCCGCACCCACATCGCTTTATCGATCAGCCCGTCGTAGTAGTCGTCATCAAGCCTGGCCAGGCGCTCCCGGTCCGCGTCGAGCATCGCTGTGAGCCCGACTCGCGCCACAAGGTCGCCGCTGGATCGTTGGCGTTCTTTGGGGTGGAGAGTGATCTGCTCGAACGTCGCCAGCACAGCCTCTTCCACGAGCCTCTCGATTTCGGCAGAACGGATCGAACGGTGACACCCGCCCCGCGTGGGCTGGATGCACTGGTACACGCCGCCCCGGTGAATCATCGCCGTCCCACACTTCGAACAGCGGATCAGCCCCGAGAAGGGATACATGCGCTTCGCCGCCCCGGTGCCGGGTTGGTGGAAGCTCCGCGCTTGCTTCCTGGCGTCGAGCACATCGGAGACTTGCTGCCAGGTGTCCTCATCCACGAGCGCGGGCCACGCCGCTTTCACTTGCATTTTCGAGGTCTTCGCGCGACTCCCGTCCGGCATGACGGGCCGATACTCGCGCACACCCTTGTTGGAGGGGTTGTAGAGCACCATCTTGAGTGTCCGATCTGACCAGGCGCACCCGTGGGTGGTGAGGATGCCGCGCGCATTCCAGTCCTTGCGAATGCGATAGAGCGAGTCACCGGCCAGCACCCGCTGATACATCTCGACTACCAGCGGCCCCGTCACCGGATCGGTCACAAGCGCGCCTGCCTCGGCGCGGTATCCGAATGGCACCCTGCCGCCGTGCCAGGCACCCTCGATTGCCTGCTGTTTCGCCGCCCGTGCGACACGGCGGGCAGTGTCAGCGGACGACTTGTTCGCCATCGCCACCAGCACCCTGGCCATCGCCACGTCAGAGTCCGTATCCAACCGAAGTGAGCCGGTGACTGAGCGGACGGTGAACCCGCCGAGCACCTTCGCATCGATGAGGTCTTCCAAGTCGCGCGGGTCGCGCACCGCACGATCCAAGTCGTAGGCGACCATCACCTGCGCGTGACCGTCGGTGAGGTGTGTGAGCATGGCGCGGAACTGAGGACGGATCACCCGCCGCACCCGCTCACCAGACGGGAGCGTGATCGTGCGCTGCTTGAACGCCGACGTGTCATTCTCACGAAACACCGCTGCGACTTCCCACCCGTGGGCGGCGGCGTAGGCTCGGCAGTCCGACTCCTGCCGATCCACGCCGCGTTCGGTGCCCTCGGGGTCGTCACTGATGCGGACGTACACCACCGCCCGCAATGGCTCCGTGGTCTGCTCTTGCTGCTCGTTTTGGCCCATGCTCCGGCCCGCCTTCCTTCTCGTGTGAGAGGTAGGTGCGTTTACAGAACCTCGGCTACGCGATCACTGCGCATCGTGCGCAGGGCTCGACCGTGACGACGGCGCATGCGATTGTGTCGTCGCCTGAGATGACTCGTGAATCGTTCTACGTCGCGATGAGTCGCGGCCGGGAATCAAACCGCGCCTATATCGCCACCGATCAGCACCACCTCGAAGAGCACCAGCACCGCGACGACCTTCAGGTGACCGCCAGGAGCATCCTTTATGGCATCCTGCAACACGTCGGGGCGGAACAATCCGCTCACGACACCATCACTGCCGAGCAAGAAGCGTGGGGATCGCTCGCGCAGCTTGCCGCTGAATACGACGCCATCGCACAAGAAGCTCAGCAACATCGCTGGACCGTCCTGCTCGAGCGCGGAGGCCTGAGCGTCGATGTCATCGATGAGCTTGTGGAGACTGAGTCGTTTGGAATCCTCACCACTGAACTGCGTCGCCTCGAGGCCGCGGGCCACGACATCGCGCAACTTCTGCCACAGATCGTGCAGGCTGGGAACCTCGACGGCGTGGAGGACCTCGGGTCACTGCTTCGGTACCGGATCCAAAAGATCGCCAGTACCTACCCACCCTCGTCGAGGAGCGAGGCGGGGCTCATCGCGGGGCTCGTACCGCGAGCTACGGGCATTAGCGACCCTGCGATGCTGCGGGCATTGAACGAGCGTGAGCGCCTCGTGGAGCAACGCATCGATACTCTCACCCAGGCCGCAATCGAGCAGCCCGCACCGTGGCTGAGCACACTCGCCAAGCGGGACCAGCAAGTGCAGCGCGACGTGGTCCGTGCGGTCGTCGCATACCGTGACCGTTGGGGCATCACCTCAACAAGCGCCCTCGGGCCGATACCTGCCGATGATGCGCAACGCATCGACTACGAACGCACCCAAACCGCACTCGCCAGACACCGAAACGACACCGTTGAGAGAACTCAAGAAGCCGCGCAGCGACCGGGCGGGCGGACGCTCTAGGCACAGCCCGCCAGGACCTTGGGGGTATTCCTTCTTGCCGGGGCTCGCCGTATCCTGATGTTGGCAGGAGCAACCACGCGCCGATCCCCGCAAGCTGGGGTGAGGCAGACCGTCCGGGAATGATCTCGGGTACTGAACCACTCAGGACCAGCCACACCGCGATAGTCCTGCGTGCGAAAGTGAGGCCCACATCATGCTCCTGAACCGGCTTTGGAACGCCAGCATCCACACCCGCATCTTCCTCCGCAGGTGGATGCCGACGAACATCCTTCTCGACAAGCTGCGCACCCGGCGCGGTCTCAAATGGGGGATCCCCTCCATGCTCCTCGGCGTCGTCTACCTGCTGATCGCAGTCACCTGCATTGGGCTCATTGAGCAGGGCTGGAGCAAATGGCTCTACCTCATGTTCGTCCTCATGCTGTGGAATGCGTTGAAGTTCCTTCTCTTCGGCCCCTGGAGCGTCGTGCTCCTCATCCACCATCGGAGCGGCCGCCCGCACCACACGTCAGGGTCTGCAAGGTCGCTTCGGTAACGCAATGGTTCTCGGCAGCACACGAATTGCGGCGCCTTCCAACATGACGGTCTGCGTGTCGAAGGGTATCTGCCATAGCAGTACGGTAAAATTCGTGCCATGACAGTTTGAACCGGGTCGTCGGTCCACTCGACCCTCAGCTGAAGAGGTCGATTATGAACAGACACGAATCGTGGGACGTTAGAGCGCTGGTCGTCGCGTCGTCCGCCCGGAGCAAGATCGGCTTACCGCATGACTAGCGAGGCGGGTCAGACTACCATTGACGAACAAGTCCCGTTGATCGAGGCTGTTCAACGGCTCGTGCGGGGTGGCTGGGACGAAGTAGAGAGTTCGTTAGTCACTTACGGCGAACCAATCGCTGTTGAAGGCACGCGTTCGATTGTCCGCTGTCATTTTCTCCGAAGTGACCCTTTGGGAACCCCTCGCCTCAAGACGCTGGCGCAGCAGCTTGCGAATCAGATCGTTAACTACTGCATTCCTCGGACGGAAATTGAAAAGGCCAGACAACTATCTCCGGATAGGCAGATTCCAGAGATTACTCGCCTAGCTAACGAAGCGTCACGCCTGTTCACTCAGACCCAGGTCAAGACCGGGGAGGGTGCAGAACTCCTTTTATATGCGTTGCTTGAAAAAGGACTCCAGATACCGCAGGTTCTTAGCAAGATGTCTCTAAAGACGAGTACCGAGATGCAGTACCACGGGGCTGACGGAGTCCATGCGAAGCTCCTTGATAACGGGGATCTAGCTGTTTATTGGGGTGAAGCAAAGCTCTATGAGTCGGTTGCTAAAGCGATGACGGATTGCATGGATAGCATCGCGCCTTATCTGGCTGGCACCGCTCACGAGCAAGACGTCTTCCTGATCAGACACTACGCCGACACTGGAAACGCGGAGGTAACGGCTCGTCTGCTCGAGTACTTCAACGACCGATCGCTCCTCTCTGCGAATGTCGAGATGCGTGGCGCCTGCCTTATTGGGTTCGTTCATGAAAACTATCCAAGTCTTCCTCGTGAGGAAGCATCTCTTAAGGCTGAACTGGACGAAGTCCTCAGTAGTTGGGCGCAATCCACAAAGACGCGCCTTGAGAATCGTTCCCTGACTAAGCATGCTATCGAGGTGTTCTTCTTTCCAATGCCGTCCGTCGAGGAATTTCGAAAGGCAATCAAGACTGAGCTTCGGATTGAGGTCAAGCCATGAGTCAGTTGTCGGACCGGGTGCTCGCCCTCAGCCGGTTCCGAGCTGGACTGGAGGAAATCGCGGTCAGTTCGGTACAGGCGGATGTGCCTTTTCTGGACGAATCCGCGTCTCCCACGCGCGAGCCGGACTGGGCTTTTCTTTTGGTGTGTGCGAGTGCGCTAACGCCAGAGGCGAATGAGGTTGCTCAGGATGCCGTGCTGCGTGTTGCGCAAGGATGCCTGAGGTCGCGCCACAGCAGCGATGAGCAGCGAGCCGCCGCCATTCTTCTCCTAGATCGTGTGGGGAATCAGCCAGCAATCGATTTGGCACGAGACCGTGACGAGAGCATCATCGCGTCGATCGAAGCAAACTCATCGACACTTGTCCTTGACGCGCTAGGCCGTCGCGCCGAGCTAACGGTAACGCTGCCGAGAGGCGACGTTATCGACGTCAACCCTTTTCAAAAAGCGTTCTGGGAGCTCGCTTCTGCCAATGACTGGGTGAGTGTATCTGCGCCGACATCCGCAGGTAAGTCGTACATCATCCGCGAGTGGATGTTCTCCGAACTGCGAGGATCGACGCCTGCACGACTTGTGTACATAGCGCCTACCAGAGCCCTCGTGGAGGAGGTTAGCGAGGTCTTTCGATCCAAACTGGATGACAGCGTCGGGGTTCACACCCTCCCGTGGGACCCTGAAATTACTGGCTTCGAACGACAGGTGTTCGTTCTCACGCAAGAGCGTCTTCACCTGCTGCATCAGCGGTTGCCGCAGTTTTCACCATCGGTGATCTTTGTAGACGAAGCGCAAAAGATCGCTGATGGCACTCGCGGGATACTGCTAACGCAGGTGCTAGACGAAGCCCTTCGCCGGGACCCAACTGTTCGGTTAGTGTTTGCGAGTCCTTTGTCAGCCAACCCCGACATACTCCTGGATCCAGCATCTTCGCAGGATCGCAAAGCCGCACTCGTCGGCGAGACCGTGACGGTGAATCAGAACCTCGTCTTCATCAACCAGGTCCGTCGGAAGCCGCGCCGCTATGCGCTCTCACTCGTGTACGAAGGTAAGGAACGGGAGGTTGGTCAGATAGAACTACCCCTCGCTCCAGATGGTGTTGGGCAGAAAGTTCCTCTCATCGCTGCCGCGATTGGGGGCGACTCCACAGGGAACCTTGTCTTTGCGAACGGACCGGCTGAAGCGGAGAAGTTTGCGAGAACCATATTCGATGCTCTAGGCGAAGACCTCGCGATAGAGTCGGATGCTGTCCAGGAGTTGGTCGACTTTTCCAAAGGCGTCGTGCACGAGAGGTTTCAACTCGCCGAGTTCGCCAGGCGGGGTGTCGCCTTCCACTACGGTGACATGCCTCTCGTGCTCAAGGCGAAGGTTGAGGAGTTATTCAAGCGAGGAGAAATCAGATACCTCGTATGCACTTCCACCCTTCTTGAGGGAGTGAACCTGCCGTGCCGAAACCTCTTCCTACGCGCTCCGCGCAAGGGGCCCAGGATGCATATGCCCATGCCAGACTTTTGGAACCTGGCCGGAAGAGCTGGTAGATGGGGCACTGAGTTCCAGGGGAACATATTCTGCGTTGATACATCAGATGCGAAGGCCTGGCCTGAGAAGCCCGGGAGGCGAGAGCGGTCATCGATCGTGCCCGCGGCGACTACGACGCTGTCCAACGTAGCTAGCGTAATCGAGTACATCGACCGTGGCGCGCACAAGGCTGATCGCGAGACGCCTCCGGAACTCGAATCAGCCTTCAACTGGCTTGTTGGGCGCTTCATATCTGACGGAAATCTGGTTGGGCTTCATGGTGTCTCCTTGAGGGCGGAGGAGACCGACCGGATCGCTGAGGCACTTGAGCGCGTGACGCCAACGCTGCGGCTTCGCCCAGACCTCGTGAAGAAACATGCAGGCATCAGTCCGATGTCGATGCAGCGCCTCTTGGACGCCGTATTGGCAAACGGTCACCCCGAGGAACTTGCTCTCGTTCCTCCAACTAGCGATGATGCTTTCGATGAGTACAAGACCGCGCTGGACTATGTAGCTGAGCACCTGGGTGGGTCGTTCGAGCCTGAGTCTCGTCGCTTGTCGCTTGCGCGCCTCATCGTTCACTGGATGAGAGGTGTGCCTCTTAGTGTCATTATCGACAACCGCGCGAGGTGGCGACGCGATCAAGGCCTAGAAGTCTCCTATCCGGGCCTGATTCGTAAGGTGATGGCGGACGTAGAGGACATCGCGCGTTTTGAGGCGCCAAGGTACCTTTCCTGCTACGCCGACGTCGTGGCGCAAGCGGCGGGAGAACTTGGTCGACAGATCGATGCGGATGCCGTCGATATCGAGATGATGCTTGAACTGGGAGTGCCACGGCCAACCGACATGTCCTTCATTTCGGTTGGGTTGTCAAGGGCTACTACTCGCGCGATTGCGGAGTTTGTACTGGATCCCTCACTCTCTCCTGCGCAATGCACAGCTTGGATCGAGAATGTTGACGTGGAGCAGCTAGAGCTGCCTGCGTTTGCTGCACGTGAGATCGTCGCTCAACGACAACTCTTCTCCGAGCGTCGCTGGCGAGCAGGTTAATGCGTAGGCACCATCTCGGGCCCGAGGGCGACCAGAATGGGGACCAGAATCACGCGGTTTCGGTGAGATTTCAAGCATTTGGACGCCTGCGCTCAAGTGCGGCGACGTCCGATACTTCTCAGGCGTAGAAGTGCAGTATTTTGTGCAGTTGTGCGATGCGTCAGGCCAGAGGTTTTGCTTACACTCGCTCGCTTTAGGTCACTTCGATCTTGGGCGTTGAAATTGAGAACGCAGTTTTACTCCAGCCTCCTTGAGTCCCCGCCATACCATTGAGTGCCCCACGCCTAACTCGCGGGCAATCTCACGAGTGGTGAAACCCTCCCTATACCTTCGAACAGCATTAGCCACCTGCTCATCGTCTAGACCCTGTCGACGGATCCGAACACCAGCATCCTTCAAGAGATCCCTTACCTTCTCCTTACCTAGCCGGTGCTCGCGAGCAATCGAAATCAACGGGGCTCCCGATTCATATGCCGAAACCATACTCTCGATCATCTCCGGGGTGACAGGGGTTACAGCCGTCCCAATCGGCGTCACGACTGGGCCCCGAACATCGGTCCGCGGCGTGGATGGACCCAAATCTTCAACATCGTACCCTTCGCTACATCCCTGAGAAATCAACGATTTCAGCGCCGTGAACGCGGTTACAGTTTCCTCCACGTTGGGGCACCATAATTTCCCCTTCGTATTTCCCCTCGTGACCGCCGGATTTCCCCATCCGGCGGTCATTTGGATTCACCCCCGTGGTGGGTAGACTCGGGAGCTGTGAAGGAATCGCGCGAACACCAGGCCCCGAAAGAGCCCTTTCCCCTGCGCGTGCGCATTGTGCAGATCATCTTTCTCGCACTCGGCGTCATCGCCACGCTGCTGCTCGCGTGGTGGCAATATGAACGCTGGCAATCCACCAGCGGCTCCTTCCAGAACCTGGGCTATGCGCTCCAGTGGCCGATCTTCGGCATCTTCCTTATCGTCACTTACCGCAAGTACATCGAATACGAGCGGGAGCGCCTGCTCGGTGACGACGAGGCCGCCGTCGAAAAATACGCGGAAGACCAGCTCACCGAGGTCCCGGAGGACTTCCTAGCCCCCACCACAACGCAACGACCCGAGGCCGCGGAGGTCTTCGAGGATCACCGCAGGCGGGATGCCCGCTCGGCACCGCTACCAGCCCAGGAAGAACGAAGGAAGCTCCAGGCCAACGAGGGCTAGCGCCCGCACGCCCGATTCCCGATAATCCACCCAACCGTAGAGGGAGAACAAGAGATGACGCAGCCAGCCTCGCCCCAGCCAGCGGGCGCCAAGATCCACCCGGCACGCCAGCAACGGGTCGCTAAGGCCCTGAAGTGGTACTCGGTCATGGCGATCGCCACCGGTATCTGGCTGCTCGTGCTGGTCGTTGAGATGATCTTCAAGTACCTGATCCTGGGCAGCGATAACACCCCGGCCTGGTTCTCCTATATCGGCCCAGCTCACGGCATTTTCTTCATGCTCTACTGCATCACCTGCCTGGACCTGGGCACAAAGGCGCGCTGGGAGCCCAGCAAGTGGCTGACCACCATCCTCGCCGGCGTGGTCCCGCTGCTGAGCTTCTTCGTCGAGCACAAGCGTCGCGTCGAGGTGAAGGAAGCCTTCGCGCTGAGCTAAGCCCGGGGGGCAATCCCCCCCCCGCCTGGATTAATCGCCCGGTGCAGTTTCGATCTGCGCCGCGGCGATTTCTTTTTCCGTCGGCTGCTGCCTCAGCTCCTCCGGGCTGGAGGTATCCGGCCAACTGCGCTGCAGGCAGGCCAGAATCGCGACCGCCGCGGCCTCCGTGGCCACCGGCAGCGTCCCCAGATCAGGCAGGAAGCCCGGGTTGTGGTTCGTCGGAATATCGATATCTAGCCGGCCCGCTTCCTCGGCCCGCTGCCACTGGCGCCGCGGCGTAATGCCCACGGTCCACAGCAGATAAGGCACCCCGAAGTGCTTCGGGATCACCGAGAAATCCTCGGAGGCCGTCCACGGCTCCATGTCCAGGCTGTTCTTGCTGAAGCGCTCGTCGAAGGCGGGCCGCACGGTCTCGAAGGCCTCGGCCGCATTGTCGGTCGCCCCCAGCATGCCGACGAACTTAAAACTCGGCTCCCGATCCGCGCCCGCTGCCTGAGCCTCGGCGCGCACGATCCGCTTGATCGCGGCCACCACGCGCTTGCGCAGATCCTCGTCGTAGAAGCGGCAGCTCAGAGAGATCTTCGCCGAGTCCGGGATCACGTTATTGGCCTTACCCGCCTCCACGGACGCGACCGTGACCACGGCGAACTGGCCTGGCGGAACCTCCCGGGACACGATCGTCTGCAGGCGCATCACGGTGGATGCGGCCAGCACCACCGGGTCGACCGAACGGTGCGGCATAGAGGCGTGCGCGCCGCGCCCGTACAGGGTGATCTCGATGGTGGTCGAGGAGGTCATCACCGGGCCCGGCGCGGTGTAGATCTCGCCCGCAGGCCCCGCGACGACGTGCTGAGCCAGGCACACATCCGGGCGCGGAATGATCTGGTCCAGCCCATCGGAGACCATGCGGTGCGCACCCACCGCGGCCTCCTCCGCGGGCTGAAAGAGCGCGATGACGGTGCCGGACCAGTCCTGC
Source organism: Corynebacterium sp. UMB9976 (assembly GCF_030212265.1). NCBI lineage: Bacteria > Bacillati > Actinomycetota > Actinomycetes > Mycobacteriales > Corynebacteriaceae > Corynebacterium > Corynebacterium sp. UMB9976. The sequence goes on from NZ_JASODY010000011.1 coordinate 49,586, forward strand.
CGCGTCGCATCCAGGATCGCCATGGCACCCAGCAGCGAGCTGGTGTGGTGGTCGTGGCCGCAGGCGTGCATCGTCGGCACTCGCTGGCCCTCCGCGTTGAGCTGGGAATGCTTCGAGGCGTAGTCCACCTCGGTGGCTTCGGCGACGGGCAGGCCATCGAAGTCCGCGCGCATCAGCACCGTCGGGCCGTCGCCGTTGCGCAGCACTGCGGTGATGCCGTAGCCGCCGATGCCGGTCGTGACCGCCCAGTCGGGGAAGCGCCGCAGCTCCTCCTCGATGCGCTGGGCTGTCTGCTCCTCCGCCCCAGAGAGCTCTGGGTGGGCGTGGAGGTACTTATAGAGGTCCTCCTGCCAGCTCAGATCCGCCGCAGCGTTGGCGACGATCGTGCTCGGGGTGGATGGAGGGGTCACGGTGCACTTCCTTTCTTGCGTTCGAACTTATTGCGCGCTGGGTGCCCCGGTGGCGTTTTCGCTCGGGCGGGACCTGGCTGGTCTACTGCGCGGACTGAGCCAGCACACGCAGCGCCGGGACCAGCTGCTGCAGCGCCTTGCCGCGGTGGGAGAGCTCGTCCTTACGCTCCGGGGTGAGCTCAGCCGAGGACTGGCCCGGCGCTTCCGCAGGTTCGAAGAGCGGGTCGTAGCCGAAGCCGTTGGTGCCCTGCTCAGCACGCAGAATCCGGCCCTCCCACTCGCCGGTGACTGCCACCTCGCCCGCCAGGCCGGCGGCGTCGGCAATTTCGGCGGGAACAGCGAGCACGCAGGAGGAAACGAATCGGGCGCCACGTCGGTCGTCGGGAACATCGGAGAGCTGGGCTAGCAGCAGCCGGTTGTTCTCGGCGTCCTCCCCGTGGGCACCGCACCAGCGGGCAGACAGCACCCCGGGCATGCCGTTGAGTGCGTCGACAGCGAGGCCGGAATCATCCGCAACGGTGGGCAGGCCAGCATTCCGCACCCCGTCGAGGGCCTTCATCCGGGCGTTGGCCTCAAACGTCGCGCCAGTCTCCGGGGTCTCCGGATACTCCGGCACGTCCGCGAGGCTGAGCAGCTCGATGCCCTCGACGTTCGCCGCCGCGAGCACCCGCTGCAGCTCCGCGAGCTTCTTCTTATTTCTGGACGCCACCAGCACCTGCATTGCGTCCTCCTTCCGCGTGGTCCGTGGGGTTTTCTAAAGCGTGACCGGGCCCGAAGCCGGGTCGGTGTTCAGCGCGCGCTCTTGCAGCTCGATCAGCTGGTGCAGACCACCTTCTGCCAGGTCCAGCATCGTGTTGAGCTCCGCGCGGTCGAACTCCGCAGCCTCGCCGGTGCCCTGGATCTCCACGAAGCGGCCGGCCTTGGTCATCACGACGTTCATGTCCACGTCCGCCCGCGAGTCCTCCTCATAGGGCAGGTCGAGGCAGGCCACGCCATCGATGATGCCCACGGAGACGGCGGCGACGGGGGCGCGCAGCGGCTTGCCCGGCACGACACCCTGCTCCTGCAGGTAGGCCAGGGCATCAGCGAGGGCGACGTAGGCACCGGTGATCGCGGCGGTGCGGGTGCCACCGTCGGCCTGCAGGACATCGCAGTCGATGGCGATGGTGTTCTCCCCCAGCTCGGTCAGATCCACGGCGGCGCGCAAGGCGCGGCCAACCAGGCGGGAAATCTCGTGGGTGCGGCCCTTGACCTTGCCCCGCATGGACTCGCGCGGCATGCGCTCGTGGGTAGCAGAGGGCAGCATCGCGTATTCCGCGGTCAGCCAGCCCTCGCCGGAGTCCCGCTTGAAGCGTGGCACGCCGAACTCCACGCTGGCGGTGCACATCACCCGGGTGTTCCCGAATTCGACGAGCACGCTGCCTGCCGGGTTGGTGGTGAACCGGCGGGTGATTCGGATGTCGCGCAGCTGGTCGACGCTGCGTCCATCGGCGCGGGTATGGGTGCTTTGTTCTGGCGTATTAGACATGCCAGCCAGTGTAGCGGGCGCTTAGTGCTGCTCGCTGATGCGCAGACCCGGCCGGGCAACCTCGATGGGGCCCGTGTAGTGGCGGGCGGCTGCTGCGACGGTGGCGGCCTTATCCCCCCATGGCGGAATGTGGGTCAAAACGAGCCGACCCACGCCCGCTGCCTGGGCGGCCTCGCCAGCCTCCGCGCCGGAGAGGTGCATGCCCTCCGGCATGGTCGCTCCCCCATCGCACCAGGTCGCCTCGCAGACGAGGACGTCCGCCCCCGCGGCGATGCGCGCCAGGGCCGGGGTTGGCGCGGTGTCCCCGCTGTAGACCACGGAGAAGCCGGAGGAGTCCTCGAAGCGGATAATGTAGGCCTCGGTGGGGTGAATGGCGTCCACCGCATAGATCCGCAGGTCACCGATTGTGTGATGCGGCCAGGTCTCGGCATCGAAATCGCTCTCCGGCCCGACAACGTGGTCAAGGACCTCGAAGGTGTCGGTGAGGTCGTCCGGCGCCTCCGGGGAGTCGGCGCTTGCTTGCCCGATGTGCTTGGCGGCAATACTCGGCCCGATCAGCTTGTGGCGGGTACTCGCCGGCGCAAAGGGGTGGTAGCGGCGCCACACCAGCAGGCTCGGGACGTCCGAGCAGTGGTCGGCGTGCATGTGGGAGAGGACGACGTGGCAGTCGGAGGGATCGATCCCCTCATAGCGCTGCATCTGCTTGAGCACCCCCGAGCCCAGGTCCACGACCACGCCCTCACCCGCTGCACTGCGCAGGAAATACCCCGAGGCCGCGGCCGAGGGGCCGGGCACGCTTCCGGAACAACCCAACACAAGCATCTCCATAAGTGGATATTGTTTCACGATGCCCGGCGTTTTTCGATATTTGGGCAAGCTTTAGATCAGGTTTCCTTCAGCGGGGCGGTTTCCGGGCTGTCCAGGACCAACTCCGGAGCGATTCCGTCGCGCCCCAAGGGTTAGCGCAGGGGTTAGCGCAGGGACTAGCGCAGCAGCTCCGGGGATCTGCGACACACTCGTGATCTTCGGCCCCAAGAAGCGCTGTGCGAGTTGCGCGAAGCGGTGCGGGTCCCCGGTGGATTCGAAGGACAAGGTGGCCTGGCGCTCCGGGTCGTTATCCGCCAGCTGTCCGCTTTCCGCCAGCGTGCGGTAGACCATCTTCGCGGTCTCCTCCGCGGAGTTCACCAGCGTGACGTCCTCCCCCATGACGAACTGGACCACCCCGGTGAGCAGCGGGTAGTGCGTGCACCCCAGCACCACGGTGTCCACCCCGGCCTCCTTCAGCGGCTCGAGGTACCCCTCCGCCAACGCGTGGATCTGGCGGCCCGAGGTGATCCCCCGCTCCACGAAGGGCACGAACTGCGGACATGCCTGGGCAACGGCGGTGACGTCCGGACTAGCAGCGAAGAGGTCCTGATAGGCCCCGGAGGTGACCGTCGCCTGCGTCCCGATCAGGCCGATGCGGTTGTTCCGGGTTGCGGATACGGCGCGACGAACCGCGGGGAGGATGACCTCGACGACCGGGATCGGGTAGCGCTCGCGGGCGTCGCGCATGAAGGCGGCGGAGGCGGTGTTGCAGGCGATGACGATCATCTTCACCCCGCGGGCAACCAGCTCGTCGGCGACCATGCGGGCGTACTCGCGGACCTGCGCGATCGTCTTATCCCCATAAGGCGAGTTCGCGGTGTCCCCGATGTAGATGATGGATTCATGCGGCAGAAGGTCCACGATCGTGCGCGCCACGGTGAGCCCGCCGACCCCGGAGTCGAAGATCCCGATGGGCGCGTTGTTGTGGGATTCCTGTTCCGGGGTACTGCCTGCCGCGCTGCCGCCGTCCGCCTGCTCCGCCATGTGCTTACTCGGTCCTTCCTTCGTCGTTCTCGCTGTTTTAGTTTAATGACGTCGCTCACGGCCCCCAAGCAACCGTGCGCCGGCCGCGTCCTGGGGTTGGTCGGCCGTGGCTACATGCCGAGGGAGGCACGGCCTGCGGTGCGCACTGCACGTGTGGCGGTGGGCATCTTCGGCATCAGCCAGGCGGCGAGGATGCCGGCCAGCGCCCCGCAGAGGTGGCCCTGCCAGCTAATAGCCTGGTCGGTGGGTAGAATCCCGGTCCACAGGGAGCCGTAGAGCAACAGCACCACGACCCCACCGGCCAGCTGGCTGAGCTTCTTGGTGAAGAGCCCCCGGGTGATGAGAAAAGCGACCCAACCGTAGATCATGCCGGAGGCGCCCACGTGAACGGTGCCCGCACCACCAATGAGCCAGGTCCCCACCCCGCTGGCGAGCAGGATGATCAGGGAGCTGCGCCAAAAGACGCGTCTGCCTGACCAGCAGATCATCGTGATCAGCACAACCGCAGTCATGGAGTTGGCGATGAGGTGATCCCAGCCCCCGTGCAGAAAAGGCGCGGCGAACACGCCCAGGAGGCCGTAAGGGTCGCCGGGCCGGATGCCGAAGGCGTTAAGCCCGTAGCCCAGCATCATGTTGATGACCTGGACAATCCAGGCCACTCCCACGAGCCGCAGGGCGAAAGCGAGGTTCTGCATGTTCAGGCTCCTGAACTTTAGCGGTGGGTACGATCCCGGCGCGGTGACGGGGTAACGCCGTGGGGCTCTTTAACAGCCCACGATACTGCGCCAGGAGGGATGCTCGTAGGCGGGCTCTGCCGCCAGCACGGCGTGCACGATGGCCCGTTCCACGCAGTTGGCGGCCGTGGCGGCGAGCACCGACATGCCGACGGCGTCCACGCTGCCACTCCGGGTGCCGGTGGCCAGCCCGAAGAGGGTATCCCCGTCCATGGGCATGTGGGCCGGGCGGATCGCGCGCGCCAGGCCGTCGTGGGCGGAGAGTGCCAGGCGCTTGGCCTGCGCCTTGGTGAGCGGGGCGTCCGTTGCGACCACGCCAATGGTGGTGTTCAGCTGTGGGCTGTCGCTACCGGGCTGCCCGTCGCCCGGTGCGGGGAACTTGGTGCCCGCGAGGTTCATTCCGCGCAAGTGCGCCGCGGCCTCGTCGGAGACCGGCGTGGTCGACGCCGCGCCGAACTCACCGGCCAGCTCCGAGTCGAAACCCCACAGCCGCCCGGAGGCGGGGTTAAAGACCGCGCCCTGCGGGTTGACGACGATACCCGCGGCCACCGTCGCCCCGCTGAGTGCCGCCAGCTCGCCCGGCAGCTCCGGGAGCACCGCGCTGGCCTGCCCGAATCCGCCCTTCAGGGCGCCGGCGGAGGCGCCCAACCCCGCACCGAGGTTGCCCGATGCGGTAGCGGGGGCGAGAGCTGCATCATTCTCGCCCTGCCCGCGTGGTGGTTCCCCGTCGCGGGCGATTGGTGCACTGCGCAACGCGGCCTCGGCGGCCGCCGCGCCGGTCTCCGGGCTGGGGCGGGACTCCCAGCGGCCCAGCAGCAGGTCGAAGATCACCGCACCCGGCACGATCGGCACGATCTTCTCGGGTGCGTCCTCCCCCAGCACGGGGAAGCCGATGCCCGCCGCCTCCAGGGCGGCCATCGCGCCGTCGGCGGCTGCGAGGCCATAGGCAGAGCCACCGCACAATGCGATGGCGTGAACCTGCTCGACCGTATTGTGTGGCTCCAACAGATCCGTCTCGCGGGTGCCGGGCCCGCCACCACGCACATCGACCGAGGCGACTGCCCCGGCGGGCGCGGCGATGATCGTGGCCCCGGAGTCTCCAGCCCCACCCTCACTGATCGCGTGCCCCACGCCGAGGCCACGGACGTCGATAAGCGAGTTGCTGGGCCCCGGCTGGGCGCCGAACAATTCGGCGGACATCCTAAAACTCGCCCGTCGGTCGGTTGCCCGGGCCGTGTTGCCCCTCCGGCCCTTCACCGCGACCCTCGTCCGGGTTCTGCGGATCGTCGCCGTCCGGGTTGTCCATCATCTCTGCGGGCGGCTCCCCCATCATCGCGCGCAGCAGGCTGTCCTGGTGGAATGCCAGCCACGAGGTCAACTCCTTGGCCGCGTCAACCCGATCCGGCCCCTCCAGTCCGTGCAGCGCGGGCTGGCAGAGCTCGTGATAGTAGTTCCGCACGTCGTTGATGGCTGAGAGCCACGGCTGGACTTCCTCCTGGCTCAGGGTGATGTTCACCGAGCCATCCGGGCCAATGTGTTCGGCAATGAGCGCGAGGTTCATCAACTTACTCTTGATGATGTCGGTCTCGTTGAGCTGCCGGGTCAGCGCGGCATCCCCCTCGACCTCCTCGGCACCGTCTGCGAAGAAGTCCGGCAGAATTCGTGCAAGCGCCGGGCTGCTCGGTGGCTCCGAATGACCGCTGGCCATGCCGGTCAGCTCCGCTAGCTCATCCTTTGGCGCGGTGCGCACCCGCTCCATCAGGGCGTCGGCGACGGTGGCGGCGCAATTACCCAAGGTCTCCCGTTCCAGGGGGTTGAGCTGGGTGACAAAGCGCGTGCCACGCAGCGTGCCGGTCTTCTTCTTCCACGGTTCCATCTGTGGGGAGTCCTCCTCGCCTCGCGGGATGCTTACTAGCCTGCCACCTGCTCCATCGTGGCCCACAGGCCCGCTGTGTGGAGCTTCTTGACATCTCCCTCGACCTTATCGCGCTCGCCGGACGAGACCACGGCCTTACCCTCGGTGTGGACCCGCATCATCAACTCGGTGGCCTTCTTGCGGGAGTAACCGAGCACGGTTTCGAAGACGTAGGTCACGTAGCTCATGAGGTTGACGGGATCGTCCCAGCAGATGCACTGCCACGGCAGATCGGCATCCGCGAGGGTCTCGGGTCGTTTCTCCGCAACTGGGGTTGCGCTTGGTGCAGCTGGGGAAGTCATGCCCCCAAGGATACCGTCGCCACGCCGGGGCGGCGAAGGCATCGTGACGGAATATTTCTTTGCCTGTCCGCACCGCTCGCTAGAGTGTGAGTATTCGCCGGGGCCACTCGACGGCTACGGCACCACCTGAAGAAGAAAACGCGTAGGGATCCACTTGTCTTCCACAGCCCAGAACCCACAACAGGACGCCGCCTACGGCTCGATCGGCCACCTCGACCCGTACCTCTCCGCACCGCGCTCCTCCGCTCTGCTCACCGATAAGTACGAGCTGACCATGCTGGAAGCCGCGCTACAGGACGGCACCGCCGAGAAGCAGTGCGCCTTCGAGGTCTTCACCCGCCGCCTGCCCAACGAACGCCGCTATGGGGTCGTCGCCGGCACCGAGCGCGTCCTCCGCGCGATCCGGGACTTCGTCTTCACAGAGGCCCAGCTGGAAAACCTGGACTTCCTGCAGCCCGAGACGCTGGAGTACCTGCGCAACTACCGCTTCCGCGGGCAGGTGGACGGTTACTTGGAGGGCGAGGTCTACTTTCCGCACTCCCCGATCCTCACCGTGCGAGGCACCTTCGCCGAGTGCGTCATCCTGGAGACGGTGATCCTCTCCATCCTCAACGCGGACTCCGCCGTGGCCTCCGCGGCCGCCCGCATGGTCACCGCCGCCAACGGTCGCCCCATCATCGAGATGGGCAGCCGTCGCACGCACGAGTACGCCGCGGTGTCCAGCGCCCGCGCCGCCTACCTCGCTGGCTTCGACGCCACCTCCAACCTCGAGGCAGCCTTCCGCTACAACATCCCGGCCTCCGGCACCGCCGCACATGCCTGGACGCTACTGCACACCCACCCGGACGGCACGACCGATGAGGAAGCCGCTTTCCGGGCGCAGATCGCCGCCCACGGCGTGGGGACCACCCTGCTGGTGGACACCTATGACATCGCCGAAGGCGTGGAAACCGCCATCCGCGTGGCCGGCCCTGAGCTCGGCGGGGTGCGCATCGACTCCGGCGACCTTGGTGTGCTCGCCCAGCAAGTCCGCGACCAGCTGGATTCCCTGGGCGCGCACAACACGAAGATCATCGTCTCCAGCGATATGGATGAATTCTCCATCGCCGCGCTGCGCAGCGAGCCGGTGGACGGCTTCGGCGTGGGAACTTCGGTGGTCACCGGCTCCGGCGCGCCGACCGCAGGGCTGGTCTACAAGCTCGTCGAGGTCGAGGGCGCCCCGGTGGCGAAGCGCTCCCGCGGCAAGAACTCGCAGGGCGGAGCGAAGGCTGCAATCCGAACCTGCCGGGACACCGGCACCGCCGTCGAGGAAATCACCTTCCCCTTCGGCGAGGCCCGCCCGGATACCGGCATCCTGGATGCCATCGAACTCTCCGTCCCGCTCATCCGCGACGGTGAGCCAGTGGATGGCCTGCCCACCCTCGAGGATTCCCGCCAACTGCTGGCCGACCGGCTGGTCTCCCTGCCGTGGGAGGGCCTGGCCCTATCCCGCGACGAGCCGGTGATCAGCGTCCGCCACGTGCCCCACACCCAGGGCTAACTGGGGCAGAAACCGGCCAGCTCCCCGACCGGTCACCAGTACCTTTCCCGTTACTCGTAGAAGAAGTGCTCCCGTGAGTTCCACCCAAGACCTCCTCGCCACAGCCGTCGCCAGCATTGGCGGTGCGCCGCGCCCCGGCCAGCAAAAAATGGCCGATGCCGTCACCGAGGCCATGGAACAATCCACGCACCTGGCTGTCCAGGCGGGCACGGGAACGGGTAAGTCCCTGGCCTACTTGGTCCCCGCGGCGCGGCACGCCACCCAGACGAACGTCCCCGTCATCGTCTCCACCGCAACCATCGCCCTGCAGCGACAGCTGGTGGAACGCGACCTCCCCCGCCTCGCCGACGCCCTGGAAGAGCACCTCCCCCGCCCATTGACCTCCGCGATCCTCAAAGGGCGCAATAACTACCTCTGCCTCAACAAGATCAACGGCATTGGCGACGAAGCAATCCCCGAGGCAGAAGAGGACGCACTGCTCGACCCCTCCCAGATCTCGAAGACGGGAGCCCAGGTGGCCCGCCTGCACGAGTGGGCCCAGGAGACCGAGGACGGCGACCGCGATAACCTCGACCGCGGCGTGTCCGACACCGCCTGGCGGCAGGTCTCCGTCAGCTCCCGGGAGTGCGTCGGCGCGAGCCGCTGCCCCTTCGGCGACCAGTGCTTCGCGGAACGGGCCCGGGCGGAAGCGGCGGAGGCGGACATCGTCGTCACCAACCACGCGCTCCTGGCCATCGACGCCCTCTCCGACGTACCGGTCCTGCCGGAGCACGACTGCGTGGTCATCGACGAGGCCCACGAGCTCGAGTCCCGCATCACCTCCACAGCCACCGCGGAGCTCTCCCCCACCAATATCGCGATCCTCGCCAAACGCACCGGCAAGATCGGCCCCGACGGCACCGGCGATGCGCTGACCGAGGCGCTCGACGAGTGGGTCACCGCTCTCGACGGCGCGATCGCCACCGACGGTGATCGGATCGTCGGCCGGTGGACCGGGGTCCCCAACGGTCTAGAGGTTCCCCTCGGCGTGCTCAAGGACGCGGCGTGGAAAACCAACCGACAGATCAACTCGGTACCCGCCGGCGAGTTCGCTAACGACCCGGCGAAGGCCGCCGAGCGCCAGGCCCTGCTCGTGGCCACCGAAGAGCTGAACGATACGTGCGTGCGCGTCCTCGAGGCCTCCACCGCGGATGCCGCCGCGGATCAGGAGGACCTGCTCGGGGAGGACGTCGTCTGGCTCTCTGCCGAAGGCAACCGTAAGGTCGTCCGCGTCGCACCGTTGTCCGTCGCCGACCTGTTGCGGCAGCGGCTCTTCGCCCAATCCACGGTGATTCTGACGTCCGCGACCCTCGCGCTGGGCGGGAAATTCACCGCCATGCTCGCCCAATGGGGTGCGGCGAAGGACACGAAGACCCTCGACGTGGGCACCCCCTTCGACGCCCGGACCCACGGCATCCTCTACGTCGCCCGCGACCTCGCCGCGCCTGGGCGCAGTGGCCCATCCAGTGGCTTCATCGATCACGCCGCCCAGCTCATCAACGCCGCCGGTGGCCGCACCCTCGGCCTGTTCTCCTCCCGCCGGGCGGCCGAGGAAATGGCGGATCAGCTACGCAGCGTGGTTCCCTACGAGATCCTCCTTCAGGGTGAGGATTCGATGTCCAGCCTCGTAGAGAAGTTCCGGAAGGACGAGTCCGCGTGCCTCTTCGGCACCCTGGGTCTGTGGCAGGGCGTGGACGTGCCCGGCTCCGCGCTGCAACTGGTGCTCATCGACCGCATCCCCTTCCCCCGCCCGGATGACCCGCTGAAGCAGGCCCGCAAGGAGGCCGCAGATAAAGCTGGCCGCAGTGGCTTCATGGAAGTCGCTGCGACCCACGCCGCGCTGCTGATGGCGCAGGGGGCGGGACGGCTGCTGCGCAGCGTGGACGACCGCGGCGTCGTCGCCGTGCTGGACTCCCGACTGGCCACCGCGCGCTACGGCTCCTTCATCCGCGCCAGCATGCCACGGTTCTGGGAGACCTCGGATCTGGATGTGGCGCGCGGGGCGCTGCGCAGGCTGAATGCGCAGCCCGGGAAATAGCGCGCCGTGGGCTCGATGAAATCGGCCTAAAGCCCGTGGTGTGACGTTTATCATGGTGCCAACTGCGGTTCCCGCTTTAGGTGGGCCCGCAAAAATATTTGCCTCGTACAGTGCGCGATCATCCGATGGCGCTTAGGAAGGACCAGCCATGCCAGTTCAGAGCACGTGGGAGACCATCCAGATCCCCGACGTTGGAATCTACGAATTCACCTTCGGCCAGCTGGATCCGGCAGACGAGGACAAGGTTGCGATCATCGACATCGCCGATGGCACGGAAACCACCTATCAGCAGCTGCGCAGCTACATCAACTGCGTTGCCGGTGGGCTTTCCCACCTCGGTATCCGCAGCAGCGATGTGGTCGCACTGCACTGCCCCAACTCCCTGGCTTTCGTCGTCTACGCCCACGCCGTCTGGCGCCTGGGCGCGACCCTCACCCCGGTCTCCCTCCTGGCGGACGAGGCCGCCATCACCCGGCAGCTGCAAGACTCCGGCGCGCGCATGCTCATCACGCTGGCCGCGATGGGCGATCACGCCGCCCAGGCAGCTCAAGCCGCCGGACTCAGCGAGGAACAGGTCCACCACCTCGACCGCAATTCGGGAATGCAGCAGATGCTGGCCGAGCGGCGCCACGCGCCGGAGGACATCAGTTTTGACCCTGCGACCCACCTCGCCGTCCTGCCGTACTCCTCCGGAACCACCCAGGATCCGAAGGGGGTTCGCCTCAGCCACCGCAACCTGGTCGCCAACGTCTGCCAGGCTGCGGATCAGGACCTCGTGACCCGGGAGGACGTCGTCTTCGGGGTGCTGCCCTTCTTCCACATCTACGGGCTCACCGCGCTGCTGAACCTCGCGCTCAAGCAGCGCGCCACGCTGGTGACCCAGCCGCGTTTCGAGCTGGGCAGCTTCCTCGCCTCTCACGAGCGTTTCGGCGTGACCTTCACATTCATCGCCCCACCCATCGCGGTGCTGCTGGCGAAGCACCCCCAGGTCGAGGAATTCGATCTGAGCAGCCTGCGGGCCGTGCTCTCGGGCGCTGCGGCGTTGGACACCAGCCTCGCGGAGGCCGTCCAGGAGCGCCTCGGGGTGGACGTCTACCAGGGCTTCGGGATGACCGAGTCCTCCCCGGTCACCCACCTGAACCTGGACATGAGCGTGCCCCGCGGCTCCATCGGGCTGCCAGTGGCAAACACTGAGCACAAGCTCGTCGCCGTCGAATCGGGAGAGGAGATTCCGCGGCCGAACAACGGGCACTCGGAGGTCGGCGAGCTGTGGGTGCGTGGCCCCCAGGTGATGCTCGGCTACCTGAACCGCGACCGGGAGACGACAGAAACCCTCGTGGACGGTGGCTGGCTGCGCACCGGCGACCTCGCGGTCCAGGACCCCGAGGGCAATGTTTATGTCGTGGACCGCCTCAAAGAGGTCATCAAGTACAAGGGCTACCAGGTCGCTCCCGCTGAGCTGGAGGCCCTACTGCTCACGCACCCGGAGGTCGCGGACTCCGCGGTGATCGGGGTCGCGGGTGAGGATGGCTTGGAGATCCCCAAGGGCTTCATCGTGCTGCAGCAGAACGCCACGGCCACGGCTGAGGACATCATGGCCTACGTGGCCGAGCAGGTGCCGAGCTATAAGAAGGTGCGGGCCATCGAGTTCATCGATGCGATCCCGAAGTCCTCGACCGGCAAGATCCTGCGTCGCGTGCTTCGGGCCAGCGAGGACTAGCGAGAGGCGGCATCGCTCGGGTCACGTCCCGAGCGCTCCCCGCAGCCCTCGCAGTCTCGGAATGCGATCTCCCACCCCCGGGAGGCTCGCGCTAACGCGGAGGCTGCTGGCCGCCATAGGAGGCAGCAATAACAGTCGCGCTCCCCGCGGCGATCTCCGTGTGGCCTGCATCGCGAACCTCCACCACCGGCCACTGCCCGCCCACCGCGGTGATCCACCGCGAGCTCGCAGCGGCGGCGTCTGCGGCGTGACGTTCCGCGAGTGCCGCGCGCTTGGCGGCGAACTCCTCGGCCGGGATTTCCCGCACGTGCACAGGGCAGCCCAGCTCGAACCACGCAACCGCCTGCTTCGGGCTGAGGAAGGCAGCATAAAGCATCGACCCGTGGCCGACCTGGGCTGCGGCCTTGCCGACCGTCATGCCCAGCCCGGCGTCCACGAAAATGACTGGGTGCAATGGATCCGGTTCGGGTGTGGGCAGCGGGCCAGGTTCGGGTGGCAAGTCGGAACCCTGAATCTGCAACTTGTTGATCCTCGGATCCACGCCATCAACGCGCCCGGGTAGGAACGCCTTGGCCATCGCACCGTGCACATTCACCTCGTGCCCAGGCAGCCCAAGAACCGCGTCCCACTTGCTGGCGCGGGCGCGGCGGGCGAGTTTCCGAATCTTCGCGCCGTACCAGCTTTTTAATGCCTGGACCCACTCGCTGTCTTCCTCACCTGCTCGAGGGTCGAGGCAGACACGGGCGCAGGCGGAGGCAGCCGCAGCCAGGAGATCGTGGCGCAGTGGCGCATCCACCTTCGGCAGGTGCAGGACCATGGGCATAGCCTGCACGCTGCTCGGGTCTTGTGGGTCTTCGGTACCAGGGTGCCCAGCAAGGTGGACGAGCATCGCATGCGCCCGCCGGACCAGCTCCCGCTCGTCTGCTTCCAACTCCCCTGGCTCGTTGTACTCGCGCACTAGTCCTGCAGTGGCGGGCGGCGGTAGGTGCCGTCAGCCATGTCCTCGTGCTCGATCTCGGAGCGGGAGATGCCGAGCAGGAAGAGTACTTGGTCAAGGAATGGGTAATTCACGGATGCGTCAGCCACCTCGCGAAGGGCCGGCTTCGCGTTGAAGGCGATGCCCAGACCCGCGGTGGAGAGCATGTCGATATCGTTCGCACCGTCGCCCACTGCCACGGTCTGGTTGAGCTTGATGCCATTCGACCAGGCGAACTCCTTGAGGGACTCGGCCTTCGCGCGGCGGTCGATGACCGGGCCGATCACGCGACCCGTGAGCTTGCCTTCGCGGATTTCCAAGGTGTTGGCTCGGGCGAAGTCGAGGCCCAGCTCGCGGGCCAGCGGCTCGATGATCTGAATGAAGCCGCCAGAGACCACGCCAGTCTTGTATCCCAGGCGCTTGAGGGTACGAATCGTGGTGCGCGCACCCGGGGTGAGCTTAATGTCGTTGGCGACCTTCTCCACGACAGACGCATCGAGCCCAGCCAGGGCCTTGACGCGCTCGTGGAGGGATTCCGCGAAGTCCAGTTCACCACGCATGGCTCGCTCGGTAACAGCGGCGACCTCGTCCTCGCGGCCGGCGTAGGCCGCCAGCATCTCAATGACCTCCTGCTGGATGAGGGTGGAGTCCACGTCGAAGCAGATCAGGCGCTTGCTGCGGCGAGCCAGGCCGGCGCGCTCGACTGCGATGTCGAGGTGCAGCTCGGCGGTGAGCTCGGAGACTGCCTTGCGCAGCTCCACGCCGCCACCCGGGCGGGGATTAGCGACGGTGAAGTGAATCTCCAGCCCGGTGACCGGGTAATCGGCGATCCCGCGAATCGTATCGATATTCGCGTCCTCGGCGGCCAGTGTTTGTCCGATGCGCTGGACGTCCTCGGCGGTGATTCGGCGCCCGAGCACGACCATGACGTGGGAGGGCATCGGCTTGGTCGCCATGGCCTCCGTGTCCGTCTGGATCTGCACGCTCATGCCGAGGGCCTCCAGGTCGGCGGGCAGCTCGTTGTTCAGGGTGGCCAACGTATCAGCGTCGACGCCGACGAGGGCAGCGAGGGCGAGATTGCCGCGGAAGACGGATTGCTCGACGTCGATGAGCTGGACGTCGTGGGCAGCGAGGCTGCGGAAGAAGCGGGCGGTAACGCCGGGCTTGTCGTCACCCGTGACGGTGATGACGGCCGGTTCGCAGCCGTTATTCAGGATGGATTCCAGCTCTTCGGGGAAAGCGAGCCTCGTGGGCTGGAGATTATCGACTGGGGTGGAGTTATTTGCGCTAGTCACACCCACGATTGAACCACAGTGGCTGCGGCAAGGAGGATCCGCTACCCCCGTTTTTCGGCAAAAGAAAAACCACACCCTGCGTAGTAAGGGTGTGGTTTGCGCTCACAGCACCTCAGTGCTGGAGTATGCGCCGGGGCCAGCTGGCTGCTGGCCCCGGCACCGTGGCCGACTTCTTAGAAGTGGCGGCCGACGTGAGCCTCGTCGCGCATGCGCTTGACCATGTGCGGGTAGTGCAGCTCGAACGCTGGGCGCTCGGAGCGGATCCGCGGCATGGAGGTGAAGTTGTGGCGCGGCGGCGGGCAAGAGGTTGCCCACTCGAGGGAGTTGCCGTAGCCCCATGGGTCATCGACGGTGACGACCTCGCCGTAACGGTAGGACTTGAAGACGTTCCACAGGAACGGCAGCACGGAGACGGCCAGGATCAGGGCACCGATGGTGGAGACCTGGTTGTAGCCGGTGAAGCCGTCGGTCGGCAGGTAGTCCGCGTAACGACGCGGCATACCGGAGTTACCAGCCCAGTGCTGAATCAGGAACGTGGTGTGGAAGCCGATCATGGTCAGCCAGAAGTGCAGCTTGCCCAGACGCTCGTCCAGCATGCGGCCCGTCATCTTCGGGAACCAGAAGTACAGGCCAGCGAAGGATGCGAAGGCAACCGTGCCGAACAGGGTGTAGTGGAAGTGCGCAACCACGAAGTAGGTATCAGACAGGTGGAAGTCCATTGCCGGGCCAGCCAGCATGATGCCGGTCAGACCACCGAAGAGGAAGGTGGCGAAGAAGCCCAGTGCGAACATCATCGGGGTTTCGAAGGTCAGGCGACCGCCCCACATGGTGCCGAGCCAGTTGAAGAACTTCATACCGGTCGGGACTGCAATCAGGAACGTCATGAAGGCGAAGAACGGAAGCAGAACCGCGCCGGTGACGAACATGTGGTGTGCCCACACAGCCATGGACAGAGCAGCGATGGACAGGGTTGCGAAGACCAGGCCCACGTAGCCGAACATCGGCTTGCGGGAGAAGACCGGGAAGATCTCGGAGACGATGCCGAAGAACGGCAGAGCCAGGACGTAGACCTCAGGGTGGCCGAAGAACCAGAACAGGTGCTGCCACATGATGGCGCCACCGTTGCCCGGATCGTAGATGTGGCCGCCCAGCTTGCGGTCGTAGAGAACACCCAGTGCGGCAGCAGCCAGCAGCGGGAAGATCAGCAGGACCAGCAGGGAGGTAACGAAGATGTTCCAGGTGAAGATCGGCATGCGGAACATGGTCATACCCGGAGCGCGCAGCACCAGGATGGTCGTGATCATGTTCACACCGGAAAGAATGGTACCGACACCACCAACGCCGACACCCACGATCCACAGGTCAGAACCCAGGCCCGGGGAGTGAATAGCGTCTGCCAGTGGCTGGTACATGGTCCAGCCGAAGTCAGCCGCGCCGCCCGGGGTGAGGAAGCCGGTCAGCATCAGGACACCACCGGCGGTGGTGAGCCAGAAGCCGAAGGCGTTCAGACGCGGGAAGGCCACGTCCGGTGCACCAATCTGGAGCGGAACGATGTAGTTAGCGAAGCCGAACACCATCGGGGAGCCATACAGCAGCAGCATGATGGTGCCGTGCATGGTGAACAGCTGGTTGAACTGCTCCGGGGACAGGAACTGCATGCCCGGATTGAACAGCTCGAGACGGATAAGCAGGGCCATGAGGCCACCAACCAGGAAGAAGGTGAAGGCCATCATGAGGTACATGATGCCCAGCAGCTTGTGGTCGGTGGTCGTCAGCGCATGCCAGGCAAAGCTGCCTCGGCGCCCATGGCCAGACGGTTGTGGGCGTTCGGGAGCAACTTGCTGTGGTTCCCGTGGCGCGACCGCGGTCATTGATTCCTCCTGACTACGCAGTGTCGAGGGTTTTTCCCTGACACTCCAAAGAATTTTGGCCTTCTCAGAACCCTCCCCTGAGTGCGAGAGCATTAGCTTCCTTGCAGCCCAGAAAGGGTCCCTACACGAAGGGTTGGTGCTATGTTATCCCCTTTTCCCGAATATAAGAAGCCGGGTGGCGGGAAACCTCCAGTTCTTTCACAGTTTTGGGGGTAGTTCCAAGGTTTCTCCACGCTTGAAAACACCAAACGGCCGTTTCGCTGCACCTAGCGAGCCGGCCGTTCGTGTTATGGGCTGGAGCGCGGAGCTAGAAGTCCCAGTCGTCGTCGGTGGTGCTCTCCGCCTTGCCGATGACATAGGAGGACCCAGAGCCACTGAAGAAGTCGTGATTCTCGTCGCCACCCGGGTTCAGCGCAGCGAGGATGGCAGCGGAAACGCGGGTCTCCTCTACCGGGAACAGCCCGTCATAGCCAAGGTTGTTCATCGCCTTGTTGGCGTTGTAGCGCAGGAAGCGCTTCACATCTTCGGTCCAGCCGATCTCGTCGTAGATGGACTCGGTGTACTCGACCTCATTGTCGTAGAGGTCCAGCAGCTGCTCGACGACGAAGCCCTTCAGCTCCTCCTGGCGCTCCGGGCTCTCGTTCTCGAGAGCTCGCTGGTACTTGTAGCCGATGTAGTAACCGTGGACGGACTCATCGCGGATGATGAGGCGGATGATGTCCGCGGTATTCGTCAGCTTGCCCATGGAGGACCAGCGCATCGGCAGGTAAAACCCGGAGTAGAAAAGGAAGGACTCCAGCAGCACGGAGGCAATCTTGCGCTTCAGCGGGTCGTCGCCCTTGTAGTACTGAAGGATGATCTCACCCTTGCGCTGGAGGTTTTCGTTCTCCTCGGACCAGCGGAATGCGTCGTTGATTTCACGAGTGCTCGCCAGGGTCATGAAGATCTGGGAGTAGGACTTCGCGTGCACGGACTCCATGAAGGCGATATTGGTGAGCACCGCCTCCTCGTGCATGGTGGTCGCTTCCGGGATCAGGGAGACCGCGCCGACCGTGCCCTGGATGGTGTCGAGCATCGTCAACCCGGTGAACACGCGCATCGTCGAGTTCTTCTCCGCATCGTTGAGCGTGGCCCAGCTCTGGATGTCGTTCGAGACGGGTACCTTTTCTGGCAGCCAGAAGTTGGCCGTCAGCCGATCCCATACCTCGAGGTCACGGTCGTCCGGAACCTCGTTCCAGTTAACGGAACCGATGATATTCCCCGCCTTGTGCTGCGCAGGGGACTGAGATGGCCTAGCAGGCATAAACGCGCATTCTCCTCATCTGAACTCGGCAGAGTTCCCAACTTTCCAACCGCTGACCTGCGCGTATAGTGCGCGGTGAGCGAAATGAATACATGCCTACTCTACCCGTCAATGCTCTTCACCGCACGGCGTGGTGGCGGGTACCACTGGTTCGCAATCCAGCATTGCGTGCCAGCCCCAGCGCCTGCTCCACCACCCTGGTCGCTCCCCCCCCTATTCACGCGCCCCACCGTCCAGTAAGATTGCTGCTATGAGTATCAATCAGAAGCTTGAAGAAGCGCTCAATAATCAAGTCATCGCCGAGCACCAGGCTGCACTGGTCTACACCCAGCTGGCGTACGAACTGGACCGCCTCTCTCTGACCGGCATGAGCGCGTGGATGTTCGCGCAGGCCGACGAGGAGCGGGAGCACGCCCAGCGCTTCGCCGATCACCTCATCGACCGCGATTCCCGCGTCAATCTGAAGACTATCGAGCTCCCGGAGATCAAGATCGAGAGCGCCCTGGAGGCTTTCGAGCTCTCCCTGGCCCACGAGAAGAAGGTCTCCGCGATGATCCGCGACCTCGTTCGGGTCGCCGAGGAGGTCAAGGACATCGATTCCCGACCGCTGCTGGATTCCTTCCTGAGCGAGCAGGTCGAGGAGGAGGCCACCGTTGGCGAGATCATCGACCGCCTGAAGATGGTCGGCGCCGACGGCAGCGGCCTGCTGCGGCTCGACGCCCAGCTCGGCGGCCGCGAGTAAAACACGCCTCGCCCCTCCCCTCGCCACGGTTGCGTGGCATCAGCAGGGCGCTGACCTAACAGCACCAAGCCAAAGGGTGGTGTCGGATCATTCCGACACCACCCTTCAACTATTCAGCGCGAGCGCTCCTTAGAGCATGCAGGACACGCAGCCCTCGACCTCGGTACCGCTCAGCGCAGTCTGGCGCAGGCGGACGTAGTAGATCGTCTTGATCCCCTTGCGCCAAGCGTAGATCTGGGCACGGTTGATGTCGCGGGTCGTGGCGGTGTCCTTGAAGAACAGCGTCAGCGACAGGCCCTGGTCCACATACTTGGTCGCCACCGCGTAGGTGTCGATGATCTTCTCGTAGCCGACCTCGTAGGCGTCCTCGAAGTAGTCCAGGTTCTCGTTATTCATGTGCGGCGCTGCGTAGTAGACGCGGCCGATCTTGCCCTCCTTGCGGATCTCGATCTTCGAGGCGATCGGGTGGATCGAGGAGGTGGAGTTGTTGATGTACGAGATCGAGCCGGTCGGCGGAACCGCCTGCAGGTTGCGGTTGTAGATGCCGTGCTTCGCCACGGAGGCCTTGAGCTCCGCCCAGTCCTCGGCGGTCGGCACCTCGATGCTGGACGCGGCAAAGATCTCCTTGACCTTCTCCGTCTTCGGGGCAAACTCAGCCGGGTCGTAACGGTCGAAGAAGGCACCGGATGCGTACTCGGAGTTCTCGAAGTCGTGGAATGCCGTGCCGCGCTCGATCGCGATCTTGTTGGAGGCCTTCAGGCACTCGTACATCACGGCAGCGAAGTAGGCGTTGGTGAAGTCCAGCGCCTCCTCAGAGCCGTAGTGGATGTGCTCGCGGCCCAGGTAGCCGTGCAGGTTCATCTGCCCCAGCCCGATGGCGTGCGAGTGATCGTTGCCCTGGCGGATGGACGGCACGGAGTCGATGTCCGTCTGATCCGAGACAGCGGTGAGCGCCCGGATTGCGGTCTCGATGGTCTTCGAGAAGTCCGCGGAGTCCATCGCCATGGCAATGTTCATGGAGCCCAGGTTGCAGGAGATGTCATCGCCGATGGTCTCGTAGGTGAGGTCCTCGTTGAAGACGGACGGCGTGGAGACCTGCAGGATCTCGGAGCACAGGTTCGAGTGGGTAATGCGGCCGGCAATCGGGTTGGCACGGTTCACGGTGTCCTCGTACATGATGTACGGGTAGCCGGACTCGAACTGGATCTCCGCGAGGGTCTGGAAGAAGTCACGGGCGTTGATCTTCTTCTTGCGGATGCGTGGGTCCTCAACCATCTCGTCGTAGTGCTCGGTGACGGAGATGTCGGCGAAAGGCTTGCCGTAGACGCGCTCGACGTCGTACGGGGAGAACAGGTACATGTCCGCGTTCTTGCGGGCCAGTTCGAAGGTGACGTCCGGGATCACCACGCCGAGGGAGAGCGTCTTAATGCGGATCTTCTCGTCCGCGTTCTCGCGCTTGGTGTCCAGGAAATTCAGGATGTCCGGGTGGTGGGCGTTGAGGTACACCGCGCCGGCCCCCTGGCGGGCACCCAGCTGGTTGGCGTAGGAGAAGGCGTCCTCCAGCAGCTTCATGACCGGGATGATGCCGGAAGACTGGTTCTCGATGTGCTTAATCGGCGCGCCTGCTTCACGGATGTTGCTCAGCAGCAGTGCCACGCCACCGCCGCGCTTGGAGAGCTGCAGGGCGGAGTTGATGGAGCGGCCGATGGACTCCATGTTGTCCTCGATGCGCAGGAGGAAGCAGCTCACCGGCTCACCACGCTGTGCCTTACCGATGTTGAGGAAGGTTGGGGTCGCCGGCTGGAAACGGCCGTCGATAATCTCGTCCACCAGGGACTTCGCCATCTCCTCGTCGCCATCCGCGAGGCCGAGGGCCACCATGCAGACGCGGTCCTCGAAGCGTTCGAGGTAGCGCTTACCGTCGAAGGTCTTCAGGGTGTAGGAGGTGTAGTACTTGTACGCCCCGAGGAAGGACTGGAAGCGGAACTTCTTGGCGTAAGCCTGCTTGAACAGCGCCTTGATGAAGGGGAAATCGTACTTGTCGAGGATTTCCTTGTCGTAGTACTTGTTCTCAACCAGGTACTCGAGCTTTTCCGCCAGGTTGTGGAAGAAAACGGTGTTCTGGTTTACGTGCTGCAGGAAGAACTGGTTCGCGGCCTGGTGGTCCGCGTCGAACTGAATCTGCCCGTTTTCGTCGTACAGGTTCAGCATTGCGTTGAGCGCGTGGTAGTCCAGCTTCTCGGACTCCTTGACTGGCTCTGCGACAGTCTTGCCAAAGTTCTCGGCCATCATTGTCCTCTCTTGATGTTCTTCTTTATTACGACGCCAGTAGCTGGCGGTAGTGCGTTGTTTTTAGTTTTAATGTGGCGTTCGGGGCCGTTATTCCCAGGTGCCTTCGGCTATCATGGCCTGCTTGAATTCTGCGAGGCCCTCCTTGACCCGTTCCACGTCATGCTCCGTGCCCATCATTTCGAAGCGATAGAGGTAGGACACTTGACACTTGGCTGAGATGACGTCCCCGGCGAGGCAGAAATCTGGACCAAAATTGATATTGCCAGCGGCGATGACCCCTCGCAGATAATCCCGGTTTTGCTTCTCGTTGAGGAAGTGGATGACCTGTTTGGGGACGGGTCGGGAGTTCTCCCCCACCATACCCACCCCACCGCCGTAGGTGGGCACGATGAGTACGTGGGGTTCATCGACCACCAACGGTTCCTCGTAGCGGTAGATCGGGATGCGTTTATTCGGCAGCCCGAGCTTTTGCACGAAGCGGTGCGTGTTGTTGGTCGTTGACGAGAAGTACGTGATGAGCATGTGAACTCTAAGATCCTTCTTTCTGAATGCCTTGAGCCGCATCTCCGTGATGCTCGGCCTCGATGTTTTCGAGGGCGGCTGCTGGCGTCCACGTCAGGAAACGTGGCACGACCAGGAGCATCACGATGGTCCCGATGATGACTAAGCCACCGCCTGCTGCGGTGACGGTGCCGGCCGGGTAGTGGGAGCCCGCCCAGCCGTGGAGGCCGTCCGCGATGCGGGGGCCGCCGACGACGACCACGAAGAACACGCTCTGCACTCGGCCGCGTACCTCATCGGTCGCGGCTTCCTGCAGCATCGTGGAGCGCAGCACCGCGGAGAACATGTCCGCAGCACCACCCGCCGCGAAGGCCAGCAGGGCCACCGCCGCCCACAATCCCACTGTGCCATTCGCTGCAGACACGGCCAGGCCCATGACGAGGATCGCCACGCCCCAGAGCCCAACGAAGCAGGTCACGCCCAGTCCGCGGCGTTCGATTTTCGTCACCACGCCGGAGAACAGTCCACCGAGGACTGCGCCCACGGGCAGGGCCGCGAACAGCAGCGCGTACATGATCCCGCCACTGGCCTGTTCCCCGAAGTCTTCGGCGGACATCTGCGGGATAAGTGCCCGCGGTGAGCCGAAAACCATCGCGATGAGGTCGATGGCGAAAGTCATGAGGATGATCGGCTGTGTGAGCAGGAACCGGAAGCCGTCGATCACGGAGGCGATCCCCGCCTTCGCGGGCTGTCCGTCATCGGTAGTCCGCGGCGGCAACGCGGGCAGTCGGTGCACGGCGTAGAGCGTGGCGAACAGCGCCATAAAATCCAGGAAGTACAACCAGCTGAACCCGAGGATCGGAATCAACATGCCGCCCAGCACCGGACCGACGATCGCTCCGGTCTGCTGGACTGTCATGTTAAGGCTGGTCGCCGCGGCGATCTGTTGCCTGCCCACGAGGGTGGCAATGATGGCAACCCTGGTGGGCTGGTTGACGGCAAAGAAGCCCTGCTGCACCGCGAATAGGGCAAGCAAGGGCCACACGGAGGCGCCACCGGTCGCCGCGAAGACCCAGAATCCTGCCGCCGAAAGAATCATGCCGGTGGTGGTGATGTGGAGCAGGGTTCGGCGGTCCATGCTGTCTGCGAGGGAACCGCCGTAGAGTCCGAAGACCACCAGCGGGACGAAGCCGCAGAGGCTGGCGAGTCCGACGTAGGCGGAACTGCCGGTCAGCGCGTAGATGTGGGCAGGAACAGCGATGATGTTGAGCTGTGCGCCGATAACGGTGACGATGTTTGCCTGCCATAGGCGGCGAAATTCGGGAACCTTCAAGGGCGTGGTGTCTACGAGCAGTTGACGCACGACGACCGTGACCTTTCTTGGTTTCCAGTGGCTTCCCCGCGTGGGTGCAGTGCTGACGCAGGGGCGCAGTGGACCCTTCCCACCTGGGCTGTTGCATTGGGCCCGCTCCCGCGTGAGGCGAAATCAGGCATAAGTAAAGACAGCGCAAAGTTTCTAACGCTGGCGGTTGAGGTGCCGCTCCTAGCGTGGGAGGCGGCGCGGGCATCCAGCCCGCAGAATTGTGTCCCGGCCTCGCACTTCAGGCTGGGCGCGGGGCTGGAAAGTTTGAGTGAGCTGCAGCAGGATGTCCGGTGACGACGCCTCAGGCTGCTGCGACACTCGGCGACTTAGGCAGCCGCGGTGCTCAGCGCCTTGATGCGGTCTGGGCGGAAGCCGGACCAGTGGTCCTCGCCGGAGACGACGACCGGAGCCTGGAGGTGGCCGAGTGCCAGGACGTACTCGCGGGCCTCATCGTCGAGGCTGATATCGACCATCTCGTATTCCAGCCCAGCCTTGTCGAGAGCCCTCTGGGTTGCGGTGCACTGGACGCAAGCTGGCTTGGTGTAAACGGTGATCATATCCGCGCAAATCTCCTGTATCGCGCCGCCCCTGTGGGCGGAGTCTGTGGCGTGTTGACTGCCTTGAGATTACACACCTGTCACCACTCGCACAACCCGTATTGCCACAATATTTTGGGCCACATAGGTGCGCAAGACACTAGATATTGTGGTTGTCGGAGTTAAAAGCGCAGGTGGTGATTTGAGCTCGCCACTACATGTTGAGCCCCGGAATACAAGATTGTAATTCCACACTCAGTATCCCCCTCTACTCCCCCGATGCACCGCCAACCGATCCCACACAAGGCAACGCAAAAAGCCGGCCACATCCCACATGGAATGCAACCGGCTTCGCGCCGCGCTCGCGGTGGAAACTATCCCCTAAGGATTAGCCCTGACGAGCCTTGAAACGCGGGTCCTTCTTGTTGATGACGTAGACCTTGCCGTGACGACGCACAACCTGAGCGCCCGGCTTGTTCTTCAGCGACCGAAGGGACTTACGGACCTTCATCGGGCGCTCCTTTCTTTATAGACTTCTCAAAAGCTCGACACTTTCGCATCACTGCGAGCGCTGCGTGAAGCAGCACGTTCACACGTTCTTCACGCGCGGCAACGTGCCAAGCTGAAACACAACGACTGATTGTAGCGCCTGAACAGCCAGAAGCAAAAACGATTGACTAGCATGGACGCCCATGAACACCACCGCGCTGCAACGCCACATCATCGCCGAGCTCCACGCCAAGCCACATATCGACCCCGAGGCCGAGGTTACCGCACGTGTGAACTTCCTCGTGGATTATGCGCTCAGCACCGGAGCCAAGGGCTTCACTCTGGGCATTTCCGGCGGGCAAGACTCCACCCTCGCCGGCCGGCTGTGCCAGCTCGCCGTCGAGGAACTCCGCCGCCGTGGCGCTTCAGCCGAGTTCTACGCGGTACGTCTGCCTTACGGCACCCAAGCCGATGAGGAGGACGCCCAGATCGCCCTGCGCTTCATCCAGCCGTCACAGTCCGTCACCATCAATATTCAGGACGCCACCCTGGCCATCGCAAGCGCTGTCTCGGAAAGCCTCGCGGGCGAGCCGGTGAGCGACTTCAACAAGGGCAACGTCAAGGCCCGCCAGCGCATGATCGCCCAGTACACCCTGGCCAGCGAGACCGGCACTCTGGTGGTCGGCTCCGATCACGCCGCCGAGGCGATTACAGGCTTCTACACCAAGTTCGGCGATAGCGCCGCCGACCTGATGCCACTGGTGGGGCTCAACAAGCGCCAGGGCGCTGAGCTCCTGCACTACCTGGGCGCGCCGGCGTCGACATGGGAAAAGGTCCCCACCGCCGACCTGGAGGAAGACCGCCCCATGCTCTCCGACGAGGAAGCACTGGGAGTGACCTATGCGCACATCGATGACTACCTGGAGGGCAAGACCGTTCCGGAAGCGGCGGCGGAGCGCATCGAGCACCTCTGGCGGGTCAGCCGCCACAAGCGCGCCACTCCCCCAGGGCCGGCGGACACCTGGTGGCGCGACTAGCCGCGGGGCACGGCACAGCCGCCGGACTCGCAGGCGCCCAGCCCCATGACCCTGCCGATGCGGGCCCGGTTGTGTGAGAACAGCCGGTAGCCCAGCGCGTAGATCGGCGAGAGCGCACAGATCAGCAGCATCCGACCCGCCAGGCGCACACCAAAGTTCCGCCCGTGGCGCCACAATGCCTCGCCGATAGCGCGGTGGCCCAGGGCCAGCGCGCCGTCGTCGCCCAGGTACACCGCGTGCTCGGCGATGTTGGCTCGCACGTCGGCGGGCTGGGACGGGTCATCGGCGGAACCCGCCACGCAGCTCAGCCCCGGGGAGAGCCGAGTGAGAGTCTGGGCGAGGCGCTCGCAGACGGCGCAATGGGCGTCGTAAAAGAAAAAGGCCATGGTGCCTAGAGCCTAGGCAAGAGCGGCTAGAAGAAGAAGTGGCTGCCGATAATGACCACGAATCCCAGGTACCAGGCGATGAGCACGATCACCGGCTGGGCGACCCCGTGTCCCGTCGCTCGTTCCCGGTTGTGCGCCCGGCCGCGAGTGAAACGGACGAGGGTCATCAGGAACAGCGGCAGGGTGACGATCCAGACGGCCATGCAGTAGATGCACAGGGCGCCGATCTCGAAGACGGCTTGATAGGCGAGCCAGTGCACGAAGACCACGGCGAAAATCAGGCCCAGCAGCTCGCCTGCCCACATCCACTCGGGGAAGCGCACGCCCGCGGCCAGGGAGACGCCGAAGAAGGTCACCAGGGCGAAGCCAACTAGACCGATATAGGGGTTGGCGAAGCCGAAGGCGGAGGCCTGCGGAGAGGCCATGACGTCCGTGCACGACACGATCGCGTTGACCGTGCAGGCGGGGATGTAGCCCGGGTTGGACAGCAGCGTGATCTTGTCCTGCATGATCAGCCCCGAGAAGAACAACCCCACCGCGCCGAGCACCGCCATGAGGATGCCGAATGCTGGACTCGCCCCAATGGTTCGGGTTTTAGCAGTTACAGACTCAACACCAGCTTCAGCAGGCTCGACTGACGATCGCTTCGCCTCTGCGGAGGCAGTTGACATGGGGTCACCTTAAAGTTGAAAACGGGTACCCGGCGGAATAGCTCACCGGGTCATCCTGCGTGATTATATCGCGTCTGCACCCCTCGACGAGGCCACTCAACCCCGCTTTCCGCGACTTCAAACGTCACTCCTCGTGACTTGTCATGATATTCACATAAACATATTTCTTGGCATGTTTTCATACATGTTTAGCCGAGCTCCGCATTGCTCAAAGATTTGCGTTTGCATAGTCTCTGCAACATGTCTGAGTTCTTATATAGGGTAGGTAAAACGTCCTACCGCAAAGCATGGCCGTTCTTGGTCGCCTGGATTGTGATTCTGGGCGCACTAGGTTTCGGCGCCGCCACATATGCGAAAGACCCAAGCCCCACCTTCTCCATGCCGGACATGGACTCCACCGTCACCCAGGAGGAGATGAACGAGCACTTCGACACCGACGAAGATGCCATGAGTGTGCCCTCAGGCTCCGTCGTCATCCAAGCGCCGGAGGGCAAGAAACTGACCGACCGCGCCGTCATGGCAGACGTCGACGAGATGCTGGATGAGCTCAAGGCCACCGGCGAGCTGGCCGACCAGGAGTCCATCGTCAACCCTGTTCTCGCCGCCAAGGGCATGGAACAGCAGATGACGAAGGCTAAGGCCGCGCAGGGCATGCCGGAGGAGCAGATCAAATCCGACCTTGAGGCTCTCTCCCCGCTGAGTTCCGACGAAACCACCGGCACCGTCAGCATCACCTTCGACTACGACACCGTCCTTGAGGTCCCTTCGGACGCGCGCGATGCAGTAACCGACGTCCTTGCTAAGCACGACGACACGGACCTCACCGTGAAGTACAACGGCAACGTCTTCTCCGGGGCAAACGAAATGGACGGCACCGCCGAGCTGATCGGTATCGCTGTTGCTGCGGTTGTCCTGCTGGTGACCTTCGGCTCCCTCGTAGCGGCTGGGTTGCCGATCGTCGCCGCACTGGTCGGTGTAGGCGTGGGAATCCTCGGCATCCAGCTGGCCACGCTGGTCACCGACTCGATTTCGGACATGACCCCGATGCTGGCCTCCATGATCGGCCTGGCAGTGGGCATCGACTACTCGCTCTTCATCGTCGCCCGGTTCCGCAACGAGCTGATCTCCTCCTCGGGGCTCAACGATCTCTCGCCGAAGGAGCTGGCGGAAGAACTGCGCACGATGAGCGTGGACAAGCGCGCCCACGCCATGGGCATGGCGCTGGGCACCGCGGGTGGCTCGGTTGTTTTCGCTGGCGCCACCGTGCTGATCGCACTGGCCGCTCTGTCAATCATCGGCATCCCGTTCCTGACGGCCATGGCCTTCGCGGCGGCAGCCACCGTGCTGGTCGCTGTGCTGGTCGCGCTGACCTTCCTGCCCGCACTCCTTGGCCTGCTCGGTACGCGCGCGTTCGCGATCCGCATTCCTGGCCCCAAGGTTCCTGACCCAGAAGACGAAAAGCCCACGATGGGTCTCAAGTGGGCTCGCCAGATCCGAAAGCGCCCATGGACGACCCTGGTGGCAGGAGTGGTTCTGCTGGGCATCTTGGCGATCCCCGCCACGGGGCTGCGCCTGGCAATGCCAACCGATGGCACGGCAAAGCTGGGCTCCCCCCAGCGCGATGCCTACGAGATGACTGCAGAGAAGTTTGGGGATGGCCGCAACGCCCCCATGATCGCGTTCGTGGATACCGCCAACGTCGATGCGAAGGACCGTCCCGCCGCTTACCAGGAGCTGCTGCAGGACTTCTCCACTACGCAGGGCGTCGTCAACGCCCAGATCATCGACACGACGGAGAACCAGGACGCCGCCCAGGTGCTCATCACTCCAGAGACCGGCGCGACCGATGAGGCAACCACCGAGACCCTCGAGCACCTCCGCGAATTCAAGGGCTCCTTCGAGGAAGAAACTGGCGGAACCTTCGGCATCACCGGCATCACCCCGATCTTCGATGACATTTCTGAAAAGCTCGCGGACGTGCTCGTGCCCTATATCGCCATTGTTCTGGGCCTGGCATTCATCGTTCTGACCCTGGTATTCCGTTCACTCTGGGTGCCATTTATCGCGGCAATCGGCTTCGGCCTGTCCATGGCCGCCACCTTCGGTGTGACGGTGGCGATCTTCCAAGAGGGCATGTTCGGCCTGATCGACGACCCGCAGCCGTTGCTGTCCTTCCTGCCGATCATGCTGATCGGCCTGACCTTCGGCCTGGCCATGGACTACCAGGTCTTCCTTGTCACCCGCATGCGTGAAGGTTATGTCTCGCGCGGCAAGGAGGCCGGCAACGCCGTGGCCAATGGATACAAGCATGGTGCGCGTGTGGTGACCGCTGCTGCGCTGATCATGATTTCTGTGTTCGCGGCATTCATGCTGATCGATGAACCCTTCATTAAGGCCATGGGCTTCGCCCTTGCGGCAGGCGTTCTGCTGGACGCCTTTGTGGTTCGCATGACGCTCATCCCGGCAACCATGTACCTACTGGGTGATCGCGCGTGGTCGATCCCAGGCTGGCTAGACAAGATCCTGCCGAACCTGGACATCGAGGGTGAGAAACTCCATCAAAAACATTCCCAGGCGCAGGTGAAGGCTACGGTATAAGCCATGGATTACCGGGAAGTAAAAAAGGCCGCGACGCGGCGGTCAATCTCCGAGGCGACGGTTCAACTGATGCTGGAGCACCCGGACAGGATGCCGACCGTCGCCCAGATTTCGGATCGAGCTGATATCTCGGTTCGCACCTTCCACAATTACTTCGCAGATACCGATGAGGCGATTTTCGAGTTCCTCCGCCAGACCTTCGACAAAATCAGTGACCAGATCAATGCGCTTCCTGAACAGTGGACAGCGGCCCAAGCGATGGAAGCGATCGTCTCTGACGCGTTGAATGACGACTGCGTGGAGCTCTACTCCGCGTCCACACTGGTTTTGTTGGGAAGCCACGCGAGCTCTCGTTCGCGCCGCCCACCCAGCGAAGAAACCGTCACGGAGATTTCTTCCTCCATGATGAAGGCCCTCAAGAACAGAATTCCTGGAGCAACGCATTTTGATGCACAGATACTGATTGGCGCCTACACCGTCGCCAGCGCGACCGCAGTCAGGGAATACCTGGAGCGGCCAGAGCCTCGCTCCCCTGAGGAGGGACGCGACCTGGTTCACCAAGCGTTCCAGGTACTCCGCGACTACCAATAGCGCCTCATCTTTCTTGGGGCGTGCCGTCGCATGATCGCGCTGGCCGCCAAGCTCACCGGCGTGCCCGCCCCCAGCGGGTAGTGCACGCCAGCGGGCCAGAGACCCCGGGTTAAGTAGCAAAAAGTGTGTCTGCTCGGCGTGTCGCCGGGTGGGCCCTTTTTATCTCATGGGCCCTTTCCGGAT
>NZ_JASODY010000113.1:0-264 GCF_030212265.1 Corynebacterium sp. UMB9976
GGTTAGTGCAATGGCATAAGCCAGCTTGACTGCGAGCGTGACGGCGCGAGCAGGTGCGAAAGCAGGTCATAGTGATCCGGTGGTTCTGAATGGAAGGGCCATCGCTCAACGGATAAAAGGTACTCCGGGGATAACAGGCTGATACCGCCCAAGAGTTCATATCGACGGCGGTGTTTGGCACCTCGATGTCGGCTCATCACATCCTGGGGCTGAAGTAGGTCCCAAGGGTATGGCTGTTCGCCATTTAAAGTGGTACGCGAGCTG
>NZ_JASODY010000114.1:0-263 GCF_030212265.1 Corynebacterium sp. UMB9976
TTCTTGGGTAGTGACTGCAGCTGATTTAATTAAATTAACAGATCAACCTTTGGCAATCGATCGTTTGCGGTTGGGCACGGTTATCATGATTAATACGAATGAATTTGGGAGTGTCAACCTTCGTATTAAAAAAGAAAGCAAAAAAGATGTCTTTGGTGCCCCCCAAGACATTCAGCTAGAGTTGGGAAACCTGCAAGAAACAATTCATAGTACCATGACAGCTTTCAGTCGGAAACAAGAGATTAACGAAACTTACGCACAAG
>NZ_JASODY010000115.1:0-261 GCF_030212265.1 Corynebacterium sp. UMB9976
TGACCCACAAGCTAGAACCCAGCAATTGGAGCCTTCTTGTCCCCTGACCTGTCCTTGGAACATCCTCTCTGCCTACCATTCCTGCAGTGGGAGGTGTTTTTCAATGACATAGTCTTTTTTTTTTGGTCCCATCCTGTGGCACTTGGGATCTTAGTTCCCCAACCACGGATTGAACCCACAGTCTCTGCACTGAAAGTGTTAGGGGAAGCACACTGATTGAGACCGCCCACCTTGGCCAGGCACCATAGTAACCATTTGCAT
>NZ_JASODY010000116.1:0-261 GCF_030212265.1 Corynebacterium sp. UMB9976
TCGCGATAGAAGGTCAGCGGCTCAGCGACACCGTAGAACATCAGACCGATGCCCATACCGGCGGCGAACATCATCGCAATCCAGCTAGGCGTGGAAAACTCTGGTTTCTCGTTGTCCTTGCCCAAGCGGATGTGACCGAACTTGGAAATCGCGATGGACACAATGAAGAAGACAAAGACGGTACTGGCCAAGATAAACAGCCAGCCGATGTTCTCCACGACCCAGTTCAGAGAGCTAGATGCAAACGTCGAGAAACTATCC
>NZ_JASODY010000117.1:0-260 GCF_030212265.1 Corynebacterium sp. UMB9976
GGATGCTCGCCCAAGAGGCTCCGGGGCATAGCGTCGAGGTGCGCGTGCCGCCCTTCGTCGCGGTCCAGTGCATTGAGGGCCCCAGGCACACGCGCGGTACGCCGCCCAATGTCGTGGAGATGTCGCCGGAGATTTGGCTGGGACTCGCGTGCGGAATGATCACGTTAGAGCAGGTGCAGGCGCACATCGATATGTCGGGAACGCGCGCGGCGGAAATTGGGAATCATCTGCCGGTGGCGCGCATTTCTTAAAGCCCGTGG
>NZ_JASODY010000118.1:0-260 GCF_030212265.1 Corynebacterium sp. UMB9976
AATCAGCGACACGATGGCGACGATTTTGATCATCGCAAACCAGAACTCCATCTCACCGAACATTTTCACGGTGGCAAGGTTGAGCGTCAACAGCAGCACTATCACCGCCAGCGAGGCGACCCAGTCGGAGAGATCGGGGAACCAGAACTGAGCATAAGCAGTGATCGCCACCACGTCTGCCATACCGGTTACAACCCAGCAGAACCAGTAAGTCCAGCCGGTGAAATATCCTGCCCACGGCCCGAGTAAATCGGAAGCGA
>NZ_JASODY010000119.1:0-259 GCF_030212265.1 Corynebacterium sp. UMB9976
TGGCTAACCCAACATCCGCTGGGTAAAGAGATTATTGCTCAGGAAAGCCAGTGGCAGAGCTATGTCCACTGGCCGCTGGAAGTGCATTAATGAGTAAGTGCCGGATGCGATGCTGACGCATCTTTTCCGGCCTTGATTATTTCCCTCGTTTTGCCGCCATCATCGCTTTCAGATTCGCCAGATGGCTTTGCCCTTTCTGCATCCGTTCTTCGGCGCTGACCACTTTGCGCTCCTGTTCCCAAATCAGATCATCCTGCGG
>NZ_JASODY010000120.1:0-258 GCF_030212265.1 Corynebacterium sp. UMB9976
GCCAGTGAACTGGGCCGTAAATACCCGCAATCGGTCAAAGTCTGGCGCGACGCCTGGGACCGGTTCGTGCCGTTTTTACAGTTCCCGCCAGCGGCCCGCCGGGTGCTCTACACCACGAATTCGATCGAATCGCTCAACGCTTAAACTGCGTAAAGCTACCCGTAACCGCGGGCAATTCCCGAACGACACCGCGGCGCTGAAAACGCTGTGGTTGATGATCTGCAACATCGAGGACAAGCGCGCTGCCCAGCGAGCGAA
>NZ_JASODY010000121.1:0-258 GCF_030212265.1 Corynebacterium sp. UMB9976
GCGCTAAACCTTCATCAAAATCAATCCGCACCGCCAATTGGCCAGGGAACCGATCCTGCAATGATGACAAATCTTCTTCCAGATCTTGATCGCCAGTACCAAGAACCACGACCTGTACATTATTTTGAACTAAGAAATTCTCCAAAGCATCAACTAAGAGATCGGCCCCTTTTTGCCGGGTCAAGCGGCTGACCATCGCAAACAGCGGATCAGTCCTCTTTGGTAAATGCATCTCGTCTTGCAAAGCCTTTTTATCTT
>NZ_JASODY010000122.1:0-257 GCF_030212265.1 Corynebacterium sp. UMB9976
CCGTCGTGGTCTTCGACAAAGTCGACGAGAATACGGCAGGCTATCGTTCATCGACACGTAGAAGTTACGCCGAGCTGGTGAATCTGGCTGTCAACCAAACCATCATGCGTTCTATCAACACCACAGTGTCGACGCTGCTGCCAATCCTGGCACTGATGATTATCGCCGTGGGCATGCTGGGTGTCGGTACGCTGAAGGATTTGGCGCTGGTCCAGCTCATCGGCATTATTCAGGGCACGTTCTCCTCGATTTTCCTG
>NZ_JASODY010000012.1:0-70509 GCF_030212265.1 Corynebacterium sp. UMB9976
ACAACATAGGAATCCGGAAAGGGCCCATGAGATAAAAAGGGCCCACCCGGCGACACGCCGGGCAGACACACTTTTTGCTACTTAACCCGTTCCTGACCCAACAGCGTAGTCAGCGAAAAGAAGACCCGCCCTGGCATAAAGCCTGGGCGGGCCTTCTTTGTCTACGTAACGTCTACCTGCCGGTTCTTAACGGCTGTTGAAAGGCAGGAGAGCCATCTCGCGGGCGTTCTTGATCGCGGTAGCAACCTCACGCTGCTGCTGCGGGGTCAGGCCCGTGACGCGGCGGGAACGGATCTTGCCGCGGTCGGAGATGAACTTACGCAGGAGAGCGTAGTTCTTGTAGTCAACCTGCTCGATGCCTTCGGCCTTGAGCGGGTTCTTCTTGGGGCGGCGGGACTGCTCCATCCGCGCCCGCTTCATGTTGTTGCGCTTCATTTAAAGAGCCTCCCTAATTACCAGCTGGACTTACGAACGCCCGGCAGCTCACCGCGGTGAGCCATCTCGCGGACGCGGACACGGGACAGGCCGAACTTGCGGAGGTAGCCACGTGGGCGACCGTCGGCGGCGTCACGGTTGCGGACGCGAACAGGGGAGGCGTCGCGCGGCTGACGGTTCAGCTCGAACTGCGCCTCGATGCGATCCTCGTCGCTGGTGTTCGGGTTCTTGATGATCTTCTTGAGCTCAGCGCGACGCTCCGCATAGCGGGCGACGATTTCCTTGCGCTGCTCGTTCTTCGCGATCATGGACTTCTTAGCCATAAATTATCGCTCCTCGCGGAATTCGACGTGCTTGCGGGCAACCGGGTCGTACTTCTTCAGAGTGATGCGATCCGGGTTGTTGCGCTTGTTCTTACGGGTGACATAGGTGTAACCGGTGCCAGCCGTGGACTTGAGCTTGATGATTGGACGAATATCGTTACGAGCCATTTTTAGATCTTCTCCCCACGAGCGCGAATCTTGGCAACGACGGACTCGATGCCATCACGGTCAATGGTCTTCAGGCCCTTCGGAGAGACCGTCAACGTGATCGTGCGGCCCTCAGAAGGCAGGTAGAACTTGCGACGCTGAACATTCGGGTTCCAGCGGCGGCTCGTGTGTCGGTGAGAGTGGGAAACCTGCTTGCCGAAACCCGGCTTGCGGCCCGTCACCTGGCAATATGCCGACATGGGTTTTCTCCTTCCACCATGCACAACACAACGAAAAATGCAGGCTCCCCGGTGGGTAGACAGTCCGCTAGGAAGCACGAAATACGCTGTATGCACGGTGATGACGTTTACATAGACAACAGCAGAGGACGATTATACAGCTCAGGTGGAAAAGCGCCTAATCTTGTCCAGTCGGGACTGGTGCTTGTGCGGCGCCCGGTCAATTATGTCCACCGGTCGAAATGCGATAGACTTTTGCGGTCGTACGTGCTGCCATCGTGGCATCTCGAACGTGAAGACAATGTTTCGCCCCGACTCGGGCACGACCCGCGCTGTCATGTGTGGGACCGACCCGATGTGATCAACCTAAGGGAAGAAGTATGAAGAAGGATATCCACCCGGATTACCACCCAGTGGTATTCAAGGATTCTGCTACCGGTAAGCAGTTCCTGACCCGCTCCACCGCCACCTCTGACCGCACGGTCGAGTGGGAGGATGGCAACGAGTACCCGCTGATCGTCGTCGACATCACCAGCGAGTCCCACCCGTTCTGGACCGGCGCACAGCGCGTCATGGACACCGCAGGTCGCGTCGAGAAGTTCCAGCGCCGCTACGGTGGCATGGCTCGCCGCAAGAAGAAGACCCAGTAAGGCTCGAGGAGGGTAGAAGAAAATGGCAGTACCAAAGTTTAAGAAGTCCCGCGCCAATACCCGCGCCCGCCGTTCCCAGTGGAAGGCGGATAACGTCGATCTTCAGACTCAGAAGATCAACGGCCAGGAGGTGCAGATCCCTCGCCGCCTGGTGAAGGCTGCTCAGCTCGGCCTGATCGACCTGGACTAGTTCCGGTCAGCCGGTTTTACCGGCCCAACGCCCGCACCTGGATCGCAGGTCGCGGGCATTTTTTCTGCCGGCGCACAACCGGGGAAGTACCTAAAACTTGCGTTCGAGATGTAGAAGAATCCTAACCAGCCGGTGCAAGCAACCTAAACAGGTGCTGAGCTTTAACACAAAGTCGCGCCGAGAGGGCACAATAGCTATATGAAGATTCTCGTTGTGGACGATGACCCGGCTGTACGCGAGTCGCTGCGCCGTTCCCTGATTTTCAATGGGTACGCCGTCGTGCTCGCCGCGGACGGGGAGGAAGCGCTGGATAAAGTTCAGTCCGAGCGTCCCGACATGGCGATCCTCGACGTCATGATGCCGAAGCTCGACGGGCTCGAAGTGTGCCGCGAGCTGCGTTCCCAGGGTGATGACATCCCAATCCTCCTGCTCACGGCCCGCGACTCCGTCTCGGAGCGCGTCGCCGGGCTGGATGCCGGCGCGGACGACTACCTCACCAAGCCCTTTGCGCTCGAGGAGCTTCTGGCTCGCACCCGCTCCCTCGTCCGTCGCGCCGCACGCCCGGCGGCGGTGGACACCCAGCAGACCGAGATCCTGAAGTTCGAGGACCTCGAACTTGATCCCGCGACCCGCGACGTCACGCGCGGCAGCCGCCAGATCAGCCTGACCCGCACCGAGTTCGCGCTGCTGGAGCTGCTGCTGCGAAACCCCCGCAAGGTGCTCTCTCGCATGACGATCCTCGAGGACGTGTGGGGCTATGACTTCCCGACCTCCGGCAATGCCCTGGAGGTCTACATCGGCTACCTGCGTCGCAAGACCGAGGCCGACGGCGAGCCACGCCTGATCCAGACGGTTCGCGGCGTGGGCTACGTCCTGCGCGAGACTGCCCCATGAGTTTGAGGCGGCTCTCCCCGGAACCCCGGGGTCGTGCCTCCCGCTCGGCGACGGGGGAGCGCACCGCGGGCGAGAATGTCGACCACGGCATGCTCCTCGAACCGGAAAGTGCCGCCGAGCTGACCAAACGCCCCCGGTGGCGCCGCTTTTTGGACGGCACGCTGGGCAGCATCAAACAGCGGTTGACCATCCTGGCCTCCCTGGTCATCATCTTCTCGATCGCCACCGTTACCTTCGCGGCCTACGCCACGGTGTCCCAGATTTTGTGGCGCACCAGCGATAGCCTGCTGCGCTCCCAGGCGCAGAGCATCATCGAGATGCCACCCGAGAAGACCCCAGGTGGTGTTCAGGAGGAGAATTACGAGCCGGCCTTCGAGCGCATCTCGAACACCCTAAGTTTTATCGTCGTCCCCGAGACCTATACCGGAATCGCCGCGCCCGTCGCGAAGTTCGAACCCGTCCTGGAGGACGCCGAGATCTCGGTCATCCGGGGCGAGCACCCACATTCTTACCGCTCCGATGGCGACGACCGTTACTTTGCAGTCGCCGCACCCGACGGCCGCGTCGTCGTCCTCGTTTCTGACGCCTCGTCGACGCAGCGGGCGTTGGATTCGCTGGCGCTCATCCTGACCATGATTGGTATCTGCGGGGCGCTCGGCGCGATCGTGCTGGTCACCGCCGTGGTGAGCACGGGACTGCGACCCATCGACCGCCTCCGGCGGGCCACGGACCGAGTGACGGATACGGATGAGCTTCGTCAGCTCGTTGTTTTCTCCAATGACGAGGTCGGCACCCTCACCCAGTCCTTCAACAACATGATGCTGGCCCTGCAGACCTCCCGAGAAAAGCAGAAGGAGCTCGTGGCAGATGCCTCCCACGAGCTGAAGACGCCGCTGACCTCCCTGCGGACCAATATCGAGCTGTTGCTGCTCGCGACGCGCGAGGACTCCCCGGGTAATTCGGAGGCGGACCGCCGGGAGATCGAACGTGATGTGCTCAGCCAGTTGGACGAGATGAGTGCCCTGATTAAGGACCTGGTGGACCTCGCCCGTGAGGATGGTCCCGTCCTCAGCGACCAGGAGGTCGACCTCAACGACTGCATTCGCGTTGGTGTGGCGAAGGTGCAGCGGCGCCGCCCGGACGTCATTTTTGAGATCCACGCCGAACCCTGGGTCGCCCAGGGGGATCCGCTCAGCCTGAAACGCGCGCTGCTAAACCTGCTGGACAACGCAGCTAAATGGTCTCCGCAGGGCGGCACCGTGCGAGTGTGGATGCAACCCATCCCGCCGGCGGCCTCGGGTCTTCCTGCCGGGGCGCAGGGCGGTGAGGGATACGAGGAGGCTGTGGAAATTCGAGTCGCGGACTCGGGGCCGGGTATCCCACCCAATGACCGGGCAAAGGTCTTCGATCGCTTCTACCGCTCGATCAGTTCTCGCTCGATGCCGGGTTCTGGCCTGGGGCTTTCCATCGTGAAGCAGGCTGTGGTGAATCACGGCGGGGCGATCATCGCCGATGAATCTGACGACGGTGGCGCGCTGATGCGGGTTGTGTTGCCCGCCCGCCGTGGAACTCCCAGCGAAAAATAGGGCTGCGTCCCAGTATTTTTTAGAAGGGAAGTGGAGGATGGTTCCTATGGATAAAAATGGTGAGAATCTGAATAGCGGTAACGGTGTCGGCGGCAATGGCGCCAGCGGTGGCGGGGGAGAGCATTATCCGCAGGCGTCGGACTTTGGGCCATTCGGGCACAATGGCAACACCCGCCGCGGCGAGGCTGGGGCGCAGTACGGCCCCGGGGGCTGGGCGGGCGAGGCTCAGGACAGTCAGCGTGCCCAGTGGGGCCAGTCGCACACCGGCTATACCCAGACCCGTCAGGCCGAGACTCACCAGGCCCAGGCCAGCCAGGGCGCGCAGGTTCCACAGCGCCCGCAGGCGCTGCCGCACGAACCGGGCTACCCGCCCCAGGCAGGGCCAGGCGAGCCGGGCGAGGGCCCGCTGAACGCGCCGCCGAAGGAGAAGAAGCGCTGGTCCACCGGTGCGGTCGCGGCCCTCATGGTGGGTGCGGTGGTTCTCGCCTCCGGCACGACCTTCGCCCTGACCTCCATGCAGGGAACCAACAGCACCCGCTCCGTGAACACCCTCGACTCTGCGCCTACCGGCAACGAAGACACCAGCAGTAGCCGACTGGAGGAGTCCGGGACCATCGCCCAGGTCGCGGATAAGGTCACCCGCTCGGTGGTGCAGATCCAAGTGCAGACCGCCCGTGGCGGGGAGGAGGGGTCCGGATCCATCTTCACCAACGACGGGATGATCCTCACCAATAACCACGTCGTCGGTGCCGCCGCCAAGGGTGGTGCGAAGATGCAGGTGATCACCGCCGATGGTCGCGTGCTGCCAGCTAAGTTCATCGCCGCTGACCCGCAGACCGATATCGCCGTCATCAAGGCGGAAGGCGCCGATAACCTGCAACCCATGGCGATGGGGGACTCCAACGCCATCAATGTTGGCGAGACGGTCGCCGCGATCGGCTCCCCGCTGGGCCTGAACTCCACCGTGACCTCCGGCATCGTCTCCGCCAAGGACCGCCCCGTCCAGGCAGCCGGCGAGGACGGCGGCGAGGGCTCCCTCATCGACGCCATCCAGACCGACGCCGCCATCAACCCCGGAAACTC
Source organism: Corynebacterium sp. UMB9976 (assembly GCF_030212265.1). Taxonomy (NCBI): domain Bacteria; kingdom Bacillati; phylum Actinomycetota; class Actinomycetes; order Mycobacteriales; family Corynebacteriaceae; genus Corynebacterium; species Corynebacterium sp. UMB9976. The sequence goes on from NZ_JASODY010000012.1 coordinate 5,548, forward strand.
CGGCGGCGCGCTCGTGAACCTCAAGGGCGAGCTCGTGGGCATCCCCACCGTCATCGCGACCCTGGGTGGAGGGGGTACCTCCGGCTCCATCGGCCTGGGCTTCGCCATCCCGTCCAACCAGGCGGTGCGCATCGCCAAGCAGCTGATCGATAACGGCAAGGCCGCCCACCCGATGATCGGCGCGCAGATCAACACCGCCAGCCGCTACGTGGGAGCCGAGGTCATGGAAGTTAGCCCCGGCAGCCCCGCAGAAAAGGCTGGTTTGAAGAAGGGGGACGTGGTGCGCAAGGTCGACGACCGACTCATCGACACCGGCGTGGGGCTCATCGCCGCCATCCGTTCCCACGAAGTCGGGGACACCGTGAAGCTCACCGTCCTGCCTGGGGGACATGGACCGGAAAAGCAGCTCGACGTCACCCTCGGCACCGAGGCCGAAACCCAGGAGTAGACACACACGGGGGAGGGGTGAAAATAAAACCTCATTAGGGGTTTTAAAAATCCTCTCCCGCGTTAAAGTTAAAGCGACCCACCTGCCGTGAAGGAGTAAAAGCGTTGACGCTAAACCGGAATGAAGCCCACGAGCTCGGTGTCCGAAACCCGATCGTGGACGACATCGACCACAGTCAGCTAGACCGGCTGGACGCCGCCATTCCGGAGCCAGACGATAGCTTCCTCCACAGCCTTGACCAGAGCCTCGATGCGCAGGCCGCCGCCAAGCGCGCAGCCGCCGAGGCCGTGCCCACCCGCCACGCGCTTGTCGTGCTGATCGGGGAGGATCGCGCTGGCCAGGGCGGCAGTGGCGAGCTCGTTGCCGAACTGCTCGCAGAGGACCGCTTCATCGTCGATGCGGTTGTCAACGTCGCCGAGCGCAAGAGCGAGATCCGCCACGCCATCGAAACCGGCGTGGTGGGCGGCGCAGATCTCGTCATCACCATCGGCGGTACCGGCTTCGGTCCCCGTGACCGCGCCCCCGAGGCCACCCGCAAGCTGCTGGATCGCCGCATCCCGGGCATCGCGGAGGCGATCCGCAGCTCCGGGCTGGCCGCCAATAACAAGGATGCCGCTCTCTCCCGTGGCCTCGCCGGCATCTCCGGGTCCACCGTGGTCGTGAACATCGCCGGCAGCCGAGGCGCAATTCGCGACGGCATGGCCACGCTCGGCCCGCTGGTCAACCACGTGCTCGACGAGCTCGGCGTCTAAATGGCCCGCCGCGCACCACGCGGGCTCGCCAGCCTTGCTAAGGCCCGCAGCGCCCGGAACGCCGCCGGGCGGGTGAAAGATCCCAAGGCCGCGGGGCGGGGCGTCGATAAAGAAAAGAACCCGGCCGAGCACGGCGGGTTCGATAAAGAGTTCTGGATAGAACAACGCCCGCCCCACTGGGGGCGGGCGAAGAACTAGTTCGACGAGCGTAGAGCTGGAATACGGCTGAGCGAATTGCTCAGCGGGACTTACTCAGCGTGACGGCCGGTCGGATCGTCGTCGTTAGCGACGGACGGGTCGACCTTCTTGGTGGAGACACCGTTCTGCTGCTGCAGCAGGTCGCGGATCTCGGCCAGCAGCTCGGTCTCGGTTGCAGCTGCCTCCTCGGTGGAGATGCCCTTGCGGCGAGCGTTCATCTCGGCCAGCTTGTTCATCGGCATGATGAGGATGAAGTAGACCACGGCTGCGATGATCAGGAAGTTGATCGCAGCGGTGATGACGGCGCCGAAGTCAATGAAGGTGGCCGGGTTGCCCTCGCGGATGTGGAAGCCCAGGCCGAACTCTGGGGAACCGCCCAGCGCGGCGATCAGAGGGTTGACGATCTTGTCAGTGAAAGCGGTGACGATTGCGGTGAACGCGGAACCGACAACGACGGCTACTGCGAGCTCAACCACGTTGCCGCGCATCAGGAATTCCTTGAATCCAGACAGCATGAAAATCCCCTTCTTAAAGGTATAAAAGACTGAATTTATTATACCGATGAGCTGGGAAAATGATAGACCCCGTTCGGGGTGATTCCGGTGGCGACCGCGAGGTCGTGCGGGGCTGAGGGAACGCAAACACGCAGCTCCGGGTCGTCCACCACGGCCCAGATCGCTTGCAACCGGGGTGCAGGGAACGGTGTGCCGACCCCCGGGATCGTGACCGGATTCACAGCCGGAGCCACGGTGGGGGCGGCGTTGGCGTTTGATACCTCCACATTCTCGGACGGATGCGAGGCATCGCCCGCCACGAAGTCGGCGAGCGTGCGGTCGTAGAATCCGCCGCCCTGGCCCAGCCGGGTGCCGTCGGAACCCAGCGAGAGGGCAGGAAGGACGGCGACGTCCGCAATATCGATCAGCTCGCCAAGGTTCTCACCCGTGGGCTCCGGGATCCCCATCGAGTTTTCCACCAGGTCTGCCATGCCTGTGAACCTGCGCCATTCCAGCCTGCGGGGCTTGTACTTAACGACCGGCAGAATCACTTCAAAGCCTGCATCCCGTAGGGCTTCCGGGAGGTCCGTGCCTCCGGGCTCGCCCGGCAGAGCGCAAAATGCGGCCACGACCGGCCGGGAGTCGGGGAACCGTCGCTCCAAGACTGCCACCAGGTGGCGCTGAATGGCGCGGTCGCGCTGTGCACGCTCAGCTGCTGGAACTTGCTTGCGGGTATCGCGAACCTCGGCGCGCAAGGCGGCCTTCGTAGCGCGGGTTTTCTCGGGGTTGTGGGGCATGGTCTCCTTCGCTGCTCCTGCTCTCTGCTCGTGTGGGGTGGCGAAGCCGGAATTCTCAACGGATCTTTTCCGGCCCGCACCGGGTGTAAGTCCAGCACTTTGGCCCAGCTGGGCGGTACGATGCACCTCATGACTTCCAATGAGCTTCGCACAGTTGTGGTCCCCGCCGCAGGACTGGGGACGCGCTTCCTGCCTGCGACGAAGACGGTGCCCAAGGAACTGCTCCCCGTGGTCGACACTCCCGGGATCGAGCTTATCGCCAAGGAGGCCGCCCAGGCGGGTGCTGAACGCCTGGCGATCATCACCGCCCCGAAGAAGCAGGGCATCATGGCGCACTTCCGCACCGACGCTGAACTCGAGGCCACCCTCGAAGCTCGCGGTAAGGAGGACCAGCTCGCGAAGGTTCGCGCCACCGACGGCCTGATCGACGTGGCCGCCATCGAGCAGCCGGAGCCGCTCGGCCTTGGTCATGCCATCGGCCTGGCCGAATCCCACCTCGCCGAGGACGAAGAGTGCTTCGCCGTCATGCTCCCGGACGACCTCGTCCTGCCCTACGGGATCATGGAGACCATGCTGGAGGTCCGCCAGCGCTATGGTGGCTCCGTCCTGTGCGCAGTCGAGGTGCCGGAGGAGGACGTCTCCAAGTACGGTGTCTTCGATATCGCCGCCGACTCCGATGACCCGCAGGTCAAGAAGGTCAACGGCATGGTCGAGAAGCCGGACCTCGAAGACGCCCCGTCGAACTTCGCGGCCACCGGCCGCTACCTGCTGGACCGGCAGGTCTTCGAGGCGCTGACCCGCACCAAGCCGGGCAAGGGTGGCGAGATCCAGATCACCGACGCCATCGAGTTGATGATCTCCGAGGGGCACCCGGTGCACATCGTCGTCCACCAGGGCAAGCGTCACGACCTCGGCAACCCGGGCGGCTACATCCGCGCCTGCGTGGACATGGCCCTCGAGGATGAGACCTACGGAGAGTCCCTGAAACAGTGGCTCGAGCAGCGACTCGGGGAGTAGCCCCATGCGCAGCGTTGAGGAACAGCTAGCGATCATCTCCGCGGCGGCGGTCACGCCCGAGCCGGTGCGCATCTCCATCTCGGAGGCGCTCGGCCTGCGCTGCGCGGAGCAGATCGAGGGGGACCGGGCGGTACCCGGCTTCAACCAGGCCGCCATCGACGGCTACGCGGTGCGCGCCGTGGACGTCCGCGAACCCGCAGCCGGCGAGCTGCCCACCCTCCCGGTCGTCGGTGAGGTCACCGCAGGTTCGAGCCGTCCCGTTCGATTGCAACCGCGCCAGACCGTGCGCGTCCACGCCGGGGCGCCGATCCCGACTCTCGCCGACGCCGTTCTTCCGCTCGACTGGGTGGAGGTCGACGGCCGCCACGTGGAACCGCTACGCACCGTGAACTCGGGGGAGTTCGTCCACCGCCTCGGTTCCGACGTCCAGCCGGGCGACGTCGTCGTCGAGCAGGGCGCGGTGCTCGGCGCGGCCCAGGTGGGCTTGCTCGCAGCCATCGGCCGCTCCAAGGTGCTGGTCTACCCACGCCCGCGACTCAGCGTGCTCGCCTTCGGCCCCGAGCTCGTCGACATCGACCGCGACCCGGGCCTGGGGCAGGTTCACGACGCCAACTCCTACGCCCTGGCCGCCGCCGCCAAGGAGGCGGGCGCTGAAGCGCACCGCATGGGAATCCTCGCGGGTGAGCCGCGCCGCATCAAGGAGGTGCTCGAGGCCCAGCTGATGCGCAGCGAGGTGCTCGTCATCACCGGGGCGATTGGTGGGGAAGGCAGCGACCAGCTCCGCGAGATCCTGGGCGAGCTCGGCCCAATGGAAACCACTCGCATCGCGATGCACCCGGGCTCGATCCTTGGTTTCGGCACCCTGGGTGCTGACCAGGTGCCGACCTTCCTGCTGCCCGCCAATCCCTCCGCCGCACTCGTGGCCTTCGAAGTGCTGGTCCGCCCGCTGATTCAGATCATCCGCGGCCAGCGCCAGGCCACCCGCCGGGTGGTGCGAGCCCGCACCATTGCCGCTATCGATTCGGCACCGCGCCGCCGTGGTTTCATCCGCGGCCAGCTGATGCGCGATCGGGAGACTCGCGAGTTCCTCGTGGACCCACTGGGCGCGGTGGGCGGCGGGGAACCGACCCATCTGCTAGGCAGCTACGGCCAGGCGAACTGCCTGATCACCGTGCCTGCGGAGGAAACGCACATCGCGCCGGGCCAGTTCGTCGACGTCCTCTTCCTGACGAACCGCTCCTAGTAGCGGGGAACTCGCAGGGGAGCGGCGGACGTGGAGCTGGATAGGCGCCTGGCCAGGGGCAACGGGGCGCGGTGGCGGGTGCCTACCGTGTGGTTGCCGCAGGCGCGCCAGCGACCGGGCGCCGTTGCTGACTCCGCCACGGAGTTGCCGGTGCGCCTGCGGGAGCTGCGCCGCTCCGACGGTGCGGCCTGGCGCGCCTTCCGCATCGCCGATGAACACCTGCTGCGCCCCGTCGAGCCGACCGTGGCCACCTCCTGGGAGGAGGCGCACTCGCCGAAAATGTGGCGCCGGACCTACCGGGGACTCAAGTTCGCGGAGCGTCAGGGGGTAGCGATGTCGCTGGCGATCGAGGTAGCCGGCGAGTTTGCGGGCCAGCTCACGCTCGGCAACATGCAATACGGCACGATCGGTAATTGCTGGATCGGCTACTGGGTGTATTCCCGCTGGCAGGGCCGTGGGGTGGCTACCGCCGCCGTCGCCTTGGGTACCGACCTGGCGATGCTGGGGCTCGGCCTGCACCGGGTGGAGGCCACCGTCATGGAGGACAACCCCGCCTCCCGCCGCGTGCTGGAGAACACCGGGTACCGGGTCGAGGGGCGGCTGCAGCGCAACCTACACATCGACGGGCAGTGGACGGACCACCTGCTGGTCGCTCAGACAGTCGAGGAGCTCGGCCCCGGAATCACCCATCGGCTCGCGAACCAGGGACGTTTCCGGGTCGACTAGGCCTCAGGCAAAACTTCCGCGTTTTGGCTCGCCACGCGGCGTGGCAGGAAGCGAAGCGCCCAGGTTGCCGATACCTTGGAAGGTATTGCTGCTGGCCTTGCCGCCATCCTCCGGCAGGGCTAGTTCACCCGCTGGGTACACCCCAGAGGCCCAAACCGCTGTCTAGCTTTTAGGAGCATAAGTGTCCGGCTCCCTTCTGTTGATCCTCGCAGTATGGCTGCTGCTGATGGCGCCGTTGTTGCTGCGCAAGCAGTCTCCGGTGCGCCGCACGTCGCGGGGCATGTCCGAGACCCGAATTCTGTACGAAGGCGGTGCCAAGCGTTCCCGCCGTCCGCGCCGTCTGCTTCCCGCTGAGGGGCACTACATGTCCTCGGATGAGGACGTGGACGCGGACATCGATTTCGTCGAGGCGGAACCGGAGTACGTCCTTTTCGATGAGGACGTCGACGCCCGCGACGAGGAGCGTTCCAGCGAACATGCCGACATCGCCGATGGCGTGGAGACGGTGGACGCAGAGGTCGACGAGGACCACACCGACGTCGCCGAGGATGCCACGGACGAGACCACCAACCTGGAGACCCTGGAGGGCGAGATCGTCGACGCCGATGCCGAGGACCTGGACGGCGAGGAGCACGTGGCGGACGCCCAGCGTCGCACCGTCCCGGCCGAGGTGCCGGCCATGAGCACCGAGTCCGTCACCGTCGACGCGGAGCTGGCCGACGACGCAGCAGACACCATGGCGCACGAGGATGAAGCCCACGAGGACGCCGGTGCGGACACGCCGGCGACCCTGCGCGTGGCCGAGGCGGAGCAGGCAGACACTGCGGACGCGGACACCGAGGACGCATCGGAGGAGCAGCCCGCGCTGCGTAACATCCCGACCGCCTACTTCCGCGGCGGGGACCTGCACGTGGACGCAGGGGTCTGCGAGGAGGACGAGGCTGCCGAGGCCGAGTCGCCGCTGGTCGAAGCAGAGGAGGAGAGCTTCGAGCTGTCCGAGGAGGACATGGAATTCATCGCCTCCCGCCGAGGCCGCGGAGTTTACGACCCGGTCGCATCCCAGCAGCTCTACAACCGCCGCCTGCAGCGCCGCAAGCAGGTGCTCGGCGTGCTCGCCGGGCTGACCGCGATCGCCCTGATCGCCAGCCTCATCGTCGGTGGCAAGCTGTGGATCGCTTTCCTCGTGACGGCTGCGCTCACCGGCGTGTACCTGTTCAACCTGCGCCGCCAGGCGATCGAGGAGGCCAAGCTGCGCCGCCGCCGTCTCGCACGGATGCGCCGCGCCCGCCTGGGTGTGCGCAACCTGGAGGACGCTGAGCTCGGCGTTCCGGACCGTCTGCTGCGGCCGGGCGCGATCGTCGTCGAAACGGACGAAGCGGACCCGGAGCTGGAGAACCTGGCCTACGCCAACGGCGGGGACTTCTTCGACGACGGCTTCGACGACTACCCGGGCGAGGACGCGGACCTGGACTACTGGGACGGTCCGCACGACCGCACCCACATCCGCGCGGTCTAAGGCGTACGCGCAGAACACGGCGGATAGTCAACGATGCTGGAACACCAGGTCGCCCGCGACGGCGCCTTGCTGCTGATCCGCGCTGTGTTGGGCACCATCTTCATCGCCCACGGCTGGCAGAAACTCTTCATCCAGAAGCTTGGGGGAGACTCCGGAGTGATCGCAGAGTTTTCCCACCAGGGGATCCCGCAGCCCGAGCTCTCCGCTTGGCTGGCCACCGGGCTGGAGCTCATCGGGGGAGCGCTTCTGGTCGTGGGCCTGCTGGCGCCGCTGATGGCTGGCCTGCTGATCTTGCACATGATCGCCGCGATGTACCTGGTGCACTGGTCCCAGGGGCTCTTCGCCGCCGATAACGGCATCGAGCTGCCGCTGGTGCTGTGCGCGGGGCTGCTGGCGATCGTGGTCTTCGGTTCCGGGCGAGCCAGCCTGGACCGGGCATTCTCCCGCTTCGGGTGAGCCGTCGGGTGAGCGGGGTGGAAGGGGCTAGCGCCGCCTCTGCTTGGCAGCACGAGGCTTTTAGGGGAGCATAAGGTCTGTGGAATGCGCAGAAGTTCGGGCAGCGCTCTCGGCGCGGCTAGACGGCGAGGACGCCGCGGTGCCGGGAGAGATCGTGGACGCCCACGTGGCTCAGTGTGAGGAGTGCCAGGCGTGGTACGCGCAGGTGACCGCGATCGGGCGCGACCTGCGGCTGCGGGCCAACCCGCCCGCGCCGACCCAGGGGGCTGGTGCGGATCTCGCTGCCAAGGTGCTGCAGGTGGCAGAGGAAACCCCCGAGGTTGGTGGCGACATTCGTCGGCGGCAGCTGCCGTTGCTGGGGGCCCGCATCGCGCTGGCGGTGCTCGCGGTCGTCTATTTCCTCTGGGCGATCCTCCTGTTTGCTGGCTCGACCGCGGGTACCGCGGATCCCGCGCAGCTCTACGAGGCCATCCGGCCGGGGGAAGGGCCGCAGGCGGGGGCCGCGGACCCGGAGCTCGCGAAATACATGATTGATGCGGCCATCAGCCGCTTCGCCTTGGGCGCGGGCCTAGCCTGGGCATCCTGGGCGCCTCGCGCTGCCGGCGGGCTGCTGCCCGTCTACCTGGGGATGTGGGCCTTCGGCGGGGGCTTCGCCACCCGAGACATCATCATGGGGCTGGCGGGTGGCACCGGGGTCGATCCGGCACTCATCGGCAACCTCGCCATTCACCTCGCTGCGGTGATCGCGCTGGTGACCTGCTGGCTCTCCCGGCACCATACGATTCGGCCGCTGCGCGATTCCTGGCACGTGCTCTCAGCCAAGCCGATGAACTTTTCCGCGGTGGATGCCGAGGAGCATTCTCGCTACTATCCCGGCGATCATCGCCGCCACTAGCCGACCGATTGCCCTAGTTCCAGGAAGCCCTAGTGCCAGGAAGCCCTAGTGTTAGGAAGCCCTAGTGCCAGGAAGGCAGCCACATGCGGGCTGCCCACTCCGCAGGGCTCAGCGGCATGGCCGTGTACAGCGGCAGGAAGAAGAGGAAATTCCATACCGCAAAGCCCAGGTAGGCCACGACCAGTACCAGGCCGGCGTGGGCCTGTAACCATGCCACCGGGCGGTGCGTGCTGCCGGGCGCCATGCGCCACCCCAAGACACGGCCGCAGATCAGCGCCAGGCCGATGATGAGGAAGGGCGCGAGGTTCAGCGCATAGAAGAGGTACATCTGGCGGTCGGTGTTCAGCAGCCACGGCAGGAATCCGGCGGCGAAACCCACGACCGGCACGACCCACACCAGGTCCCGGAACCGGGCCAGGCGGTAGCAGCCATAGGCCAGCACCAGCACGGTGGGGAACCAGATCGCCGGCGTCCCAACCAGTAGCTCCACGGTACGGGTGCCGTCCTCGTGGCTAGGGTTGTAGTACATCAGCCCGCGGGTGGAGGCCAGCCAGGACCAGGGCTTCGACTCCCACGGGTGGTTGTGACCATTCGAATTGGTCAGCTCCGAGTGAAAGCGCAGCACCGACAGGTGGTAGTAGAGGAAGTTCAGGACAGAATCCGGCAGGAATCCCAGCGGGGATTCGGCCAGCGCGGTGGCGTCCTCGACGAGCCCGGACTCCACCGCGTGCCGGTACACGGAGGTCTCGCTGCCGAACCACGCCCGCCAGGACAGCAGGTAGCAGCACACCGGGACGATGACGACCGCGAAGAAGTGCGGCGGGGCGTCCCGAAGCAGCGCACCCAGCAGCGGACGGCGCACGCCATAACGCCAGCGACGGTGCGCATCCAGGGCCACGAGGGCCACGCCGAAGAAGGCCATGTAGTACAGCCCGGACCACTTGACCGCCAGCGTGCCACCGAGCGCGATGCCGGCGGCGAAGCGCCACCAGCGGAAGCCCAGCCGCGGGCCAGCCGGGAAGTCCCCGATTCGGCCCTCACGAAACACGGCCCGGTAGCGGCGCTCCATCTCCTCGTGGTCGCGGACCAGGAAGTACACGGTGGCCAAAAGGAAGAGAGTTTGGAAGTGATCCAGCATTCCGGAACGGCTGGTCAGCAGCAGAATGCCATCGGAGAGGGCGAGCACGCCGGCCAGCAAGCCGACCAAGTCCGAGCGGGATATCCGCCGGGCGATGCCCGCGATCAAGCAGACCACCGCCACGCCCGCCAGCGCGGCGCACACCCGCCAGCCGAAGGGGGTATAGCCAAAGACCCCCATTCCGGCGGCCATGATTTCTTTGGCCAGCGGCGGGTGAACGACCAGCCCATAGCCGGGGTTATCCTCGATGCCTCCCAGCACCAGGTGGTCCCAGCCGCGCAGGATTTGCCAGGCTTGAGGGACATAGTGCTTTTCATCGAAGACCGGGGTGCCGCCGTCGGTGGGGGAGCCCAGATTGACCATCCGAAGGAGGGCGGCGAAGGCGGCCAGCAGAAGCTGAATGATCGCCCAACGGCGTTGGTTCATCCGCTGATTCGGCTGGCCCACGCGGGGCTCGGCTGGCCCGGTGGCCGGCGCCGGGGAGGTCTTCGTTGTCACAGGGAAAGCTTATCCGATGTGGATTTTGCTTTAAGCGGTGCCATGCTGGTGGCATGAGCTCCGCACCGACGCACTCCCGCACCATTGACGCCCCAGCCCCGGACTTCGGCCACCTGTGGGAACAGGCCTGCGCCAATCCGCCGCTGCCGGACGGTGGCATCATCCTCGCGGCCACGCCCCTGGGCAACCCGCAGGATGCGTCGATCCGGTTGCTCCACGCCCTGGCCACCGCAGACGTGATCGCGGCGGAGGATACCCGCCGCAGCCGGGCGCTCGCCGACGCGCTGGGGGTCAGCATCCGTGGCAAGGTGCTCTCCAATTTCGACCACAACGAGGAGCACCGCGCCGAGGAGCTCGTCCAAGCCGCGGCCACCGGCCAGCGGGTGCTGGTCATCACGGACGCGGGCATGCCCTCCGTGTCGGACCCGGGTTTTCCTGCCGTCGTCGCAGCCCACCAACGCGGCGTCCCGGTGACCTGCCTGCCGGGTCCGTCCGCTGTGCCGACGGCACTGGCGCTCTCCGGGATCGGGGTCGGTCACTTCCGCTTCCTGGGTTTTGCGCCGAGGAAGGACGGCCAGCGCCGCCAGTTCTTCGACGCCGCCCGCAGCGGGGACGAGGCCGTCTGTTTCTTCGAGTCACCCCACCGGTTGGCCTCCACGCTCGAAATTGCCGCCGAGGTGCTGGGAGAGGAGCGCGCGGCAGCCGTGTGCCGGGAGCTCACCAAGACCTTCGAGGAGGTCAAGGCGGGCACGCTCGGCCAGCTCGCCGAGTGGGCGGAGGCCGGGGTCAAGGGGGAGATCACTGTTGTGATCGAGGCGACCGCCGCCACGGCGGAGGTCGCGCCCGAAGACGTCGTGGGCGAGGTCGAGGAATTGGTATCCCAGGGGCAGCGGCTGAAGGCCGCCGCCGGGGAGGTGGCTGCCTCCCACGGTCTCGGAAAGCGGGATGTTTACGAGGCGGTACTGGCCGCCCGGGCGGAAAAATAGGCCACAACCTGCGCATCAAAGCGAATTTGTTATCAGATTGTTATCTCTTGGTAGGGAAGAGCGCCCTGAACAGCGCTATAACAATTCTGGCAGCCACCTAGAAAACCGCTGTGAGCCCGTTGCGAGCTCGATAACGGCGCCGAAAACTAGCAAAACGCAAAAATCCCACGCACAGTGGGGCAATGAGCAATTCTGAGAACACCCTTGACCAGCTGAAGGAAGGCAGTATCTCGCCGCAAGAGGCCCAAGACGCCGCGCGGCTGAGTGAACCCGCGGATAGTGCCGCGGCCAAGGACGAGCGCGCAGGCATCGACTGGGTCGTCACCGGCCCCGCCGCCGCGCTCGTCCTCGCCGTGGTGGCCTGGGGGCTCGTGGGCTCCGAATCCTTCGCCAACTTCGCCAGCCAGGCGCTGGACTACGTCGTGGTTGACTGGGGCTGGCTGTTCATTCTGGCCTCGACCGTGTTCGTCTTCTTCGTGCTCTTCGTGGCCTTCTCGAAGTTCGGGCACATCAAGCTCGGCAAGGATGATGAACAGCCAGAGTTCTCGACATTCTCCTGGGTCGCGATGATGTTCGCCGCCGGCATGGGCATCGGCCTGATGTTCTACGGCACCACCGAGCCGCTGACCCACTTCCGCACCGGCGTGCCGGGTCGCCCGGAGGGCAACGTGGGCGAGGCCTTCGCCTCCACGCTCTTCCACTGGGGTCTGCACCCATGGTCGCTGTACGCCATCGTCGGACTGGCCATCGCCTACGGCACCTTCCGCCTGGGGCGCAAGCAGCTGCTGAGCTCCGCGTTCATCCCGCTGATCGGCCATCGCCTGGCCGAGGGCTGGCTCGGTAAGCTCATCGACATCCTGGCTATTTTCGCCACCGTCTTCGGCACCGCCGCCTCCCTGGGTATTGGTGCTCGCCAGATCGCCTCGGGCATGGAAATCGTCGACTGGGTCGATAACCCCGGCAACACCCTGATCGTTGGCATCATCGTCGTGCTCGGCATCGCCTTCCTGATCTCCGCCGCATCCGGCGTGGGCAAGGGTATTCAGTGGATCTCGAATACGAACATGGTGCTGGCTTCGATCATCGCGCTGTTTGTCCTCATTGTCGGCCCGACCGTCGTCATCATGAACATGGTCCCGACGACGCTGGGCAACTACCTGCAGGACTTCTTCGCCATGGCCTCCCGCACCGCCCAGTCCTCCGAGGACGCCGGTGACTGGCTGTCTAGCTGGACCATTTTCTACTGGGCATGGTGGGGCTCCTGGTCCCCGTTCGTGGGCATGTTCCTGGCTCGTATTTCCCGCGGCCGTACCGTCCGCGAGTTCATCATGGTGATCCTGCTCGTCCCGACCTCCGTGACGATCCTGTGGTTCTCCATCTTCGGCGGCACCGCGATCCACCTCGAGGAGACCGGCAAGTCCATCTGGGGCGACGGTGATGCCACCAAGATGCTGTTCAACCTGCTGTACGAGTACCCATTCGGCGCGGGTGTGTCCATCATTGCGATGCTGCTGCTTGGCACCTTCTTCATCACCTCGGCGGACTCCGCCTCCACGGTGATGGGCAGCATGTCTCAGCGCGGCCGCCTCGTCGCATCCCCGATCGTCACCGTCCTGTGGGGTGTTCTCACCTGCGCCATCGCGGTGATCATGCTGACCACGGGTGATGCGGACTCGCTGGATAACCTGCAGAACATCACGATTATCGCGGCCTCCCCATTCGTGTTCATCATCATCGCCCTGATGTTCGCCGTGGTGAAGGCCCTGGGCGACGACCCGCTCTACCTGGATCAGAAGAATCAGCGGAGGATGGTGCTGCGCGTCGCCCGCGAATACCGGGAACGCGAAAACCGCGAGATCGTGAAGCGGGCACGCCGCATGAAGAACCGCCGCGAGGACGTCACCGCCACGACGGCGGACACTGCGCCCCACGCCGCCGCCACGGCAGACGCCGAAGCTGCGGTCGAGGACTCCGCAGGTGCGCAGAGCTACGCCTCCGAGGACCTCGACGGTCTGGAGACGATGAGCGTCTACGACGGCGAGAAGGTCGTTGAGGTTGTCGACGCCGAAGACGTCGCCGACTACATCAGCAACCGCAACGACGAGGACGCCGACGGGCGCAGCTAAGCCCCACGCGGTCCTTCGCGGAACCCAGCCCCACCTACCCGGTCGGAACTTGCCCCGGGAGGTGGGGCTTTGTTCGCGCAGCAGGCACGGATCTAATAGGGTTTAAGGCATGTCAAAGCGCGTACTCACCTCTGTTGCCTGGCCCTATGCCAACGGCCCCCGTCACATCGGCCATGTCGCCGGCTTCGGCGTCCCGTCCGACGTTTTTGCCCGTTATCAGCGAATGATCGGCAACGACGTGCTGATGGTCTCCGGCACGGATGAGCACGGCACCCCGCTGCTGGTGCAGGCGGATAAGGAAAACACCACGGTCCGCGAGCTCGCGGACCGCTACAACCGCATCATCGTCGAGGACCTCGTGGGACTGGGACTGTCCTACGACCTCTTCACCCGCACCACCACCCGCAACCACTACGCGATTGTCCAGGAGCTGTTCCGCGGGCTCAACGACAACGGCTACATGCTCAAGCAGACCACCCGTGGTGCCGTGAGCCCGTCCACCGGCCGCACCCTGCCGGACCGCTACATCGAGGGCACCTGCCCGCTGTGTGGCGCCACCGACGCCCGCGGCGACCAGTGCGATAACTGCGGCAACCAGCTGGACCCGGCCGACCTGATCGACCCGCGCTCCAAGATCAACGGCGAGACTCCGGAGTTCGTCGACACCGAGCACTTCATGCTCGACCTGCCCGCCCTGGCCGAGGCGCTGGAGGAGTGGCTGAAGGGACGCGATGACTGGCGTCCGAACGTCCTGAAGTTCTCCCTGAACCTGCTGAAGGACATCCGTCCCCGCGCGATGAGCCGCGACATCGACTGGGGCGTGCCCGTCCCGATCGAGGGCTGGCAGGATAACAACGCCAAGAAGCTCTACGTCTGGTTCGACGCGGTCGTCGGCTACCTCTCCGCATCCATCGAGTGGGCTTGGCGCACCGGCGACCCGGAGGCCTGGCGTAAGTGGTGGAACGACCCGGAGGCCGTGTCCTACTACTTCATGGGTAAGGACAACATCACCTTCCACTCCCAGATCTGGCCAGGCGAGATGCTCGGCTACGCCGGCAAGGGAAGCAAGGGCGGCGAGCAGGGCGAGCTGGGCGAGCTGAACCTGCCGACCGAGGTCGTCTCCTCCGAGTTTCTGACCATGTCCGGCTCCAAGTTCTCCTCCTCCAAGGGGGTTGTGATCTACGTCCGCGACTTCCTCAAGGAATTCGGTCCCGACGCGCTGCGCTACTTCATCGCCGTCGCAGGCCCCGAGAACACGGACACGGACTTCACCTGGGACGAGTTCGTTCGCCGCATCAACTCGGAGCTGGCCAACGAGTGGGGCAACCTGGTCAACCGCACGGTGTCCATGGCGCACAAGAACTTCGGCGAGATCCCGACCCCGGGCGAGTACACCGCCGAGGATCAGGAGCTGCTGGACGAGGCCAAGAAGGCCTTCGACATCGTCGGCGACGCGCTGCAGCTCTCCAAGTTCAAGGCAGGCATGACCGAGGCCATGCGCATCGCAGCGCGGGCCAACCAGTACATCGCCGCCCAGGAGCCGTGGAAGCTGGCGAAGGACGAGACCCAGCGCGAGCGCCTGGCTACCGTCCTGTACGTTGCCCTGCAGGTTGTCGCGGACGTCAACACCCTGATGACCCCGTACCTGCCCTTCTCCGCTCAGAAGGTCTTCGAGACCCTCGGCGGCGAGGGGATCTGGGCAGCCCAGCCGGAGATTGTTGAGGTTAAGGACGAATCCCCGCGCACCCCGGTCGGTGTGGGCCTGCCGGAAGAGGGGAGCACCTACCCGGTCATCATGGGTAACTACACCGAGCAGCAGGCCACCTGGCAGCGCATCGAGCTGACCCCGGGCACCCCGCTGAGCAAGCCGAAGCCGCTGTTCCAGAAGCTGGACCCGGAGCTGGCGGAGACCGGCCCGGAGTGGGCGCCGGTCGTCAAGGACTAGCTGACCGGTAGCGTGGGGGATATGTCTAAAAAGAAACGCCCCACGCCTGTCCTGCCGGAGAGCATCGGAGCTCTCTTCGACTCCCACACCCACCTGGCCTCCACCATCGCCAAGGGGGCGCAGGAGGGACAGGACCGCCGTGCCGCTACCGCGGAGCTCGTCGCCCGCGCCGGGCAGGCCGGCGTGGAGCGGATCTGCACCGTCGGTGATGGACTGGCCGAGACCGAGCTGGCGCTGGCGGCGGCCCAAGAGTTCGATAACGTCTGGGCCGCCTGCGCGATCCACCCGACCCGCGCCGACGAGCTGGATGAGGCAGCCAAAACCAGCCTCATCGAGATGGCTGCCAACGAGCGTTGTGTGGCGATCGGGGAGACCGGCCTGGACGCGTATTGGATCAAGCACGACGACACCACGCCCTCGCTCGAGGTACAGGAAGCCGCGCTGCGCTGGCACATCGACCTTGCGGTCAGCGCGCGCAAGCCGCTGATGATCCACAACCGTGAGGCGGACGAGGATCTGATGCGCATCCTCGCGGATGCCCCGCAGCCCACCGACGTGATCCTGCACTGCTTCTCCTCTCCGCTGGACGTGGCCCGCGAGGCCATCGACCGCGGCTACGTTCTCTCCTTCGCGGGCAA
Source organism: Corynebacterium sp. UMB9976 (assembly GCF_030212265.1). Taxonomy (NCBI): domain Bacteria; kingdom Bacillati; phylum Actinomycetota; class Actinomycetes; order Mycobacteriales; family Corynebacteriaceae; genus Corynebacterium; species Corynebacterium sp. UMB9976. The sequence continues at coordinate 21,421 of NZ_JASODY010000012.1, forward strand.
TGCGACCTTCAAGCGCAATGAGGAGCTCCGGGAGGCTGCGCGCCTGGCCCCGGCCGAGCAGATCCTCGTGGAGACGGACGCTCCCTATATGACGCCCGAGCCCTTCCGTGGTGCGCGCAACGAACCCGGGTTCGTGGGATACACAGCCCGGGTGCTCGCGGAGGCGCGCGGCCAGTCGCCGGCCGAGTTCGCGGAACTGGCGTGGGCGAATGCCAACCGCGTCTTCGGCCTCCCTGGTTAAGGGCGAGCCAAGCCACGTTATCTTCAGGTCGGGCTCCCCGGATCAGGGCGAGTCAAACCCCGTTATCTTCCTACGCGACCCAGGGAACCGCAGGCGCGTCCGGCGCTTACGGTCCTGGTGCGCAAGCGTGCTGCCGTTGCGCGTGTGACGGCCTGTTATTGCTGTTACAGAGCGCATTCCCCGACTGAGGGTGATTTTGCCCACGTCTGTGGATTCTTCTGGCTTTAACTTCATCGTTATCGTATTGTGATAAAAGTTCAGCCCCGGTGGGGGCGAAGCGATCACAAGAAAATCGAGAGGTTTCGAGTGTCTCCTAAGAAGAAGTCCAGCCTGCACCGCATCAACAACACCAACTCCACGCCACTGCGCCTGGCCACCGGCGGCATGCTGGCGACCCTGGTTGTTGGCGGTGGCGTCGCCGCGGCGGCGCACAAGAACATCACGCTGGACGTCAACGGTGAAATCATCGAGGCCAGCTCCGTCACCGGCAACGTCGGCGACATCCTGGAGAAGAACGGCGTCGAGGTTAACCCCAAGGACCTCGTCAGCCCGGCACCGTCCGAATCTGTCTCCAACAACGACACCATCAAGGTGCGCTCCGCCAAGCAGGTCGCCCTGATCATCGACGGCAAGCGCGAGAATGTCGACACCACCTCCGTCACCGTCGAGGAGATGCTGCGCCAGGTCGGCAAGTACGACGAGATCGCCACCGGCTCCCTCTCGGCCGGTATGAACACCAAGATCCCGGCTGAGGGCATGGATCTGGACGTCACCACGTCCAAGTACTTCACCCTCAACGACGGCGGCAAGCAGGGTCGCATGAAGCTGCCGGCCCGTACCGTCGGCGATATCTTCGAGCTGCGCGGCACCCCGCTGGGCAAGGATGACATCGTCACCCCGTCCGCAGATACTCCGCTGCGCGAGGGTATGCACATCGACGTCGTCCGCGTCTCCAAGAAGGACCACACCTTCGAGCGCGCCGTGAGCGCTCCGGAGCGCGAGATCGAGGACGCCAACCTGCCAGAGGGCGAGCGCAAGGTCGTCAAGGAGGGCAAGGACGGCAAGGAGCGCGTCAAGCTGCTGGTCACCCGCCACAACGGCAAGGTCACCGACCGCAAGGTCCTGGAGCGCGAGGAGCTCGAGGCTCCGGTTGAGGCTGTGGTCAAGGTCGGCACCAAGCCGAAGAAACCAGCTGGCCCGGATGCCCCGGCTGTTGCGAACGGTTCCGTGTGGGATGAGCTCGCGCAGTGTGAGGCGACCGGCGACTGGTCCATCAATACCGGCAACGGATTCTCCGGTGGTCTGCAGTTCACCCCGTCCACCTGGGCGGGCTTCGGTGGCACCGAGTACGCTCCGGCAGCCCACATGGCCACCCGCGAGCAGCAGATCGCCGTGGCAGAGCGCGTCCAGGCCGCGCAGGGCTGGGGCGCTTGGCCTGCCTGCACCGCGAAGATGGGCCTGCGCTAAAGCCCAGCGTTCGCAGAACACAAGCACTCACCGGCAGCCGTAGCGGGGAAGCATTTTCGCCCGCTACGCTGCCGGTCGTTTATATTCGAAGGCGTGAATGATGACGTGCGTGCCCAGGATGCCCCGGCGCTAGACGGGGGAGTATCGCTGCTCGGGCCGGTGGAGATCCGCCAGCTCGCCGAGGAGCTGGGGGTTAACCCCACCAAGAAGCTCGGCCAGAACTTCGTCCACGACCCAAATACGGTTCGTAAGATTTTGCACGCCGCGGATGTCGGCCCGCAGGACCACGTGATCGAGGTTGGCCCCGGGTTGGGCTCCCTGACGTTGGCGCTGCTGGGCGCGGTGGGGGAGGTCACCGCCGTCGAGATCGACCCACTGTTGGCAGGACGGCTGCCGCGCACCGTCGCCGAGCAGGCCGCTCCGGTCGCCGATAAGCTCCACCTCATCCTCCGCGACGCCCTCCAGGTCACCGCCGCTGATTGGGCTGAGCAGGGGCTGGCGGCACCCACCGCGCTGGTGGCGAACCTGCCCTATAACGTCTCCGTCCCGGTGCTGCTGCACCTGCTGGAGCAGTTCCCCACGATCAGTAGGGTGCTCGTGATGGTGCAGCTGGAGGTCGCGGACCGGCTGGCCGCCAAGCCGGGCAGCAAGATTTACGGGGTGCCCAGCGTGAAGGCCCGCTATTACGGCGATACCTTCCGCGCCGCGACGATCGGAAAGAACGTCTTCTGGCCCGCCCCGAAGGTGGACTCCGGGTTGGTGCGCATCGACCGCTGGGGTGTGGGGGACAAGCCGGCCGCCCCGTGGGCCGAAGCCGTCGCTGCCTCGGGATTCGCGGAAGAGGCCGTGCGCCGGGAGACCTTCGCCCTGGCAGACGCAGCCTTCCTGCAGCGGCGCAAGACCCTGCGCGCCGCCCTCTCCGGGCACTTCGGTGGTGGACAGCAGGCCGAGGACGTCTTGCGTGCAGCGGGCATCGACCCGAAGCAGCGGGGGGAGAAACTCGGCGCCGATGCATTCGTGGCGCTTGCCCTGGCCAGCCTCGTAAGCAAGGAGGGGGAGCAGTGAGCACGCAGCGCCCCGGTGACGAGCACGGAGACACCCCGCGCATCAGCGTGGCCGCCACCGCGCACGGCAAGATCAACCTTCACCTGGCAGTCGGCGACGTCCGGCCGGACGGCTACCACGAGCTGGAAACCATCTTCCAGTCCGTGAGCCTTAAGGAGACCGTGACCCTCACCGCGGTTCCGCGCGGAGAGGAACCCGAGCTCACGGTCGCGGGACCGGATGCCCACCTCGTGCCGCGCGACCCCAGCAACCTCGCCTGGCGGGCCGTCGAGCTCATCCGCGACCTGTGGTGCGAGCGCGCAGGCCTGCTGGAAGACCCCGCGGCCGACCCGGCGACCCGCGCGCCGTCGGTGAGCATCCACATCGATAAGAATGTGCCCGTGGCCGGCGGGATGGCCGGTGGCTCCGCGGACGCCGCAGCCGCCCTCGTCGCCGCCGTGGAGTTCTACTTCGGCCGCCAGCCCCTGCCATATCCCACCCCGCGCAAGGCTGTGGCGCCCAGCCAGGCGGAGTTACTGCAGATCGCCGGCACCCTGGGCGCCGACGTGCCCTTCTGCGTGCTCGGCGGCACCGCGCTCGGGACCGCCCGCGGGGACGAGCTGATCAGCATCATGTCCCAGGGGCCCTACCACTGGGCGATTGCCACCGATAAGCGCGGGCTGTCCACCCCGGAGGTCTTCGCGCAGCTGGACCGCCAGCGGGAGGCCGCGCGCACCGGCAACCGGCCGGACATCCGCGCCCAGGGGACCGAGGAGTTGATGCGCGCGCTGGTGACCGGCGACCCCCATCAGCTCGCCCCGCTGCTGGTCAACGACCTGCAGGCGCCCGCGATCAGCCTGCTGCCGAGCCTGCGGCAAACGCTGGCGGTGGCCAAGGAGGCCGGCGCGCTCGCTGCCATCGTCTCCGGCTCCGGGCCATCCATCGCCATGCTGTGCGAGGACGAGGCCAGCGCCGTGGAGGTCGCCACCGCCGTGTCCGTGGCGGGCAAGGCCAGCGCCACGGTCGTGACGAGTTCGCCCGCGCCGGGGGCGCGCGTAGTCCGCAGCTAGCCTGGAAAACACAAGAAAAACAGCACAACAGAAATTAAAGGAGAGCGAAAACCCACCGTGGTGAACCTCATCAACCTGGAAAACGTCGAGAAGTCCTATGGCCTGAAAACCCTGCTGGACAAGGTCAGCCTCGGAGTCAACGAGGGCGACCGCATCGGCGTCGTGGGCCTCAACGGTGGCGGCAAGTCCACCCTCCTGAAGGTGATTTCCAAGCAAGTGCCTGCCGACGCGGGGCGGGTGTCCCATAACAACGATCTCCGCCTGGCGATGGTCACCCAGGACGTCCTCCGGGAATGCCTCACCGACCCGGAGAAGAAGGAACTCACGGTCGGGCAGGCCGTCCTCGACCCGCTGGGCATGGAGACCTACGAGTGGGCCTCCCAGTCGAAGGTGCGCCGCGTGCTGCACGGCCTGGGCATCGTGGAACTCGGCCTCGACACCCCGGTCTCGCAGCTCTCCGGCGGTGAGCGCCGCCGCACCGGACTGGCCGCCGCACTGGTTCAAGACCTCGACCTGCTCATCCTTGACGAGCCCACCAACCACCTCGACGTCGAGGGCGTGCAGTGGCTGGCCGAGCACATCCTGTCCCGCAACACCGCGCTGCTCGTCGTCACCCACGACCGTTGGTTCCTCGACACCGTCGCCACCTACACCTGGGAGGTCCACGACGGAAAGGTGGACGTTTACGAGGGTGGCTACAACGACTGGACGTTCGCCCGAGCCGAGCGCACCCGCCAGGCCAACGCCGCCGAACAGCGCCGCCAGAACCTCGCCCGCCGCGAGCTCGCCTGGCTGCGCCGCGGGGCACCCGCCCGCACCTCCAAGCCGCGCTACCGCATCGAGGCCGCCGAGGCCATCATCGCGGACGTCCCGCCGCTGCGCGACAGCGTGGAGCTGATGAGCTTCGCCATCCGCCGGCAGGGTAAGAAGGTCATCGACCTGGAGGATGCCAGCATCAGCACGCCGGACGGTCGGCGCCTCATCGAGCACCTCACGTGGCGTCTGGGGCCCGGTGAGCGCATCGGCCTGGTGGGGGTCAACGGCTCCGGCAAGACCACCCTGCTGCGCACCCTGGCGGGCGACTACCCGCTGGACTCAGGCAAGCGCATCGAGGGCAAGACCGTGCGCATCGGTTGGCTCCGGCAGGAACTCGACGACCTGGATCCGGAGCGCCGTCTGTTGGACACCGTCACGGACGTGGCCAGCTACGTGACGATCGGGGATAAGGAGATCTCCGCCTCCCAGCTGGCCGAGCGGCTGGGCTTCAGCCCGAAGCGGCAGCGCACGCCGGTGAAGGACCTCTCCGGTGGCGAGCGCCGCCGTCTGCAGCTGACCCGCGTGCTCATGAGCGAACCCAACGTACTGCTGCTCGACGAGCCCACCAACGACCTGGATATCGACACGCTCCAGGAACTGGAGACGCTGCTGGACAATTGGGCTGGCACCCTCGTGGTCATCTCCCACGACCGCTACCTCATCGAGCGGCTCTGCGACTCCACCTGGGCGCTGTTCGGCGACGGGGAGCTGACAAACCTCCCCGGCGGTATCGAGCAGTACCTCACGCTGCGCGCCGAGCAAGCCAAGGCTTTAGGCACGGATGAAAACTCCATGAACCTGGGAGGCCAGGGCGGCGACGTCGAAAAGACAGAAAAGAAGGAATCAAGCGGCCTGAGCGCCCAGGAGGACCGCGAGCTGCGCAAGCAGATGAACGCCGCGGAGCGGAAGATGGCGAAGCTGGCCGAGAAGATCGCGGGGCTCGAGGACGAGATGGCCGCGGCAGCCGAGGCCATGGACCACGAAAAGCTCGCCGAGCTCAACGAGACGCTGCAAGCGGCCAAGGACGAGCACGAGGAGCTCGAGATGGAGTGGCTGGAGGCCGCGGAGCGCCGCGAAAACGCCTAGCCGGGTGCGGAAAATAAAAACCTGGCGAGGGTCGCGGCTGCATGGCTAGCATGGGAGCATGATTCTCATTAATGTTCGATTCAAGCCCCTGGACGAGCACGTCGAGAACTTTCGCGAGCACGTCGCGGAGTTCACCGAGGCCACCCGCAAGGAGCCGGGTTGCCTGTGGTTCGACTGGTTCCGCAACACGGACGACCCGAGCGAGTACATCCTCATCGAGGCCTTCGAGGACGACGCTGCGGAGGCACACGTGAACTCCGAGCACTTTAAGAAGGCCACGGAGCTCTTCCCGAAGATCCTCAAGGAGACCCCGCAGATCATCAACACGCTGATCCCGGGGAAGACCGAGTGGGACCGCATGGCGGAGTTCCAGGTCGACTAACAATTTCTGTGGCGGCGCGCCGGGCACCCCGGCCCGTCGCCACAGGTATATCTAGCGAAGAAACGATTAATTAAGGGTGGGTATCGTGACGCAGTTTATTTCCACAGTGGTTGAAGGCCGGACGGGAATCATCGAACTTGACCGTCCGAAGGCGCTGAACTCCCTCAATCAGGAGATGATCACGGGGATCCGCGAGGCCGTCGATGGCTGGTTGGACGACGCCACCGTCGAGCAGGTCCTCATCCGTTCCAGCAGCGAGCGGGCGTTCTGTGCTGGGGGCGACGTCCGCTCCGTGGCCGAGGACGATGCCGCCGGTTTCCACCAGTCCGGTGACGAGTTCTTTAAGGATGAGTACGGGCTGAATCGCCGCCTGGCCACCTACCCGAAGCCCATCGTCGCCATCTGGCAGGGCGTGGTGATGGGTGGCGGCTTCGGGATCTCCGCCCACGGCTCCCACCGCGTCGTCGGCCCCAAGGTCATGGCTGCGATGCCGGAGGCGGCGATCGCTTTCGTTCCGGACGTCGGCATGACCCACCGCTTGAACAATCTCACGCCCCCGGAGGGCTACGCGGAGAAGCTCCCGGAGGCCGGGGCGTTGGCCGTGTTCCTCGGCACCACCGGCTGGCGGATGAATAGCGCCGACCTGCTGGCCACGGGGCTGGCCACGCACTTCGCGCCCGATCCGCAGGCCTTCGGCGACGCGGTGGCGGGGAAGGGACTGGCCCGCGCGCTGCGGGAGGATGCTCAGGAACCAGCCGTGGCCCTCGCCGACGGCGCGGCCGGTGAGGCCTCGACGCTACTCGCGAATGCGCAGCTGATCAGTGAAATCTTCAGTGGGGAGACCTGGCTGCAGATCGACGAGGCGCTTGCTGCGGCTAGTGCCCCGGATGAGGCGGGGGAGATGTTCCTCGCAGACGTGCGCGCGGCGGTGAAGAACGCCAACCCGACCAGCCTGGTGGCGATCACCGAGATCATGCGGCACGCTCGCCACACTGACCTGGCCACCGCGCTGCGCAACGAGTTCGCGGTGGGCGCTGCCCTGCGGCGAGACCTCAACTTCCCGGAGGGCATCCGGGCGGTGCTGGTGGATAAGGACCAGTCGCCTGAGTTCGAGCCGGCGGATGCCGGAGAAGTGGATCCAGCCGTGTGGCGGGAGATGCTGGAGTCCTAACGTGGCTTAGCTGGTGCCGCGCTTAGTTAGCGCCGAAACCACGCTCTAGGCGGTCGAAGCCAGTGTTGAGGATGTCCTCGAGCGCCTCCTCACCGGCGTAGCCGGGGTTGTTGGCGATCTCGGTCGCGGCATTGACCATCGCGGTCACCGCGTTGATGAGTAGGTGGATCTCGACGAGGTTGAGTGCGCCATCGCAGTAGCGGTGCACCGCGTGGGTCAGGCTGCCGAAAAGCTCGAGCAGCACGCCCGTACCTTCGCGATCCATCTGCACCGTCATGTGCTCACCCAGGGAGGACGCGAGGTTAATCGCGGGCAACGGGTTGTCGCCTGAGGTCATGATCTCGTGGGTGATTTGGCGCAGCAGCTGCACCGGGGTTAGCCCTGGGTCGGTCCGGCCGATCCACTCGGCGATCTGGCGCACGTAGGTCTCGATGAAGTACAAGAACGCCGCGTCACGGTTGGGAAAGTAGTTGTGGAAAGTGCGGGAAGATACCCGGGCGCGCCGGGTGATCGCCCGGATGCTGGCGCCGTCGGAACCTTCTTCGAGCATGAGCTCGGCCGCCGCGCGGGCGAGAGCATCACGGGTATCGGCCTTCTTCCGGTCCCGCAAGGTGCGTAGCTTCTTCGCTGCGCCCTCGACGACCAACGGTCGCTGGGCGTTAGAGCCTCCGCCGAGGGGAGCGCGTGAGTTGTTCTGTGTTGTGCTCAACTCGAACCACCTAAATGACTAGCTTCTTGCCCTTATACGCGGGGCGAACCTGGAGGGGTTATTCCCCGGTTGGTGCAAAACTACGTGAAATTCTGTTCATCAATTATAGCTGAATATGTAGCCGACCTATGGAATAAGGACACTTTCATTGATCACTGCTTCGTGGTGAGGGGGCTCGTGGGACCGTGACGCAGTAAGCGCGAGTGCTGCGGCGGTGAGCGCAGCCGTCAGGAAAGTTCGGCCAACAGGGGGGGGGTGAAGGGTGTTCAAAATCACGGCCCGCAGGCTCCTGCGGCTGCGCGTTGTCAGCGTGTTCCCAGTATTCTATTAACTATGAACAACGCCATCGCCTTTCAGGGCCCGCACAATCCCCACCCGAAGAAGCTGAAGAAGAAGGCTTATGAAAAGGAGCTCAAGCGCCTGCAGGCTGAGCTCGTCGAGATGCAGCAGTGGGTCGTCGAGACCGGCGCCCGCGTCGTCATCGTCATGGAAGGCCGTGACGCCGCCGGTAAGGGCTCGGCTATCAAGCGCATTACCCAGTACCTCAACCCGCGCTCCTGCCGCGTCGAGGCGTTGCCGGCGCCGACCGAACGCGAGAAGGGCCAGTGGTACTTCCAGCGCTACGTCGAAAAGCTGCCCACCGCTGGCGAGATCGTGATCTTCGACCGCTCCTGGTACAACCGCGCCGGTGTGGAGCGCGTCATGGGCTTCTGCACCACCGATGAGTACCGCCGTTTCCTGCACCAGGCCCCGATCTTCGAGCGCCTGCTCGTGGAGGACGGCATCATCCTGCGCAAGTACTGGTTCTCCGTCTCCGACGAGGAGCAGTACGCACGCTTCACCTCCCGCCTCGAGGACCCGCTGCGCCGCTGGAAGCTCTCCCCGATGGACCTGCAGTCCATCACCCGCTGGGAGGACTACTCCCGCGCCAAGGACGCCATGTTCGTCCACACGGACATCCCATCGGCCCCGTGGTACACGGTGGAGAGCGAGGACAAGAAGCGCTCCCGCGTGAACGTCATTGCTCACCTGCTGGATTCCATCCCTTACCACCACATTGAGCGCGAGCTGCCGGAGATCCCGGAGCGTCCGGTCTCCGAATCCAACTACCAGCGCCCGCCGCGCGAAGAGTTCCGCTACGTGCCGGATTACGCCGCCAAGCTCGAGGTCGATGAGGAGCCCAAGGGCAAGGACTCCAAGAAGTCCTAAAACCCGCCGATGGGGTAGTGGGGGCGAAGTGCGAGTAGCCTAGGGCGTCATGCTGCATGCCGTTTCCTTCGCGCTGGTTGATTCGCTCAACGCGCTGCTCATCGGAGTCATCGTTGCCCTCGGCGTGATGCTGCCACCCGCCGCACCCTACCGGCGTATCGCCACGCTCGTGGTGGGTGGAGACTGGCTCGGCGTGCTTGTTCTCTCCGTGGTGACCATGCTGGCCTTCGACGGGCTCGGTGACGCGGTGACCCGTGCGCTGGACTCCCCGGTCTTCGCGCTGGTCCTCATCGCTATCGGTGTGCTCACCCTCGTGCTCACGCTGCGCAGCAAGCCGGGTGCCGAGCAGTCCCAGCTGCTCAATCGGATGGTGGGGCCGCTGACCACCCCATCCGCCGCGACTTTCGGCCTGGGCTTCCTGCTCGGTGTGATCCAATCCGCGACCTCGGCGCCCTTCTTTACCGGCCTGGCCTACCTTTCGGCCGGGGATTATTCCGCGGTCTTGCGCTACGTTGGGCTGATTTTCTACGCCAGCTTGGCGCTCAGCCTGCCCGCATTGAGCGCCGTGTTCGTGGGCCTCGTGCGTGCGTACCCGAACGGTGTCTTCGGCTCGGCGATGGCAGCCATGCGGGAGCGCAAAGCCGCGATGGCTAAGGCCGCCGGCTACCTGGTCGCGGCGGTTCTCATCCTCTTCGGCGCCTCGCTGCTGCTCTAGATTCTTTTTGAGGACGTCAACGGCCCCGCTGCAAAAAGCAGCGGGGCCGTTGGTGGGTTCCGGCTGGGCGCCAGTCTTGCTGTCGCGCCCACGCCCACCAGGGCGGGGCTAGTCGGCGACCAGCGTCTCCAGCGTCAGATCCGGGAACTCCTTCTCGATGAAGGCCAGCTTCCACTTATCGCCGAACAGGGCGATCAGCTCGCCGTCGCCGCGGGTGAAGATCTCCACGCCACGCTGGCGCCCCAGCTGCGGGGCGGAGGCCTCGTCGGTGCGGCGGGCTACCGAATACGGCACCGGTTCGGTGACGGTCTCCACGTTGTACTCCGCGGCCATGCGCCCCTGCATCACCTCGAACTGCATCGGGCCCACCGCGGCCATCACCGGGGCGGCGTCGCCGCGCAGGTCGTTGCGCAAAATCTGAACAACGCCCTCGGACTCCAGCTGCTCCAGCGCCTTGCGGAACTGCTTGTACTTGCCCAGGGACTTCGCGCGCAGCGTCTGGAAGTGCTCCGGGGCGAACTGCGGCATCGGTGGGAACTGCACCTTCTTACCGGTGTAGATCGTGTCGCCCGGCGCCAGCGCGCCCGCGTTGACCAGGCCGATGATGTCGCCCGGATAGGCGGTCTCCACCGTCTCACGGGTCCGGCCAAACATCGTCAGCGCGTGCTTGGAGGAGAAGCTGCGGCCCGACTGGGCGTGGGTGACCTGCATGCCGCGCTCAAACTCGCCGGAAATGATTCGCATGAACGCCAGGCGGTCGCGGTGGTGGGCGTCCATGCCGGCCTGCACCTTGAACACCACGCCGGAGAAATCATCTCCGGTATCGCGGAACTCCTGTACCGCGGCGGAGGCACCGGACTGGGCGGCCAGTGCCTTCTCGTCGGATGCCCGGCCGGCGGGGGATGGGGCGAGCGCGCACAGGGTGTCCAGGATCTGGTGCACACCGAAGTTCAGCATCGCGGAGGCGAAGATCACCGGCGAGGTCACGCACTGCAGGAAGAGCTCCTGATCGTGCAGTGCGCCGTCGGCGGCCAGCAGCTCGGCCTCCTCGACGGCCGTCTCCCACACATCCCCCTCGCGGTCGGCGGCTTCACCCGGGGTGTAGTGCTCCTCCGGGGCGATCGTGGAACCACCGGCGGTGCGGGTGAAGTGGATGTACTCCTCCGCGTTGCCGTCCTCGTCGATGCGGGCGAGTCCCCGGAAGTCCCCGGCCTCACCGACAGGCCAGAACAGTGGAGTGGGCTGCAGATCGATCTCGCTGACGATCTCCTCCACCAGGTCCAAGGCGTCCCGGCCTACCCGGTCCCACTTGTTAATCACCGTGACGATGGGCAGCCCACGGGCCTTACACACCCGGAACAGCTTCAGGGTCTGCGGCTCCAGGCCCTTACCGCCGTCGACGAGCATCACCGCGGCATCCACGGCGGAGAGCACGCGGTAGGTGTCCTCCGAGAAGTCCGCGTGGCCCGGAGTATCCACCAGGTTGATGACGTAGGGCTCGCCCTCGTGCCCCTCCGGTGCGTAGTCGAACTGCAGTGCCGAGGAACCGATCGAGATGCCGCGGTCCTTCTCCATCTCCATCCAGTCGGAGACGGTGGACTTGCGCCCCGCCTTGCCGTGCACCGCGCCGGCCTCCTGGATGACGTGGGCGTGCAGCGCCAGCGCCTCGGTGAGGGTGGACTTACCGGCGTCCGGGTGGGCGATGACGGCGAAGGTACGGCGTCGGGTGGCTTCAGCAGCAGCGTGGGCGTTCATGAGTACCCAGGGTAGCGCCCCACAAGCCCCAGCCCGAATCCCTCCAGCCGCTGGGCAGGGGGCGGGGCCGGTCGGCTAAACTTTCACACCATGTCCAGCACTGACCCCCAGTACGTCACGATCGATACGGTCGTGCCCGCTGTGCTTGGGATCGTGCTGATGATCCTGATCTGGGCGACTATGCGCTCCATGCTGGTGCTCTCCTCGGAGGACAGGATGCTGGGGGTGCGCATCCCCCGAATCAAGCGCCTCAATCCCGTTGTCTTGGCCGCGAAGTCTGACTTCAAGAAGGCCAACACGCGAGTGCTGCTGCTGTTTACCATCGCGGTGCTGGTGGCGCTGGGGCAGGAGACCCACCGCCTGGTGCTGTGGGGCTGCGCGGTGCTGCCCGTGGTTCAGATCTGCGCAGGATTGTGGTTCTGGGCCAAGGGTCGCCGCGCTATCCGGCAGGAGCGCCGGCTGTCTCGGTGGTGGGAGATCGGCGACGAGAACGCGGACTTCACGGACACGGCGTCGGCCTCCGAATCCGCCCGCAAGCAATACGCCCACTATCAGCAGCAACCCGGCACCGTGCCCCGCTCCTTCGACCAGCTGGTGTACCCGAAGTCCGCGGGCTGGTTGTTTATCCTCGCTTACGGCGTGGTCGTCGCCACCGGAGTGGTGCTCTGGTGGAACACCGACGTGCACAGTGGGCGGGAACTCTGGCAGGTCTACCGCACCCCGTTCTGCGCGGCGCTGCTGGCGCTGGTGGCCTTCGTTGCCTCCTACTGGCTGAGCTTCTACAACCCCTCGGCACCAGGTCAGCGACGTGGCCCGGAGCTCATTGTGCGCATGGCGAGGCTGCAGCGGGGGATCGCACTGCTGACGCTCATCGCCCTCATCGTGGTGAACGTGGGCGTGATCACACCGGCGGCCCCTGGGCTCGCGGACTACGCGGGAAAGCTGGGCTCCCTGCGGGCCGCGGGCTGGGTGTGCGCCGCCATTGTTTTCGCCGTAGATATCCTCTGGCCTGCGCTAACGCTGCTGAGGCTGCGCCGGAAGGCGCCGGAAAAGCCACGCTCCTAACGCGACGAAGGATCGCGCTGCCCAGTCCGGACTGGGGGCGGTAGTGCGAGAAAAAAGGGGCAACACTAGGGGTGGAATCCCACTTTCAACCCCAAGACAATTAGGGTTTAGGGTGGTTAATCTTTACCCCTTTAATTTTTGGAGGTCTCATGTCCGCTTCTGCGTCCATCGACAAGCAGCAAGCTGATTGGAACGAGCGCGTCGCCCTGGCGGAAAAGATGATCCCGCTGCTCGGGCAGCTCCGCCGCGAAAAGAACGTCGTGACGTCCATCTTCGGTCGCCAGCTCATCAACGTTGCGGAGACCGACATTCTGAAGCAGCACCGCTTCGCACGTCGCATCACCAACAACGACCTGCCGATCGCGCACACCATGCCGATCCTCGAGCGCATCGCAGAGCTCGACCTGAACACCGTCGCGGCAGACCTCGGCGCCCTGGCCACCGCATTCGAGGACAAGGGGGGCGACTTCGGGGACACCGCCGCCATCGACGAGTTCCTCAAGGAGCAGTTCGCCGACGTCATCGGCACCCGCGGCGACACCCCGACCACCGACGTCGTCCTCTACGGCTTCGGCCGCATCGGCCGCCTCCTGGCCCGCATCCTGCTCGCCCAGAGCTCCGAGAAGGCCGGCCCGCGCCTGCGCGCCATCGTCGTCCGCAAGAACTCCGAGGACGACCTGCAGAAGCGTGCCTCCCTGCTGCGCCGCGACTCCGTCCACGGCAGCTTCGACGGCACCATCTGGGTCGACGAGGAGAACAACGTCATCTGGGCCAACGGCACCCCGATCCAGGTCATCTACGCCAACAAGCCGTCCGAGATCGACTACACCCGGTACGGCATCGATAACGCCATCGTCGTCGACAACACTGGCGTGTGGCGCGACCGCGAGGGTCTGGGCCAGCACCTGCAGGCCAAGGGCGTTGCACGCGCGCTGCTCACCGCGCCGGGCAAGGGGGACATCAAGAACCTCGTCTTCGGCATCAACCACAACGACGTCGACTTGAACTCCGAGGACGACCGCATCCTCTCCGCCGCGTCCTGCACCACCAACGGCATCACCCCGGTGCTGAAGGTCGTCAACGACAAGTGGGGTGTGGACCACGGCCACGTCGAGACCGTCCACGCCTTCACCAACGACCAGAACCTCATCGACAACTTCCACAAGGGCGAGCGCCGCGGCCGTGCCGCCACCCTGAACATGGTGCTCACCGAAACCGGCGCCGCTAAGGCCGTCTCCAAGGCCCTGCCGGAGTTCGAGGGCAAGCTGACCGGTAACGCCATCCGCGTCCCGACCCCGGACGTCTCCATGGCCGTGCTGAACCTCAGCATGTCCCGCGAGGTCACCAAGGACGAGGTCAACAACTACCTGCGCGATGTCTCGCTCGTCTCCGAGCTGCGTCAGCAGGTGGACTACATCGACTCCCCGGAGGTCGTCTCCACCGACTTCGTCGGCTCCACCCACGCTGGTGTCGTCGACGGCCGTGCGACGATCGCTGCCGGCAAGAACCTCGTGCTCTATGTCTGGTACGACAACGAGTTCGGTTACTCCTGCCAGGTGGTCCGCATTATCGAGCAGCTGGCCAGCGCCCAGCACGCTGTGGTGCCCACCCGCGCCGCACTGGATACCCTGAACTAAGGGAGTTCCCGGGGCCGGGCAGCGCGGCCCCACAAGCGAGCTAAAGGGCCCGCGACCGATACTGGTCGCGGGCCCTTTCACGTTGCCTGTTAGCGGCTGCGCCCGTGAATCTCATTCTGGGCGATGGCCACCCCGCGGCTCACGATGAGACGCACCGCGTCTGCCGCATCCCCCAGGGATAGCGGCAGCCATTCGTGCTCCTGCTTGCTGAAGGGCTTGAGAACGAAGCTCGCCGGGTCCATGCGCCCCGGGGGCCGGCCGATGCCCATCCGGATGCGTACGTAGTCCCGGGTGCCCAGCGCCTGGGTGGTGGACTTCAGGCCGTTGTGGCCGTTCTCGCCGCCACCGACCTTGATGCGCACCGCTGCCGGGTCGAGGTCCAACTCGTCGTGGATCACAATCACGTGATCGGCCGGGACCTTGAAGAACTTCGCCAAAGCCCCGATCGCCCCGCCCGAGAGGTTCATGTAGCTGCGGGCCCGGGCGATGATCACCGACTGCCCGTCAATCTTCGTCTGGCAGATCAGCGAGTTGGTGCGCTTGTGGGCACTCAACGTGCCTGGCATGGGAGTGAGATCCTCCAGCAGCTCGTCGACCGCCAGGTAGCCGATGTTGTGGCGCGTGGTCTCGTACTGGGCACCCGGGTTACCGAGCCCAACGACGAGCCACGGGGCATCCGCGCTGCCAGCAGCCTTCGGGGACTTCTTGGGGGAGGAGTTCTTCAGCTTTCCACACACAGTTGGAATCCTTCCATAGAAAGACCCGCCGCGCTGGGGCACAAGGTATGGTTCATGCCTCGTGCCCGGCGCAGCGGGTGAAAGTTGCGACCCCGGCCATGAACTTGCGTTCAGCGGCCGGCGTGCAGGGGAGGGGATTAGTCCTCGGACTCTGCCGGTGCCTCGGCCTCTTCGCCGGCAGCAGCGTCCTCGCCCTCGGCAGCAGCCTCGTCGTCCTCAGGCAGCTCTTCCTCCTCCGGCTCGACGATGTTGATGACGAGCTCCTCGGCGTCGGAAACCAGGACAGCGTTGGACGGCATCTTGACGTCCTTCGCCAGGATCTGCTCGCCGATCTCCAGGCCGTTGATGTCCAGGACGATCTCTTCCGGAATGTCGAGGACGTCGACCTCGAGCAGCAGGACGTCGACATCCTGAACAACCATTGCGCCCGGTGCCGGGAGGCCCTCGTGGATGACCGGAACCTCGACCTCGACGCGCTCGCCGCGCTTGACGTTCAGCAGGTCAGCGTGGTCGATGTCCAGGGTCAGGACGTTCTGGTCGATGGCCTTGACCATCACCAGGTTG
The DNA here is from genome assembly GCF_030212265.1 of Corynebacterium sp. UMB9976. NCBI lineage: Bacteria > Bacillati > Actinomycetota > Actinomycetes > Mycobacteriales > Corynebacteriaceae > Corynebacterium > Corynebacterium sp. UMB9976. Next base: position 37,089 of record NZ_JASODY010000012.1, read on the forward strand.
TCCTCGCCGTCGATGTTCAGCTCGAACACGGCGTTGACGCCCTCGTTACGGACCAGTGCGTGCAGGTCCAGGGTATCGACGTGGACGTGGACCGGGTCCAGCTTGTTGCCGTAGACAACCAGTGGGATCCGGCCGTCGCGACGCAGGCGACGGGATGCGCCCTTACCGAACTCGGTGCGCAGAACGCCTTCGATACGAGTCAATTCAGCCATGAGTGCTCCTTAGAGTTAAGAAGTTGAAGTGTAAATATTGCGGTTGCCACTGCTTTTCTCTTCGCCCGGGATCGTTAACCGGAAAAGAAAAAAGCCGCGGTTTCTCGCGGCGGGTGTCCACCCCGCCCACGTGAAGCCCCTCGAATACAAGGAAGCCGCATGGCCGGGTAGTTCATCGCGCCGATAACGGCCAGCTTGTTTAAGAGCCAGCCCTCGCCGAGATCGGCACCAATCTTACAAGCTGGAAGGTGGTGGGCGCAAACCCCTCCGGGGAGGGGTTCGGGGCAGGTCGCGGCGTGGTTTCCGAATGGCTGCGGCCGCGCGCTGGCCTAGGCGTCGAAGGTGAACTCGCGGTATTGCCCGCCATCGCGCTCGGCGCAGGCCCCCGCAACCTTGCCGGACTGAGCGATAGCGTTTCGGTGGCAGTTAAAACCGGTACTGATCTCTGCCGGCCCGCTGCCGGATTCCTTGCTCAGGTATTCCTTCAACGTGGCGCGCATCGTGTTGCAGTCGCCATCGCCGCGAGACAGCCGTGGGGTGAGCTTCTCGCCACCCTTGCCTCGGACTGGGGCACAGGTTCCGCCCAAGGGTTCGGCGCTGCCATCGATGTAGATGTGCTTCGAGGTGATCCGCATGCTGTGTGGCTCGGAGCTATTCGGCTTGCGACCCGCCCCCTTGGTTGCGTGGCACTCGAGATCCTTGGATCCTGCGGTGCAGGTGACCTTGCCGAAGGTGACGCGTTCCCCGGGCTTGAGCGCGCGGGGCTCGCCGTGGAGCCACCCGCCGCCACTCGGGTCCATGGAGTGTCGGGTGAACCAGAACATGCCCGACGTGGCAGGCGTCAGCGTGATGATGTTATCGGGCTGGGCCTCCACACCAGAAGCGGGGGAGGAGTACAGTCCCGGCAGACGACTCTCCACGTTGGAGCAGTTGAAAGTCCCAAATCCGTTGTTCCCGGGCTTGGAGATGCAGTGGATACCCAGGTGCTCCACGGTGAAGATCTTCGTGTAATCGGAGCCGTAGCGGAACTCGGAGGCGGGCACGTCCCTGACTCCCTTGCCGCGTGGCTCAGGAGCCTCCCCGCCGGAGTCCTCGTCCTCCTCGTGATCCGCGGACTTCCCGGAGCCCTTGCCTCCCGTCGGCTTCGGGGCCTTGCCCGGCTTCGTGGTGGTCACCGTCACCGTCGGCGGGCCGGAGGCGTCGTCATCGGACTGGAGGCTGGAGCAACTGCTCAGGGCGAGCAGACCGACGACTAGAACGGCGGGGATGGCGGAGCGACGCATAGAAACCTCCACTGCATGCCGGGGCGGCGGCCCGCGGGCATAAGAAACGTGATCGAAGCTAAAGATTAGCTGAGAGGTCGCTCGGGGTCCTGCTAAACCCGCCCTGCAACAGCAAAACACCCCCGGTTCCGCCCACAGGCGGGCGGAAACGGGGGTGGAGCGCGCAGGCAGGCGCAGGGGACTACTCGAAGAGAGTGGTCACCGAGCCGTTCTCGAAGATCTCGTGGATCGTCTTTGCCACCAGCGGGGCCACGGAGAGAACCGTGAGGTTATCCCAGCCTTCGGTGCTCTGCGGCAGGGTGTCGGTGGTGATGATCTCACGGGCACCGCACTCGCTGAGGCGCTCGCGGGCCGGGCCGGAGAAGACACCGTGGGTGGTGGCGATGATGACGTCGCCCGCACCGGCGTTCTTCAGCACCTGGACAGCGCCAGCGATGGTGCCGCCGGTGTCGATCATGTCGTCCAGCAGCACACAGGTGCGGCCCTCGACGTCGCCGACCACGCGGTTGGAGGTGACCTTATTGGCCACGTCGATGTCGCGGGTCTTGTGGATGAAGGCCAGCGGGGCGCCGCCCAGCTGGTTGGCCCACTTCTCGGACTCCTTCACACGGCCGGCGTCCGGGGAGACAACCACGATGTTGTCCAGGTTGTAGTTCTCCTTGATGTGCTTGGTCAGGATCGGCAGCGCGTGCATGTGATCGACCGGGCCATCGAAGAAGCCCTGGATCTGGTCGGTGTGCAGGTCCACGGAGACCAGGCGGTCCGCGCCGGCGGCCTTGAACAGGTCAGCGATCAGGCGGGCGGAGATCGGCTCGCGGCCGCGGTGCTTCTTATCCTGACGAGCGTAAGGGTAGAACGGGAGGATCGCCGTGATCCGCTTCGCCGAGCCGCGCTTCAGGGCGTCGATCATCAGCAGCTGCTCCATCAGCCAGTCGTTCAGCGGCTGTGGGTGGGACTGCAGGACGAAAGCGTCGGAGCCACGGACGGACTCCTCGAAGCGCACGAAGATCTCGCCGTTGGCGAAGTTGCGCGCCGTGGTGGGAGTCAGCTCGACACCAAGCTCGCGGGCTACGGCCTCACCCAGCTCCGGGTGCGCACGACCCGAAAACAGCATGAGGTTCTTTTGGTTGTCGATCCAGTGAGTGGTGGACACAGATCAGCCTTCCCGAGGATTTGTTTTCTTGTTTCGCCGGTACGATGCCGCCCGTCGATCCTTGCGCAGGATCTTTGAGGAGCGCCACCCGCTCGCCGCAGTGACCAGCTTTACATGAACTGATGATAATTGCCCTGGGTTTAAAGAACCAACGAGGGCTAGAGCTACTGCCCCTGCTCCGGGGTCTCGCCCTCGGGCTGCGGGGTAGCGGCCTCGTTAGCGGCGCGCTGCGCGGCCTCCGCCGCCGGGGTGCCGGGGCGGCGCTTGGCCACCCAGCCCTCGATGTTGCGCTGCTGGCCACCGGAGACGGCCAGAGCGCCGGCGGGGACGTCCTCCTTGATGACCGTGCCGGCCCCGGAGTAGGCGCCGTCGCCGACGGTGACCGGCGCGATGAACATCGTGTCCGAGCCGGTGCGCACGTGCGAGCCGATCGTGGTGTGGTGCTTGTTTACCCCGTCGTAGTTGACGAAGACGCTGGAGGCCCCGATGTTGCTGTACTCGCCGATGGTGGCATCGCCCACGTAGGTCAGGTGTGGCACCTTCGAACCACGCCCGATGGTGGCGTTCTTGGTTTCGACGAAGCCACCCAGCTTGCCCTCCTCGCCGAGCTCCGTGCCCGGGCGCAGGTAGGTGAACGGCCCGACGGTTGCGCGGGCGCCGATCGTGGAGCTGAGGGCGTGGGTGCGCACCACGGAGGCGCCTTCGCCAACGGTGGTGTCCTGCAGGGTTGTATCCGGGCCCACGGTGGCGTTATCCGCGATCCGGGTGCGGCCCAGCAGCTGGGTACCCGGCAGGATCGTGACGTCCTGGCCTACCTGAACGTCCACGTCGATGCGGGTGCTGTGCGGGTCCACGATCGTCGCGCCGCCGCGCATCGTGCGTTCCAGCACGCGGCGGTTGAGTTCCTCGCCAGCCCGGGCCAGCTGGACCCGGTCGTTGACGCCCGCGAGTTCCGCGGCATCGTTGGCGGTGTGGGCGCGCACCGGGTGGCCATCGGCCCGGGCGATGGAGAGCACGTCGGTGAGGTAGAGCTCGCCCTGCGCGTTATCCGTGTTCAGGCGGCTCAGCGCATCCCGCAGGATCTCGGCGTCGAAGGCGAAGACACCGGAGTTGACCTCGGTGATCGCCCGCTGTTCCTCGGTGGCGTCCTTTTCCTCGACGATCTGCATGACGTCGCCGTACTCAGAGCGCACGATGCGACCGTAACCGGTTGGATTCTCCTGCTCGACGGAGAGCACCGTCACCGCGGTCGGTACCTCGGTGTGGGAGCGGTAGAGCGCGGTGATCGTCTCACCCGTCAGCAGCGGGACGTCGGCGTTGGTGACGATGACGGTGCCCTGGAAGTCCGCCAGCTCCTCCATCGCGCACTGGACGGCGTGCCCGGTGCCGTTCTGCTCCTCCTGGACGGCCAGGTTGATCTGACGGCCCAGGTCTTGGGCTACCTGCTCGCAGGCCGGGCCGACCTGCTCGCGGCCGTGCCCGATCACGGCCACCATGTTGCTTGGCTGCGCGCCCGCCGCGGCGTGGAGGCTGTGGGCCAGCAGAGTGCGTCCGCCGATGGCGTGCAGGGTCTTCGGCGTGGCCGACTTCATGCGCGTCCCGGCGCCCGCAGCGAGGATGACGACGGCCAGGTCCGAGCCCGCCGACGTCCCACCAGCTCCCGTGGTCTGGGTTTGCGTTGGCTGGTCGGTGGCTTGGTTCCTGTTCGGAGTGCGCGACACGGCGGCAGCCCCTCCTTGAAAATCGGGTGTGGACGGTCTTGGTAGTACACCAGCATAACCGCCACGCCGGACAAACCTTCGCGAGCCGGCGGCTGTGTCGCACCCCGAGTGGGTGGGGCCTAATCCTGCCGGGCAGAAACCTCGGGCAGCTTCGCCGCGAGCAGGGAGCCCAGCGCGCCGAACGCGGCTAGAGCGCCGAGCGCCCAGAGGGTCCCCATAAGGCTCAACAGCGCGGTCAGCGCACCAATGAGCAGCAGGATGATGCCCATCAGCGTGTTGGAGACCGAGACGTAGCGGGTGCGCTGATCGCCCTCAGCCATGTCCACCACATAGGTCGACCGGGACACCCGGATGGCCGCGTGCGCCACCGAGATGCCGAAGAACGCTACGGGCAGCCACCAGTACAGGGCGTCCTCCCAGGCCAGTGCCAGGCCGATGGTGATCAGCAGCAGAACGACGGCAAAAAGCGCGCCACCCGAGAGGGTGTTCTTCGAGGATTTATCCGACAATGCGCCAGAGACCCGGCCGGCGGCCAGCGAGGCCAGGCCCGCGGCCACGACGAACAGGCCCAGGCCGGTCACGCTCGAACCCGCCCGGCCCTGCAGCGTGACCAGGAAGGTGGGGGAGAGGGCGGAAGCGAGCATGAGGGAGCGGACCAGCACGAAGTTTCGGAAGGGCTTGTCGTCCCGCACCAGGCCCCACATGTCGTCCCAGATGGCGCGATTCATCTCGACGAAGGAGTGCGGCGGCTCAGCGAGATCCCCCTCGTCCACCGGCGGCTCCTGAATCCCCTTGAAGAGCAGGAAGCTCACCAGCCACGCACCGGCACCAGCTGCGAAAAGCACGCCGAAGGTTCCGGGGCTCAGGCTGTCACGCAGGGCGGCGATGATTAGGCCCACCACGATGGTCACCGCACCCGCGAGCGTCGTCGCGAAACCAGTGACTCGGCCGCGGTAACCCTTCGGCATCGTGCGGCCCTGGATGTCCTTACTTGTCAGCGACACCAGCGAACGGGAGGCGGCGAGCAGCGCGAGACCGAAGAGGATGAGCAGGCCAGCAGCCGTGCCGGAGGTGAACAGGGCCGCGCACATCGCGATGATGCAGCCCAGCGCCTGACCCAGCGTGCCCAGCAGCAGGATCGGCAGTCGGTGGGAGCGGGCCTGGATCCACGGGCGAAGCCCCGCCTGCGGCAGCATCGACCCGGACTCGCGGATCGGCACCAACAGCGGCGCGATCCAGGCGGGCGCGGCCAGCATCTGGAGCAACCACGGCAGCGTCGTCTTCGCGCTCATGATTTGGTCGCCGATGTTCTGAAACCCAAAGGCGGTGGAGAATCGCAGACCGTTCTGCTCCACATTCGGCAGATCGGACTGCGGTGGCTTACCGATCAGTTTGTGGGACAGGCGCGTCGAAAAAGGCCCCTGCTCGGAGTGAGTAGGGGCCTGAGCTTGTTGGTCTTCGCTCGTCATGCTCCCCCACCAGGACTCGAACCTAGAATGACGGTACCAAAAACCGCAGTGTTGCCAATTACACCATGGGGGAAAACGCTAGCCGTCGAAGATCCCGCAGGATGACGCTAACGGCTTAACACCCTACCCCATGGCGCACGGCGGGTGGAAAAACGCCGACTTGCCGCGGCAGCCAGGCCGTGCAGGCCAGGCGCGAGGGGTGTCTGCCCCCACGGCTACACTGGGGCGCTATGAGTACCACGGTCCGCCCATCGGCAAGCCAAAATACGTCCGCACCAGGGAATAGGGGGCACGCGGCTCCCGCGCTGTCGGGTGTGCTGCGGGCCGCCGCGCGCGACTCGAAGCTCAAGGGCCTGGTCACCCACATCGGTGCTGCGCAGTTGGCGATCCAAGGCCCGGACGCGGTGTGGCCCTTCGCCGTCGGCACGGTCGCCCAGCACGCCCCGGTGCTGGTCATCACCGCGACCGCCCGGCAGGCCGAGGACCTCACCGAGCAGCTCAAGGCCATGCTGGGCGACGAGGTGGAGCTCATGCCCGCCTGGGAGACCCTGCCGCACGAGCGCATCTCCCCGAACGTGGAGACCGTCTCCCAACGCATGAAGGTGCTCCGCCGCCTGCACCGGCAGACCGCCGGCGAGCTGGGGGAGACCGAGACCCGGATCCGGGTGGTTGTCGCGCCGGTGCGCACGCTGGTGCAGCCCATCCAGGACAGCCTCGGTGCCGTGACCCCCGTCCACCTCGCCGTCGACCAGGAGGTGGACTTCGAACAGATCCAGCACGAGCTGGTGGAGCGCGGCTACTCCGCGGTGGACGTGGTCGCCAAGCGCGGTCACTTCGCGGTGCGCGGCGGCATTCTCGACGTCTTCCCGGCAACGGGGGAGCTGCCCGTGCGCGTGGAATTCTGGGGCGACGAGGTCTCCGACATCCGGCCCTTCAGCGTCGGCGATCAGCGCACCATCCCAGGTGTTGAGCTCGACGAGGTCACCGTCTATCCAGCCCGCGAGCTGCTCATCACCGACTCCGTGGCCACCCGCGCCGCGGAACTGGCTAAGGAAAACGCCAGCTATGCCGAGCTGGCGGATGTGTACCACAAGATCAGTGAGAAGATCGCGGTGCCCGGCATGGAAGCACTGATCCCGAGCCTCCACGACGGTGAGCTGAAGCTCCTGCCGGAATTCCTGCCCGATGGCACGCACACCATCGTGCTGGCCCCGGCCGCTGTCGAGCGCCGCGCCGCAGACCTGAAGGAGACCGGCGAGCAGTTCCTCGAGGCCGGTTGGGAGGCCGCGGCCATGGGAGCGGACGCTCCTGCCGACGGCGTGGCCTACGTGTCCGTCGCCGCGGCCCGGCATGCCCAGGCAGCACTGGAGAGGCCGTGGTGGACGCTATCCCCGCTCGGCATGTTGGATTCCGACGAAGGCTTCGACGGCGACGCCCTCCTGCTGGATTACGACGCCGCGCCCCAGCCCCGCGGTGAGATGGAGGCCATCGAGCAGATGATGGCCGATATCCGCACCCGCGTGGAGGCCGGTGGCAGGGTCGCCTTCGCCGCCCCAACGCCCACCGTCGCTGCCCGCATGCTGCGTCGCTTCCACGAGGCAGGCATCGCCGCCGAAGCTGTGGGGGTGGACCTGCGCGGCCAGCGCGGCATCGGCCGCCAGGCCACATCCAAGGCGACCCCGGACCAGGAGCCGGCACCGAAGAAGGTCAGCATCTACCACGCGGTCGCCCACGATGGCCTCGTCTTCCCAATGGCTGGGGGAGACCAGCCCAGCCTGCTGTTCCTCACCGAAACAGACGTCACTGGCAACCGCGTGGAGGCGGCGGCGACCGGTAAGCGCAAGCCAGCCAAGCGCCGCAACCGTGTCGATCCGCTGGCCCTGGAGCCCGGTGACCTGGTGGTCCATGACTCCCACGGCATCGGCAAGTTTGTGAAGATGACCGAGCGCACCGTCGGCAAGGGGGCGGACGCCTCCCGCCGCGAGTACCTCGTCCTCGAATACGCACCCAGCAAGCGGGGAGGACCGGGCGACCAGCTCTACGTCCCCATGGACCAGCTCGACCTGCTGTCCCGCTACGTCGGCGGCGAGAAGCCCGCCCTGTCCAAGATGGGTGGGGCGGATTGGAAGAACACCAAACGCAAGGCCCGCAAGGCCGTCCGGGAAATCGCCGGGGAGCTCGTGCAGCTCTACGCCCAGCGTCAAGCCGCGCCGGGCTACGCCTTCGCCCCGGATAGCCCGTGGCAGCGGGAGATGGAGGAGGCCTTCCCCTTCACGGAGACCGAGGACCAGTTCAACGCCATCGAAGCCGTGAAGTCCGACATGGAAAAGCCGGTGCCGATGGACCGCGTCATCGTGGGCGACGTGGGCTACGGCAAGACGGAGGTCGCGGTGCGTGCCGCCTTCAAGGCCGTTCAGTCGGGTAAGCAGGTCGCCGTCCTCGTCCCGACGACGCTGCTCGCGCAGCAGCACATGAAGACCTTCCGGGAGCGGATGCAGGACTTCCCGACCCGTATCGCGGAGCTGAGCCGGTTCACCACTCCTGCGCAGTCCAAGGAGATCCTCAAGGGGCTGGCCGAGGGGACCATCGACATCGTCGTGGGCACCCACCGCCTGCTGCAGACCGGCGTGACCTGGAAGAACCTGGGCCTCATCATCGTCGACGAGGAACAGCGCTTTGGCGTGGAGCACAAGGAGCACATCAAGTCCCTGCGTACCCACGTGGACGTCCTGACCATGTCCGCCACCCCGATCCCGCGCACGCTGGAGATGTCCATGGCGGGCATCCGCGAAATGTCGACCATCCTCACACCGCCGCAGGACCGCCACCCCGTGCTGACCTACGTCGGAGCCCAGGAGGATAAGCATGTCGCTGCCGCAATCCGCCGCGAGCTGCTGCGCGACGGTCAGGTGTTCTACATCCACAACCGGGTGAAATCCATCGAGAAGGCGGCGGAGCACATCCGCAACCTCGTGCCCGAGGCCCGGGTCGTGGTCGCCCACGGCCAGATGAGCGAGGAGCAGCTGGAAACCACCGTGGAGGGCTTCTGGAACCGGGAGTTCGACATCCTGGTGTGCACCACCATCGTGGAGACCGGCCTGGACATCTCGAACGCCAACACCCTGATCGTGGAGAACGCCCACCACATGGGCCTATCCCAGCTGCACCAGCTGCGCGGGCGCGTGGGCCGGTCCCGGGAGCGTGCCTATGCCTACTTCCTCTATCCGAAGGGTGAGGTGCTCACCGAGACCTCCTACGACCGGCTGTCCACCATCGCGCAGAACAACGAGCTCGGCGCGGGCATGGCCGTCGCGATGAAGGACCTGGAGATGCGCGGCGCCGGCAACGTCCTTGGCGCCGAGCAGTCGGGGCACATCGCGGGAGTGGGCTTCGACCTCTATGTCCGCCTCGTCGGTGAGGCGGTGGAGGCCTTCCGAGCGATGGCCGACGGCAAGCCGGTGGACGGACGCGAGGAGGAGAAGAAGGAGATCCGCATTGACTTGCCGGTGGACGCGCACATCCCGGTGACCTACGTGGCCTCCGAGCGGCTCCGCCTGGAGGCCTACCGCAAGCTCGCGGAGGCGCAGGATGAGGACCAGATTGAGGAGGTGCTCAACGAGTTCCGGGATCGGTACGGCGAGCCGCCGGCCCAGGTGACCAACCTCGCGGTGCTGTCCCGGCTGCGGTTGATCTGCCGTGACCTGGGGGTCTCGGAGGTTGTGGCGACGGGATCTCGCATCAGCTTCAGCCCCATTGATCTGCAGGACTCCGGCCAGGTGCGGTTGAAGCGCCTATTCCCGGGGGCGACGTACCGGGCCACCACCAAGGTCGTGGTTATTCCGGCGCCGAAGGAGGGTGCGGGGATGCGGGCGGTCGCGTTGCGGGATGTGCCGCTGGCGCAGTGGTGTGCGAATGCACTCACCCAGCTGGCTGGGATCCCGGAACGGGACATCAGGGGAGGTAGTGCCCCGACGCGTTAGCCCCTCGGTGCGAAAACTTCCGAGTCACTAGCGTAAACTTTAGCCCCATGACAGTCGTACTCCTCGATCCTCGATTCCCCTCGATGATTCCCGTCGACGCCGTGACCCTGCTCAGTGGCAAGGTTTCCTATACGGAGGAGGTGCCGATCCGCATCCGCTGGGTCATCGGCGACCTCGGCGGACACACGGTCTACGAGTCCGACGTCCTCGTCACCACCGATCTGCGAAACGACCTGGTCATTGAGCGGATCGAGGAGGGCGACGAGCTGCTGGCAGCCCCGAGCCTGCTGGTGCACCTCGCCCCAGATCGGGAGATCGGGCCGCGGGATTCCGGTGAGCTCGCCCCGGCGCACACGCCCGCGCTGCCCTCCGCGGAGGCCATCGGCCAGGCGATGTCCGGGATGGGGGAGCAGGACCCGGCGGAGGCGCTGGAGTCTTATCAGCAGTACGCCGATGCCGTGGACGATGCCTATCAGCAGTCCGCGCACCTGTACCACCAGCCGAGCTCCCAGCAGGCGGATGCGGACTACGCCGCCGACGCCGCAGCCTCGGCTGCCTATAGTGGCGAGGGTTTCGTCGAGGGCGAGGTTCTTTCCGCCGACGAGCACACCGCCGCCGTGGCGGGTAGCCGCCGCACCGCGCGCACCGAGGTGCCCGAGTCCGTCATGGATGAGATCGAGGATGCCGTGGCGCTGATGGCCCGCGCACTGCGCCAGGGCAAGTGGGAGCAGTCCATGACCCACGCCGACCTGGTGCCCTTCCTGCGGGAGGAGACCGAGGAGTTGGCGAGCACCATCGAGCTGCGGGACGTCCTCGCCGCCGTGGGCTCCGAAGACCAGGCCGATGGTGATGGCGAGGTCCCCGAGTGGGCCGAGCAGGACCTCTGCGAGGAGCTTTCGGACGTGCTGCTGCAGGTCCTCTTCCACGCGGAGATTGCGAACCGCCGTGGTGCTTTCGACATCGGGCACGTGGCCGGCGCGTTTGTCGCGAAGCTGCGTGACCGCGCACCGTACCTTTTCGAGGATGTCGAGCGCGCGGTGGGTATTCAGGAGCAAAACGACCTGTGGCGTGCCGGTAAGCAGGCTCAGGAGCAGCGCAAGCGTGAGGCACACGGTCCAGCCTTCCGCGATTACCTGGACCGGAAGGCCGAGCTGAAGCAGCAGGCCGCTGAGCAGCAAGCTGATCAGTCGCAGCGTGGCCCGCTGGGTGCGCAGGCCACCGCCAAGGACGATAACGCTGGCCAGGGGGCGTCGGCGAAGCAGGCCAGCCCCGTCGCTCAGCCCGCCCAGACTGCACACGCGACCCAGGCACAGCCGCAGCAGGCAGCGCAGCCAGCCCCAGTCGCTCAGCCAGTTCAGGCAGCCCAGCCGCGCCACACCTCCGCGCTGTCCGCAGCCGATGAGATCATCCGCGAGGCCCGCGAGCGCGGCCTGCGGGATGCAGACATCCCGACGGATATCCGCTACCCGATGGTCGGCCTCGAGCTCGACGAGCCAGGTGGGGCGGAGGACCGCCTGCTCAAGGCGGTTCAGAACTTCCGCCAGCAGCTCGACCGGATGGGACGCTAGAGCCTTCGCCGTGCGCCTTTCCGATCTTCCTTTCCGCTCGCAGGACTACCTCAAGGCGATCTTCGACGTCCAGGAGTGGAGCGGCACCGGAGTGGGGCTGACCCAGCTCGCTGCCAAGGTTGGCCAGCAGAACTCCACCGCCTCCGAGGCCGTGAAGCGGCTAGCGGCCCAGGGGCTAGTCAATCACCGCCCCTACGCGCCCATCACCCTGACGGACTTGGGTCATGAGCTCGCGATTCAGATGGTGCGCCGCCACCGGCTGATCGAAACCTATCTCTGCCGTGAGCTGGGCTATTCCCTCGATGAGGTTCACGACGAGGCCGAGGAGCTCGAGCACGCCGTCAGCGAGAAATTCCTCGCCCGCATCGACGAGCTGATGGGCTACCCGGACCGGGACCCGCACGGCGATCCGATCCCGAACGCGGCGGGCCAGCTCCCCGAAACCGAGTCCTTCCCGCTTTCCGAGGCAGCCGTCGGGGATGTGCTGTGCGTGGAGCGGGTCTCCGACTCCGATCCTGACCTGCTCCGTCACCTGGAGGGCAGTGGCGTGACCCCCGGGGTTCACATTCGCGTCGACCCCCGGCCTTTCGAAGCGCTCGCCGAATTCAGTATCGTGTCCGGTACGCGATCCGGTTCGGTGGTGTCCCTGCCCGCCGCGCAGTTAGCCGCGGTTCGGTGCATCCGTCCCGCGTAGCCCACCGCCACCGGTATCATTCTTTGCCTATGCCCAAATCACGCCGCAAGGGCGCTACTCAGCGCGCCAGCGGGAAGGAAGTCCTGTGAATCACAACCGCTACGAGCCCGCGGCCTCGGTCCCACGCCGTCGCCGCTCCGGGTGCGCTGTGATGGGCTGCGGCGTCGTCGTGGTCGCCCTGCTGAGCATCATCGCCCTGGTGGGTTTTCTGGTGGCCGCCTTCACCGGAAACTCGCCGATCAAGGCCAATCGTCTTCCCATCCCGGACGACGTCCCGCCCGCCGCGGCAGCGCCTGCGCCGACCATTGATATCCATCAGCCGGGACGCACCGCCAACCAGCTGGCCCGTTGGGCGCGTGGTCAGGTGTCGGAGACGAACATCCCCTATCAGGCCCTGATCGCCTACGGGAATGCGGAGAACATCGCCCGCCAGACCCGCCCGGAGTGCGGGCTGCGTTGGAACACCCTCGCCGGCCTGGGCTTCGTGGAAACCAAGCACGGCTCCTACGCCGGCTGGACCCTGCGCGGCACGAAGCTCAATGATCAGGGAACCGCGGACCCGAAAATCTTCGGTCCCCAGCTCAACGGGGAGAAGTTCGCCCGCATCGAGGACACGGACGGCGGCAAGCTCGACGGGGACAAGGAATTCGACCGCGCGATGGGGCCGATGCAGTTCATCCCCGAAACCTGGCAGCACTACGGAGTGGACGCCAACGGCGACGGGGTGGCGGATCCGCAGAACATCGACGACGCAACTGCCGCGGCTGCCCGCCTGCTCTGCGACTTCGGCCGCGACTTGAGCACCCCGGAGGGGTGGACGCAGGCGATCCGCTCCTATAACCAGTCGGATCAGTACGTCCGCGACGTCCGCGACGCCGCGGCGAATTACGCGCTGGGGCAGGCCGCCAGCATCATGTAGCGCGCTGTAAAGGACTGGCTCCAGGGTGCGGTTTAACGCACCGACTCGCGCATAGCCCACTCGACGGCGTCGAGTGGCAGCTCCGGGTCGACGCTGTCGCGAGCCTCGCTCACCGCGGCGAGGTAGGTGCCGTAGTCCGCGGCGGACCAGTCGGAATCCTTCTCCAGGCCCGCGATCTTCGCGCGGTTGGAGCAGATCACTAGCGGCTTATCCTCACCGGCAGCCTGCGGACCGGCAAGGAAGTAGGCGATATAGGAGGCGAACTTCGCCGGCAGGCCGATCTTCGTCAGCGCCTCGTACCGCGCTGCTGGTTCCTTGGACTCCAGGGTCGGGATCGTCTTGAGCAGGCTGGCGGCCTTGGCCTTGTTGCGCAGGAACTGCTGCAACGGCAGCACCGCCTGGGACTGACCCGCCCCGTAGGCGAAGGCAGCACCAATGAAGTCGATGACCCGATCCCGGGCGTAGCCGGAAGCAACGGCGTCTTCCGCGAAGCTAAACACTTCCGCGCGCGTGATGGAGGCGGTGGCGTCGTCCCGGAAGGGTGGGACATGGCGCAGGTGGAACGGCCAGCCGGACTTCCAGCGGCGAGGGGAGAAGGTGACCGAGTCGTTCATGACCTTCTCGGTGGTGGGGGACACTTTATTTACAGCATCAACGATCTGATTCATGGCCCCATTGTGGCAGAACGTGGCGCGAGGGCGAGGCATGTGGGTCGATCGGAGGTCGAATGGCGGGCGCATGGCAAAATAGAGGTGGCTAGAATAGTTCCTGGCTTTCGGGTCCGGGGCCGGTGCGATGGTGCCCGGCTTACCCCGCCCACGCCAGTGGTCAAAGCAACGTCGAATGTGCCTAGGAGGCAGACACAGATGGCCGGAATCCTTAACGTCAGCGCGCTGGAGATCATGGACTCCCGCGGTAACCCCACCGTCGAGGTCGAGGTCATCCTCGACGACGGTTCGATGGGCCGTGCCGCCGTGCCTTCGGGCGCGTCCACCGGTGTCCACGAGGCGCACGAGCTGCGCGACGGCGGCGATCGCTACCTGGGCAAGGGTGTTGCCAAGGCTGTCGAGTTCGTCAACACCGAGATCGACGACGCCCTGGCTGGCCTGGAGGCTGACGACCAGCGCCTCATCGACCAGACCCTGCTGGAGCTCGACGGCACCGGGAACAAGTCCCGTCTGGGCGCCAACGCCCTGCTCGGCGTGTCCATGGCCGTCGCCCACGCCGCCGCGGACTCCGCGGGCCTGGAGCTCTTCCGCTACATCGGTGGCCCGAACGGCCACGTCCTGCCCGTGCCGATGATGAACATCCTCAACGGTGGCGCGCACGCAGACTCCGGCGTGGACGTCCAGGAGTTCATGATCGCCCCGATCGGCGCGGCGACCTTCGCCGAGGCACTGCAGGTCGGCGCTGAGGTCTACCACAGCCTCAAGGCCGTCATTAAGGCCAAGGGCCTGTCCACCGGCCTGGGCGACGAGGGCGGCTTCGCCCCATCCGTCGAGTCCACCAAGGCAGCCCTGGATCTCATCGTCGAGGCCATCGAGAAGGCTGGCTACACCCTGGGCGAGGACGTCGCCCTGGCCCTGGACGTCGCTTCCTCCGAGTTCTATGAAGACGGCGTGTACAACTTCGAGGGCGGCAAGCACAGCTCCGCCGAGATGGTTGAGGTCTACGCCGACCTGGTCGAGCAGTACCCGATCGTCTCCATCGAGGACCCGCTGGACGAGGACGACTGGGAGGGCTACGTCACCCTCACCGAGAAACTCGGCGACAAGATCCAGATCGTGGGCGATGACCTCTTCGTCACCAACCCGGCCCGCCTGCAGGAGGGCATCGACCGTGGGGCGGCCAACGCCCTGCTGGTCAAGGTGAACCAGATCGGTACCCTCTCCGAGACCTTCGACGCCGTGGAGCTGGCACACCGCAACGGTTACCGCACCATGATGTCCCACCGCTCCGGCGAGACCGAGGACACCACCATCGCCGACCTGGCCGTCGCCCTGAACTGCGGCCAGATCAAGACCGGTGCCCCGGCCCGTTCCGAGCGCGTGGCGAAGTACAACCAGCTGCTGCGCATCGAGCGCTACCTGGAGGGTGCAGCAGTCTACGCGGGTCGCTCCGCTTTCCCCCGCTTCAAGAACTAGGGCGAGCGGACTAGAATAGCCCGTTATGACCCACCCCTCCCGCGATCATTCGCCCCGCCCCGCTGGCAGTGACCAGCGCGGTGGGGCGAACACGGATTCAGCGGATTCCGCGGGCCAGCGGCTGCCGCAGGCGCGCTCCATGGAGCGCAATCAGGCCCGTCGCCGTCGGATGCGGCAGGCACCCAAGCGCGTGGCACGCCGCTTCGTCGCCCTGCCGTCCCGAATGAGCCCCGTTGCCGCGATCGTTGTGATCCTGGTGGTCGGTCTGATGGCCCTGTCCCTGGCCACCCCGCTGCGCAACTACTACGAACAGCGCACGGAGCTGGCCCAGCTGCAGAACACCATCCAGGAGCAGGAGCGCCACAAAGCGGAGCTCCAGGCGGAGCTCAACCGCTTCGAAAACGAGGACTACCTCAAGGAGCAGGCTCGCATCCGGCTCGGCGTGATCGAGCCCGGCGAGTCCGCCTACCGCATCATCTCGCCGAAGATCACCGGGGCGGCGGGGGAGGACGCCCCCGGGGCGGGGAAGAGCCCGTCGGAGCAGGAATACGAGAACAGCCCGTGGTTTAAGAAGCTGTGGGACTCCGTGGCCGTCGAACCTGGGGAGGAAGCTCCGGGCGACGCCGGTAGCGCCCCCGCCGGTCAGGGCGAGAATCAGGACCCCGGCGGCAACCCCGAGGGTGGCGAACAGCCAAGCGGCGATATGAAACTTCCGATCCTGCCCGAGAATCAGCCATAATCGCCGGAGTCGGCACGCCCCGCGGAAGAGCTTGGAAGGACCCAAGCCCGCGGGCTTTTTCAAGAGGAGAATGAATGACGGTCAGTCGTGAAGACCTGGACATCATGGCCGCCCAGCTCGGCCGAGAGCCGCGCGGCGCGGTGGAGGTCAGCTACCGAACCCCAGACGGCCAGCCAGCCGTCGTGAAGACCCACCCCCGGCTGCCGGACGGCACCCCGTTCCCGACGCTGTACTACCTCACCGACCCCCGACTGACCGCAGAGGCCAGCCGTCTGGAGGTTGCCGGCGTCATGAAGACAATGCAGGAACGCCTCGGTGAGGACGAGGAGCTACAGCGGGACTACCAGGCTGCCCACGAGCACTACCTGGCCACGCGCAACGCAATGGAGGACCTCGGCACTGAGTTCTCGGGCGGGGGCATGCCCGATCGGGTGAAGTGCCTGCACGTCCTCATGGCCTACGCGCTGGCCGAGGGGCCGGAACGCCTCCGGCTCGGGACCGAGACCGTGGCGCTGGCCGTGGAGCACGACCCGAGCCTGTCCGGCACCGCGATCCCGGCCGATTGGCCGACCTCCGAGGAGCTGGGTATCTCCCTCGTCCAGGCCACTACCGTGGAGGGAGCGGAGAACACCGGCATGTTCCTGCCCGAGCGCGAACGAGACCAGAGGAGCTAGACACATGGCCCAGGCCGACGCCCCACGTCGCTTCGCCGCGATCGACTGCGGCACGAACTCCATCCGCCTGCTCATCTCCGAGCGGGCGGCCGACGGAACGCTGACGGAGCTCAACCGCGATAACATCATCGTCCGGCTCGGTCAGGGCGTGGACGCCACGGGTGGTTTCGCACCGGAGGCCCTCCAACGTGTCGACGACGCCCTGGCCACCTACGCCCAGCGCATGGTGGATCACAACGTCGAGGACGTGATGATGGGGGCGACGAGCGCTACCCGCGATGCGAAGAACCGCGATGAGTTCTTCGCCATCACCGCCCGCCACCTGGGCCGGATCGTTGACGGCCGCCAGGCTGAGGTCATCAGCGGCGAGCAGGAGGCGGAGCTAAGCTTCGCCGGGGCCGTCGCCGACCTGCCGTCCGGAACCCCGGAGCGCATCTGCGTCATCGACTTGGGTGGCGGTTCCACCGAGTTCGTCGTCCATGACGTCGACGCCGACGGTGCCGTCGCGGACACCGGTACGGTCGAGGCCTACTCCGCGAATATGGGCTGCGTGCGGCTCACCGAGCGCTACCTGCACAGCAATCCGCCGACCGCGGAGGAAATCGCAGCGGCGGAGGACTACGTCGCCACGCAGCTCCGCGAGGTGGAGGAGCACGTCGACCTCACGGGTGTGACTCGCCTGGTGGGTGTGGCTGGGACCATGACCACCCTCAGCGCGATCACGCAGGGGCTGGATAGCTACCAGCCGGAGAAGATCCACCTGAGTCGCTTGCCGCTGCGCACGTTCCGGGATACCGCCATCGACCTGCGGGATAAGACCGTCGACCAGCGCCTCGAGTGCGGTCCCATGCACCCCGGCCGCGCGGACGTCGTCGGAGGTGGCGCGGTGGTCATCGACGCGGTCGCCAGCCGCTTCCTGGCCCTGGGCGTCGAGGAGATCACGATCAGTGAGAAAGACATCCTCGATGGTATGTTGGCAAAAGTTATGCGCCGAAACGGCGCTTAGAATCCGTGCGCGCTAGCGCGCGGACCCTATGCCCCCATAGCCCAATTGGCAGAGGCAGCGGACTTAAAATCCGCCCAGTGTCGGTTCGAACCCGACTGGGGGTACGAAAAGCCAGGCTGGAGAGCGCCTCTCCCGCCTGGCTTCGCTAGTAGTGTTCGCTATTGCAGCCGGTGGCTGTGCGCCGCCGCCTAGCTGTTCTTCCGCCTAGCTGTTCTTTGTTGCCTTCTCGTCGTCCTTGGCTGCCTTCTCTTCGGCCTTGACGGCGGCCTTCTCGACCTTCTTCAGCTGCTTCTCGAGGTTGAAGTCGACCTCTGGCCACTCCAGCTTCATGTTTCGCAGCTCGTTGAGCAGCAGGTAGCGCACGACCAGGCGGGCGTAGTCCTGCTTATCACTAGGCACGATGTACCACGGGGCAACATCGTTCGTCTTCTCAATGGCACGGGCATAAGCCTCTTGGTATTCATCCCACTTCTTCTGCACGCCGAGGTCGCTGGGGGAGTAGCGCCAGCGCTGCGCCGGGTTGCGCAGGCGGGAGAGGAAGCTCTTGGTCTGGAACTGCGGGGAAATGTGTAGGAGAACCTTGATGACACGGGTGCCGTCGGCCTCGAGCTTCTTCTCGAAGCGACGGATGGCGTCGTAGCGGCGGTCGATTTCCTCGACGTCGCTGAGCCCCTCCACGCGGGAGACCAGGACGTCTTCGTAGTAGGAGCGGTCGAAGATCGCGATCTCGCCGTTGCCCGGCAGCTCGTGGCGGATGCGGGACAGGAAGTCGCGGTTGTCGGTATCGTCGATCGACTCGACCGGTTCTGCGAAGGTGGCGACGTTCACGCCCTGCGGGGACACGGCCTGCAGGATCGCGTTGGTGGCACCGCTCTTACCGGAGGCGTCCACGCCCTGCAGGATGATGAGGATGCTGCCGACCTGCTCGTCGCTGGCACCGTTTGCGTAGAGCTTGGCCTGCTCGGCGCGCAGTTCCTCGGCGATCTTCTTATAGGCCTTGTTGACCCGCTTCTCGAACTTCTCGCCTTTGCCCCTCACCCCCGGGGTTTCGCGAGGGTTGAATGACTTGAGGTCGATGTTGCCCTTGGGCGCGCGCAGCCCGAGAGCGTTGTTCATTCCAAAGCTCATAACCCCAAGTTTAGCGGCTTCGGAGGCTTTGCTCAGCTCGACGGGGATGGTGCTGCTCGCAGGGTGCTCACTAGCATGGTGAGCATGGATAACGCAGCTTTGAATCAGGACCATTCCACCTCCGGCAACAGCGGCAATCGGCCGCTTGCGCTGATCACGGGTGCGTCCCGCGGCATTGGCCGGGCGATCGCGGAGGACCTTGCCCGCGATCACCGGCTCATCCTGTGCTGCTCCTCGGAGACATCCGCGCACAGCCTGCGGGAGGATTTTCCGGACGCCCAGGTGGTCGCTGTGGACCTGTCCGATCCGGCGGCGTTGGCGGAAGCTTTTTCTTCCGACGTCGCCCCGCAGCGTCTCGACCTGCTGGTGCACTCCGCGGGCGTGACGGGGCATGCTCCCATCGCGGAGGCACCGCTTCAGATGTGGCGGGAGGTGCTCGACGTCAACGTCATCGCCGTGGCCGAGCTGACGCGCTTGCTGCTGCCGGCGCTGCGTGAGGCGCGAGGCATGGTGATCGCAATCAACTCCGGGGCGGGGCACAACTCCGGCCCTGGCTACGGGCCGTATGCGGCCTCGAAGTTCGCTCTCAAGGCGATCACGGATGCCCTGCGCGAAGAAGAGCGGGGGAGGGTTCGGGTCAGCTCCGTGCACCCCGGGAAGGTCGATTCGGATATGCAGCGCGAGCTGCAGGCCCAGGCAGGCAACGATAGCTACGACCCGGGTGTCTACGTCCGCGCCGAGGACATCGCCGCCGCGGTGCGGCTGGCCGCCGAGATGGGGCCTGCGGCCTGCCTGGAGACCGTGAGCGTGCGACCGGTCGTGAAATAAGGGCGCGGCACCGCCGCTGAGTACGCCGCGAGCGCCTCTTCGCGGAGCCAGCGTTCCAGCAAGAAGCCCTCCCCGGCGAAGACTCCGTCGGGGAGGGCTGGCGCGCGTGTGCGGCGTACTTAGGGCAGCATGCGCAGCTTCTTGCCTGCCAGCAGTGCGGTGCTCATGATGCGCGCGTAGGCCTTGGCCCCCAGGCTCTCAGGGCCACGCATGGACATCCACCGTTGCTCGGTGATGTTCTGGCTATCGGTGTACTTCAACAGCCCGGCCGCGCCGTGGCGGCCACCCATGCCAGAGTCCTTCATGCCGCCACTGGTGTTGTCGATGGCCGACCATGCGGCGGTGTAGCCGTCGTTGATGGAGACGGAACCGGCCCGGATCTGTGGGGCGATGCGGTGCCCCGTCTCGGGGCTGGCGAAGACGGAGGCGTTGAGCCCGTAGACGGTGTCGTTGGCGGCGTTGACCGCAGCCACCAGGTCGTCGACAACCTCGACGAAGACGACCGGACCGAAGACCTCTTCGGTGCGCAGCTTCGCGTCGGCGGGGACATCCGCGAGAACCGTGGGCTCGTAGAAGTAGGGGCCCAGATCCGGGCGGGCCTTGCCGCCGGCGAGAACGCGGGCCCCCTTGGCCACCGCGTCGTCCACGTAGCTGGTGACTGTATCCAGCTGCTGTTGGGAGGCCAGCGAACCCATCGCCACCTCCCAGTCGAAGCCGGGGCCAAGGGTCATGGCGCGCACGGCGTCGGCGAACTTGGCGCTGAACTCCTCGTACACCGGTCGCTCGACGTACACCCGCTCGATGGACACGCACAGCTGGCCAGAGTTGGAGTAGCAGGCATCCACGACGCCGCGAACCGTGTAATCCATCTTCGCGTCCGCCGCGACGATCAGCGGGTTCTTGCCACCCAGCTCCGCGGAGAAACCGATCAGGCGGGAGCCCGCGGTGGCCCCGAGGATCTTGCCGGTGGCGGTAGACCCGGTGAACATCAGGAAGTCACACGTATTGGCGATCTCGCTGCCCACCACCCGGCCAGAGCCGGTGACCAGCTGGACGAGGTCGCGCGGCAAGCCGGCCTCGAAGAGCAAGCCGAATACCAGCAGGGAGGTAAACGGGGTCGCAGAGTCCGGCTTCGCGACCACCGCGTTGCCCGCGATGAGCGCAGGAAGGGCGTCGGAGATGCCCAGGGTCAGCGGGTAGTTCCATGGGGAAATCTGGCCGACCACGCCCACGGGCTGGAAGTGCTGGCGGGACTTGGCGAGCACCGGAACCGCGGAGCGTCGGCGCTTCGGGCTCAGGATCTTCTCCGCATTATTGGCGTAATAGCGGGAGTTATTCGCCACGTCCATGACCTCGTCGAAGGCGGAAGCGCGGTTCTTGCCGGTCTCCAGCTGCACCATGTCCATCAGCAGCTCGCGGTTCTTCAGGACGGCGTCGTGGAAACGCAGGAGGATGGCCTTGCGCTCCGAGAAGGGAACGTGAGCCCAGGAGCGCTGCGCCTGACGGGCGGCGTCGACGGCCCGGTGGACGTCCTCCTCGTCGCCGGAACCCACCCAGCCGAGGTGCTCCGCGGTGAAGGACACCTCGACGTCGATCGTCTTCTCGGGCTTGGAACCATCGGCGGGCAGCTTGTTGGCGGACAGCCCGCGCAGCGCCTCCTGGAAGTCTGCGGGGAGTGCGTCGAGGGACAGTCGCTTGGGGAATCGCAAAGCAGTCATGGGTGGAAATATACCTTTGCCGAGGAATCTATGAGGTGGGTTGAGAAAGAAAATCCGCAGCGTTGGGAACTAAAAGTCCGTCACATGCGTTGGTACATTGTGAAGTAGGAACTTTTAACCGCCTACCAGCTTCGTGGCGCGCCCCGGCAGTGCTGGGAAATCGCGCGTGGCATGTGTCCCGGTCTCCGATCGGGTCGTGTAGACGCACCACTTGGGTGTGCACATGGCGGCAAGAACAAGTTTTGACGAAGAAATCGAAAGTTGAGGCTTTCAGGTGCAGAAATCTAATCCATTCATGGCCGAACTGACCGGCCAGAACCGCCAGGGCCAGCAGCCGCAGGGCTATGGACAGCAGGGCGGTGATCAGCAGGGCGGTGGCTACGGCCAGTTCGCTACTAGTGCCCGTGGTGCCGCTGCCACGGCGACCTACCAGGACGGGCTGCAGGACGCCGCGAATTACGGTCAGGCCGGTCCGGCCGACCGCCCGATTACCGTGGACGACGTGGTGGCAAAGACCGGCATCACGCTGGGCGTCATCGTCGTGCTGGCTGCGGCGAACTACTTTATCTTCGGCGCGAACCCGGCAACGGGCTCGATCCTCACCGTGGTCGGCGCCATCGGTGGCCTCATCACCGTGCTGGTCTCCGCCTTCGCGAAGAAGTACGGCTCCCCAGTCGTCACCCTGCTCTACGCAGGCTTCGAGGGCCTGTTCGTCGGTGGCTTTAGCTACATGCTCACCGGCATGGCGGTGGGGGACACGAACGCTGGCGCCATGATCAGCCAGGCGATCCTGGGAACCATCGGCGTGTTCGCCGGCATGCTCTTCGTCTACAAGACGGGTGCGATCCGCGTGACCCCGAAGTTCACGAAGTTCATGGTCGCCGCGCTGATCGGTGTGCTGGTTCTGGCGCTGGGCAGCGTGATCATTGGCCTGTTCACCGGCGGTGCTGGCCCGCTGCGCGACGGCTCCCCGCTGTCCTGGATCTTCTCCCTGCTGTGCATCGGCCTCGCAGCGCTGAGCTTCCTGCAGGACTTCGACGCCGCCGACCGCCTCGTCCGCGCCGGTGCGCCGTCCAAGATGGCCTGGGGCGTAGCCCTCGGCCTGGCCGTGACCCTGGTCTGGCTCTACACCGAGATCCTGCGCCTGCTGTCCTACATCAATAGGGACTAGCGCTAGCAGCCAAGGGCCAGGGCGCATGATGCGGGTCGGCCCTTCGAAAATCTTGCCCTTGGGGTTCAACCCCAGGGGCTTTTTCACGCCTCCGAGGTGGGGAACTTTCCCGAGCTGCGCCCGCGTGTCTGTCGATCTTGGTAGCGTGATCAGGTCAACAATTGTAAAACAGCTGGGCGCACAAGAGCTGACCCAGCTAGCAAGGAGCGCCGATGAGCTTCGGCGAAAAACCCCGTCCCACTAAGCCCCAGCCCGCGACCGGGCTGCTCAAGACTGGGAAAAGTTCCCAAGTCGGCTTGTACCCCCACGACCTGCACCCCGGACTGGTCCCGGGCTTAAGCGTCGAGGATCAAAACAAGAACTTCGCGCTGGACCGCGTCGTCTTCTTTGTTACCGCCACCTTCATCGTGGCCTTCATCGCCTGGGGCATCGCCTCCCCGGACTCGGTTTCCACAGCGTCGGCGGCCGCCTACGACTGGGCGATGAATAACGCCGCATGGCTGCTCAACCTCGTGATGAGCTTGGGCATCATCGTCATGCTCTACCTGGCATTCTCCCGGTACGGCCAGATCCCGTTGGGCCGGGACGACGAGGAACCAGAGTTCTCCCGATACTCGTGGATCGCGATGATGTTCGGCGCGGGCATCGGCGTGGGCGTGTTCTTCTTCGGCCCCTCCGAGCCCCTGGCGTACTATCTCTCGCCACCGCCTGAGACCGTCGACGCGGAAACCCCTGCTGCCCTGCACCAAGCGCTGGCCCAGTCCCACTTCCACTGGGGGCTATCCATCTGGGGCCTCTACGCGCTGGTGGGCGGAGCGCTGGCCTATTCCACCTACCGCCGTGGGCGCCCCTCGCTGCTGAGCTCCGTGTTTCGACCCCTGCTGGGAACCCAGCCGAATGAGGGGATCGCGGGCCGGGTGATCGACATGATGGCGATCGTCGCCACCCTCTTCGGCACCGCCGCCACCCTGGGTCTATCCGCCCTGCAGATCGCCCAAGGTGTGGAGATCATCTCCGGGGCAGGCCCGCTGGCCAATAACGCTGTTATCGCCATCATCGGTGTGCTCGGCGTGGCCTTCGTCATCAGCGCCGTGTCCGGCGTGGCCCGGGGTATCCGCTACCTGTCGAATATCAACATCACGCTCACACTGCTGCTCGTGGCCTTCGTGTTCCTCTTCGGCCCGAGCCTCTTCCTGCTGAACCTGGTGCCATCCGGGGTAGCGACCTATATCGATCAGCTGCTGCCGATGATGGGCAAGTCCCTGTCCTGGGGTCAGGAGACCCTCGAGTTCCAGGGCGCGTGGACGGCCTTCTACTGGGCCTGGTGGATCGCCTGGACCCCATTCGTCGGCATGTTCATCGCCCGCATCTCCCGGGGCCGCACCATCCGGGAGTTCGCACTGGCAACGATCGCCGGACCGACCGCCATCCTGGTCCTGGCCTTCACCATCTTTGGTGGCGCCTCCATCACCTTCAGCCGGGAAGGCCGCGAGATGTTCGACGGCTCCGCGAATTCCGAGCAGGTCCTCTTCGCGCTCTTCGATCAGCTGCCCCTGAACACGATCACCCCGTTCCTGCTGATCGCGGTTCTCACGATCTTCTTCGTCACCTCCGCGGACTCCGCATCCGTGGTGATGGGAACCATGTCCTCCCAGGGCAACCCCGCGCCGAACAAGCTGGTCGTGGTGTTCTGGGGTGCGTGCATGATGGGGATTGCCACAGTGATGCTGCTGGCTGGCGGGGAAACCGCGCTGACAGCACTGCAGAACCTCACGATCCTCATCGCGCTGCCATTCTCGATCGTTTTGTTGGTGATGACCGTGGCCTTCCTCAAGGACCTGCGCACCGACCCGGCGGCGATCCGTAAGGACTACGCCAGCACCGCGGTGGAAAATGCGGTGGTCCGGGGCCTGGAGGAGCACGGCGATGACTTCGAGTTCACCGTCGCTTCCGCGCCGGAGGGCAGGGGAGCGGGCGCCCACTTCGATTCCTCCTCTGAGGACGTCACCGACTGGTACCAGCGCGTGGATGAGGAGGGTGAAGAGATCGCCTACGACCACGAGACCAAACGGTGGGCGGACCAGGAGGGAGACACCGCGGATACCTCGGCTGACTCCGCAGATGCCGCGTCGCCCGGCGCCGACGAAGGCTCGGCGGAGCACCCGGAGCGTTAAGGCCGTCAGCCGCCGACAGTTTCGGCCAGGCGCAAAGAAACCCTCGGCCCTGGTTTTCCAGGGCCGAGGGTTTCTCCCTGCCACAGTGGGGCAGTGTCGAGTCAGAATTACTTCTGCATCGCGCGCGGGATATCCAGATCTGGGTTGTACGGCTCGGCCTCCACGAGGGTGACGCGCACCGTGTCGCCGGTCGGGGTCTCGTACTCGCGGGTCTCGCCGACCTTCGCACCAACCAGGGCGGCGCCCAGCGGGGCGTCGGTGGAGTAGGTCTCCAGCTCCGGGTTGGAGGACTCCAGGCCACGGGTACCGATCAGGAAGGTTTCCTTGTCCTCCTCATCGTCGTCGTAGTAAACGTGCACGACGGTGCCGACCAGCGCGACGCCGGACTCCTGCGGAGCCTCACCGATGGTGGCGTTGTCCAGCAGCTCCTCGAGGTAGGCGATGCGGGCCTCCTCCTGGCCCTGCTGCTCGCGGGCGGCGTGGTAGCCACCGTTCTCCTTGAGGTCACCCTCCTCGCGGCGCTCATTGATCTCGGCAGCCAGGACTGGGCGGTTTTCCTTCAGGGCGAACAGTTCCGCGTTGAGTCGGTCGTAGGATTCTTGGGTGAGCCAGGTGGTCTGATTGTCTGCCATCTGCGCCATCCTCCTTGGAAATTATGTCAGTAATTTTCAGCTAATCCGGGCAATCACGGTCCATGCACCGTCCCCGGCGGTAGCGCCTTAGGCGGCGATAGCTTTGCAGGAATAGTCCCACGGTTTCGCCGACGCCCGCCGGTTCTCGCTTGTCCGGGCGTATTCTAGCACCGAATAGGCGCGAAAACTTCAGCCGACGCGTTGTCGGTTGCCTGTTCCTCGGTGGGCTACTGCTTCAGGTGAGAGGGGATGACCGAGGAACAGCCGTAGATCTTCCCGGCGTAGCCCGGCACACGAGTGTTGATATCCACCGAGTGGCGGGAGGTCTTCGGCCCACCGGCTGGGACGTAGAACTCGCGGCGACCGACTTCATTCTTGTCGTAGTCCATCGCGGTGACGATGCAATAAGCCGGCTGCGACGGATCCTCGCGGGTGACGTCGACGCGCATGTTCAGGCGGTTGTCGGACACCACGGAACCGCCGGACTCGACGGCGGTGACGTCCGCCGAGGACACGTTCATGAACTGGTTGACCGCGTAAGCCATCGCGCCGGCGATGAGGACGACCAGAGCGATGACCAGCACCTTGCCGGCGAAGGGGCGGTTGCGTTCAGCGCCGTAGCGGGCCTTCAGGGCATCGTTCGCGGGCATCTGCGCATCGCCCGGGCGGGAGTTGGGAACCGAAGGGGAAGCATCAGAGGTCATGGTGTTTTACATTCTAGGCAATGCGGCCGTAAAAGCAGATTTCCGCATCCAGGGTCAGCCGGTTCTTGGGGGTGGGGCGCGGTGGGGAGGTGCCGTGTGACTTCCCTTCATCGCGCGTGGAACAATATGGAAGTATGACTGATTCGACGACGAGCGGCGCCCAGGGTGGTTACCGCGTGCTGGCGATTCACGCCCACCCGGATGATGAATCCAGCAAGGGCGCGGCGACGATGGCTCGCTATATCGACGAAGGCCACCGAGTCCGCGTTCTGACCTGCACGGGCGGCGAGGAAGGCAGCATCCTCAACCCCAGGATGGACCGCTCCGAGGTGCACGAAAACCTGGTGGACGTGCGCCGGGAGGAAATGGCCCGCGCCGCAGAGATCCTGGGGGTAGAGCATCGCTGGTTGGGGTACGTGGACTCCGGACTGCCGGAATCCGGCAAGCGGGAGGACCTCCCGGACGGCTGCTTTGCGCTGCAGGACGTCGACGAGGTCGCCGCCGACGTGGTTGCACAGATCCGCGAGTTCCAGCCGCACGTGATCATCACCTATGACGAAAACGGTGGCTATCCGCACCCGGATCACCTGATGGTGCACGCGGTATCCATGCGCGCCTGGGAACTGGCGGGAGATCCGGACTATCGATCTGATCTGGGCGAGGCCTGGGCTCCGCTGAAGTTGTACTACACGCACGGTTTCGTGGTGACCCGCTTTAACATGCTCGCCGAGGCGGTAGCCCAGCGGCAGGCCAATGGCGAGATGACCCTGCGCGAGTATCAGCACACCATGACGCAGCTGGCTTTCTGGCGTGCAAAGCAGGACGTCTACCCCCGAGTGACGACCCGCGTGAACGCTGCCGATTGGTTCGATCGCCGTGATGCCGCGCTGACCGCACATGCCACCCAGATCGACCCGGACGGGCCGTTCTTCGGCGTGGACGTGGACGTGCAGCGCGAGACGTGGCCCACGGAGGAGTTCGAATTAGCGAAGACCCGGGTGGCCACTACACTGCCAGAGAGAGAACTCACCGCGGGCTTGCCGCCGGTGGGCAGCGCCGATGCACTCAGCCAGAGCCAGCCGCCAGAGGTGCCGGTGCGCCCCGAGCAGTAGGATTTCCGCTAGAGAATTTTTAGCCCAGTACTCACACACGGCTTGACCGCCGCCGAAGGGAATGGATGACATGTTCGCAGCTCTTTCGACCCCTGCTCTGCCAGCAGCGGATCTGGTGACCGCAGGGGCGGCGTACACGACCACTGTTATCGCCCAGGGGCCAACCCCCAATACGGGCCCGCGCGGCGAGGAATTCGGCAAGGCCTCGCCGGTCGGGCTGTTCGTCATCCTAGGCCTGCTCTTCGTGGTCATCGTCATCGGATTCGGCATGAATCGCAGGCTGCGCCGTTTGGAACGCCGCCGCGCCTTCGCCGAGCAGCACGGCATCGACGTGTTCGATGAGGAGCGGCTCAACAAGGCGATGGAGGAGAGCGGCTACGAGGAGTACGCGAAGGGCGGAGCGATGTTCGCCCGCACCGAGGTGCCGCAGACCGATGCTCGTTTCGAGCCGGCCTCCGGGATTGGAACGCAGCTCACCGGGCCCGACGCGATCGACGCGGAGCGCGCGAAGGCCGAGGAAGAAGACGAAGACGAGAATCCTGCACGCTAAGCGAGAGGGTTAATTATCGTGCGTCTACCAAAGCTTGCGGCAGCGATCGGGCGAACCGAGCCACTGAAGAGGCTCGCCAGCCTGCTCTATCCCGCCTACGAGGCGCGGCTGGCTCGCTCTCTGCGGGATCTGCCGCGCCCGGCCCACATCGCCATCATGGCCGACGGCAACCGTCGCTGGGCCAGGGAGAACGGCTTCACCGACGTTTCCCATGGGCATCGCGTGGGTGCCCGCAAGATCGCCGAGATGTGCAATTGGTGCGACGAGATGGGCATCGCCTCGGTGACCGTGTACCTGCTCAGCACAGAGAACCTCAAGCGTAAGCCGGAGGAGCTCGAGCTCCTGGTCAAAATCATTGGGGACGTCACCGACGAGCTTGGGCAGGCGAAGGCTGGCTTCCGCGTGCGCTCCGTGGGGCACCTCGAGCTGCTGCCGCAGCAGCTGCGGGAACGCCTGGAATACAACGAGCAGCTCACCGCCAATAACACGGGCGTGTGCGTCAACGTCGCCGTCGGCTACGGCGGACGTCAGGAGATCGTCGACGCGGTGCGAGACACCGTCGCGGAACTCGCTGCGGATGGCACGCCGGCCGACGAGATCGCCGAGAGGATCACCGTCGACTCCCTGGGTAATCACATGTACACCAAGGGGCAGCCGGACCCGGATCTGGTGATTCGGACCTCGGGGGAGCAGCGGCTCTCGGGCTTTCTGCTGTGGCAGTCCGCCTACTCCGAGATTTGGTTCACGGACACCTACTGGCCGGCCTTCCGGCGGGTGGACTTCCTCCGGGCGCTGCGGGAGTACTCCCAGCGTCACCGCCGTTTCGGGCTCTAGACCAGCGCTGTGCTGGTCGCCCGGCACAGTCACAGACGGGCCGGGGCAGTGCCAAGCTGGGGAGCGAGGCTAGATCTTGCGCATCCGCACCCGGTCGACGAGGTGATCTGCGCCCTTGCGCATCACCAGGCTGGCCCGGATCCGGGTCGGCAGGATGTTCTCCATGAGGTTCGGCAGGTTCACCGTCTGCCAGATCTCCCGGGCCACCTGGGAGGCCTGTGCATCGCTCAGCCCAGCGAGGTGGTGGAAGTGGGCGTCCGGGTCCTTGAAGGCGGTGTTTTTCAGCCGCAGGAATCGGGAGATGTACCAGTCCTCAATGTCCTCGACCCGGGCGTCGACATAGACGGAGAAGTCGAAAAGGTCGCTGACCATGAGGGTGGGCCCTGTCTGCAGCACGTTGAGCCCTTCGACAATGAGGATGTCTGGCTGGTCGACGACCTCGAACTCGCCGGCGATCCGGTCGTAGGCCTCGTGCGAGTAGACCGGTGCTTTGACGTTGCGGGCTCCTGATTTCACCTTGGTCACGAAGTTCAGCAGCGCCTGCTGGTCATAGGACTCGGGGAAGCCCTTGCGGTGCAGCAGGCGGCGGCGTTCCAGCTCGGCGGTGGGGTAGAGGAAGCCATCCGTGGTGATCAGATCCACCCTGGGGCTGGACTCCCAGCGCTGCAGCAGCACCTGGAGCACACGCGCGGTGGTGGACTTTCCGACGGCCACGGAGCCGGACACACCGATGATGTACGGCGTGGGAGGCATCGGCTCGCCGATGAAGGTCTCGGTGGCCTGATTCAGGCTGCGCTGTGCCTCGACCCGCAGGTTGATGAGGCGGGAGAGCGGCAGGTAGACCTCGCTGACCTCGTCCAGGTCAATCTCGTCGCCGATGCCGCGCAGCTGGTCGAGCTCCGATTCGCTCAAGACCTGTGGCATGGACTTGCGGAGTTCGCGCCACTGGCTCCTCTTGAGCTCGATGAAGGGCGATACAGCCGCGTCCGCGGAGGCGCGCTGGGGCGTACGATTCATGGCCTCATTGTGCCTGTGTGGGGGGAGATAACCCAAATGTGCTAGGTGCGCTGTGACCTGCGTCCGGGGCAGACGCTAAGATGTGGGGCGCAACGCAACAACACCTTCTACCCCCAAGGATCGGTCTGCATTCTTGGTGGTATACACCCTTTTTGAAGGAAGGCCGACGGAAACTTATGTCCGATTCTCCACAGACCATCCAGCACAACGTGCCGCTGGCTGAACTCGACCCGGATGTCGCCCGCGCCATCGACGGCGAGCTGGCCCGCCAGCGCAACACTCTCGAGATGATCGCGAGTGAGAACTTTGTGCCGCGCGCAGTGCTGCAGGCGCAGGGCTCCGTCCTGACCAATAAGTACGCCGAGGGCTACCCTGGACGCCGCTACTACGGTGGCTGCGAGCACGTCGACGTCATCGAGGACCTGGCCCGCGACCGCGCGAAGCAGGTCTTCGGCGCGGAGTTCGCCAACGTGCAGCCGCACGCTGGTGCGCAGGCCAACGCCGCCGTCCTCATGGCGCTGGCTAGCCCGCGGGATAAGATCCTGGGCCTGTCCCTGGCTCACGGTGGACACCTGACCCACGGCATGCACCTGAACTTCTCCGGCAAGCTCTACGAGGCTATTGCCTACGAGGTGGACCCGGAGACCATGCGCATCGACATGGATAAGGTCCGCGAGCAGGCGCTCAAGGAGAAGCCGACCGTCATCATCGCCGGCTGGTCCGCTTACCCGCGCCACCAGGACTTCGCTGCCTTCCGCTCCATCGCGGACGAGGTCGGCGCGAAGCTGTGGGTCGACATGGCTCACTTCGCAGGTCTGGTTGCTGCCGGCCTGCACCCGTCCCCGGTCCCGCACGCTGACGTCGTGTCCACCACGGTGCACAAGACCCTCGGTGGCCCGCGTTCCGGCCTGATCCTGGCGAAGCAGGAGTGGGCGAAGAAGCTGAATTCCGCAGTCTTCCCGGGCCAGCAGGGTGGCCCGCTGATGCACGCCGTTGCCGCGAAGGCCGTGGCCATGAAGGTTGCCCAGACCGACGAGTTCCGTGACCGCCAGGCCCGCACCCTCGAGGGCGCGAAGATCCTGGCTGAGCGCCTGTCCGCCGCTGACACCAAGGGTGCTGGCGTCGAGGTGCTCACCGGCGGCACCGATGTTCACCTGGTGCTGGCTGACCTGCGCCACTCCGAGCTGGACGGCCAGCAGGCGGAGGATCTGTTGCACGAGGTTGGCATCACCGTTAACCGCAATGCCGTTCCTTTCGACCCGCGCCCGCCGATGGTCACCTCCGGCCTGCGCATCGGTACCCCGGCCCTGGCTTCCCGCGGCCTGGACACCGCCGCCTTCACCGAGGTCGCGGACGTCATCGGTACCGCGCTGGCGCAGGGTAAGAACGCCGACGTCGACGCGCTGCGCGCTCGCGTTTCCAAGGTCGCCGAGGACTTCCCGCTGTACGAGGGCCTCGAAGACTGGAAGCTGGTCTAACAATGGCGGAGTCCGCTGTGAACCCGCAGGACGGCCAGGCTGGTTCCGCGTTCCAGTCCGCTGGGGCGGGGCACGCGCTGATCATCGTCGACGTGCAGAATGACTTCGTTGACGGCAGCCTGGCCACCGAACGTGGTGCGCAGGCCGCCGAGGCGATCAGCAAGCACATCGCTGGCCTGCACCGTTATGACGTCATCGTGGGCACCAAGGATTGGCACATCGTCCCGGCCGGGCACTTCGCCCCGGAGGGCGCGGAACCGGACTACCAGGACACCTGGCCGGTGCACTGCGTTGCCGGGACCACCGGCGCGCAGTCGCACCCGGCGCTGGCGACTGATCAGGTCGAGGCGTGGTTCCACAAGGGTGAGTACGAGCCCGCCTACTCGGGCTTTGAAGGCCACCTCGCGGACTCTCTTGCCACCACGGAAGCGAACAGCGCTGCTGCCGAAGCGGAGCGTCCGAAGGTGCTGCTCGCAGAATGGTTGCGCTCTCGCCGTATTGGTCAGGTGACCGTGGTCGGCATCGCGACCGACTTCTGCGTGCGCGCCACCGCGCTGGATGCGAAGGCCGAGGGCTTCGGCGTCACTGTCATCCCGCGCCTGTGCGCGCCGGTGTCAGCAGCGGGGGAGGAAGCGACCCTCGCCGAACTGCGTGAGGCCGGCGTCGAGGTGAAGTAGCCGCAGTCGCGACGTAAAGCTAAAAGAACCCGATGGTGGAAACCATCGGGTTCTTTTATGTCTAACTCACCCAGGCGGGCGGCTCAGGCTGCGCCCGCCCGGCGAGGGGGCAAGGGGAGTGGCTTACTCGCCCTTAGCCAGCTTGCGGGAGATGATCTCCAGCATGATCTCGTTCGGGCCACCGTAGATCGGCTGGACGCGGGAGTCCAGGTAGTGGGTAGCGATCGGGTACTCCATCATGAAGCCGTAGCCACCGTGCAACTGCAGTGCCTGGTTCACGACCTCGATCTGCAGCTCGGTGGTGTGGTACTTCGCCATCGCAGCGGTGGTCTCGTCCAGCTCGCCCTTGACCTTGGCCTCGATGCAGGCATCGACGAAGGACTGTGCAGCCTGCAGGCCCTGGACCATCTTGGCCAGCTCCCAGCGGTAGGCCTGGTGGTCGACCAGACGGTTGCCGAAGGTCTTGCGGTCCTGGGAGTGCTGGTACACCAGGTCGAAGGCGCGACGGGAGGTCGCGACGGAGCCCACGGCGATGGACAGGCGCTCCTGAGCTAGGTTGTGACGCAGGTAGCCGAAGCCAGCACCGCGCTCGCCCAGCAGGTTCTCAGCTGGGACCTGGACGTTCTCGAAGGAGAGCTCGGCGGTGTCCTGGGACTTCAGGCCGACCTTCTTCAGCGGGCCGGTCTTGGTGTAGCCCTCCATGCCGTCCTCAACGATGAGCAGGGAGATGCCGGCGCGGCCCTTCTCCGGGTCGGTGATGGCGACGATGATGGTGAAGTCCGCCTGGACACCGTTGGAGATGAAGGTCTTGGCACCGTTGACGGTGAAGGAGCCGTCGCCGTTGTCGCGGGCCAGGGTGCGGATGCCAGCCAGGTCGGCGCCGGCCTCCGGCTCGGTCATGGCGATTGCGGCGATCTTCTCACCGGAGCACAGTGGCTTGAGGAAGCGCTCCTTCTGCTCGTCGTTGGCGAAGCGCTGCAGGTATGGGATGACCAGGTCGTTGATGGTCTGGATGCCCACGATGATAGAGCCGGAGTCTGCCTTGGCGAGCTCCTCGGTCAGCACGGCGTTGAAGCGGTAGTCGTTCATTCCGCCGCCGCCCCACTGCTCGTCGACCTCCATGCCCAGCAGGCCCATGTCCCCGGCCTTCTTGAACATCTCGCGGTCGACGTAGCCCTGGTCGTGCCAGCGCTCGACGTTCGGGCGGATTTCGGTCTCCACGAAGCCGCGGACGGCTTCGCGGAACATCTCGTGCTCTTCGTTGAACAGGGTGCGCGGAAGGTAGTTCTTCATGTTGTCCTCTCCGGAAGTCGGGGGATGTTCGGTGAAAGAGCCGGAACAGTTCGCACTGTGATCCAGAACTCTTAATGCTTATGTTCATAGTAACGCTTTGTGGCCTCAGTCACCTATTTATGAAGAAATATTTTTAAACCCTTGTGTGTGAACTTAGGTAATGCTAACCTCAAATCAGCGCCCACGGGGGATTATCTCACGAGGTGCGCCAGTAGTGGATAGTCGTTTTCTGCCGCGCCGCTCGGGAAGGCTCCTCTTCTCGCCTCGCCCGAGCAACTTGTCACGGCGCGAATGGAAGCGATGGGTTGAAAAGCTGCCGTGGCCTAGTCACCCACGGCGGTAACAAAAGGGGTACACCCGGTGTCGTCGCACGGGTGCCAAAAACTCAGGCGGGGCTTTAAGCATCACAGTGCTTAAAGCCCCGCTTGAGCTTTCCGTGAAATCGTCAACCCCCCAGCGCGGATGAGGGTTAAGGGTCAAAAAGTGTGTCTGGCCCGGCGTGTCGTGGGGGTTAGATTTGGCCTTTTTGGATGCCGATTGAGT
>NZ_JASODY010000123.1:0-257 GCF_030212265.1 Corynebacterium sp. UMB9976
GCGAAGATAGCGGCACCGGCACCGAGGATTGCGCCGGTCAGTGCAACCTTTGCCGAAGTGGAAGCGAAGGTGTTGGTCTTAGCTGCGTGGCGAGCCATATGAAAATTTCCTTTTCGTCGATTTTCTTTGTGGCGCCAGTGGGGCTAATGCAACCCCATCTCACTCTTATGGAAAGTTCTTCACGTTATTGATAACGGGCCGATGTCATCGCACTGGAGTGAGATGAAGGCGATCTATGCGACTTCGTCCGTTAAACG
>NZ_JASODY010000124.1:0-257 GCF_030212265.1 Corynebacterium sp. UMB9976
GCTCGCTGGGGACCTGCGATTCCTCGAGCACCCGGTAGCGGCGCAGGTTGGCTACGTGGTCGATGTGCTCGATGTCGACGGGGCACTGCTCCACGCAGGCACCGCAGTTGGTGCAGGCCCACAGCTCGTCGTCGGTGATGGGGACGCCGTCGCGCAGGCCCGTGATCACCTTGCGGGGGCTCAACGGTTTGCCGGTGTTCCACGCTGGGCATAGCTCCTGGCAACGGTTGCATTCGGTGCAGGTGTGAACGTCGAGA
>NZ_JASODY010000125.1:0-256 GCF_030212265.1 Corynebacterium sp. UMB9976
AGCCCGACGCTAACCCGGCTGCTGACTTCCTGGACGCGTCCGAGGTTGTCCTCGGCGCCGAGGACGGCGACGGCCACTACTTCGGTTACACCCCTGATGTTCTGCTGATTCACCCGATGACGCTGAATCTGCTGAAGCGTAATCCGGAGGTTCAGAAGCTGTACATCGGCGACATGGCGCACGCTAACCCGCTGTTCAACGGCATCTCTGATGAGCCGCTTATTTTCGGCAACGTTCAGATCGTGAAGTCGTTCTT
>NZ_JASODY010000126.1:0-256 GCF_030212265.1 Corynebacterium sp. UMB9976
CCTTAAGCCCGTAGGTCCACATCTGAAAGGCTACGGCGCTGTCAGCCAATCCAAGTGGGCAGCCTGGCGTCGAAAGGAGCACCTCGAGCACTCATGCGAAGCGGAACTCGACGACCAAGTCGCGCTCGTGGCGCACTTCATTGATCCGGTTTTTAACTACGAGGCCTAGGGTTCACTTCCCAGGTTTAACTTCCCAACAGCCAGCCAAACACCGCCTAGACGACGCGCCTAACCAGGCCAGCCCCGGCCCAACCTG
>NZ_JASODY010000127.1:0-256 GCF_030212265.1 Corynebacterium sp. UMB9976
TGAAATATTTTAAATAAACATTAGTAAATTATTCATTCATCAACATAATGATAAAAGCCGGATGAGTCAGACATCCGGCGAGCAGATTTGTTTTAAGGTTCCAGTTTTGGATCTGGTCCAAAGCGGTTTTCGCCTGGCGTACCCGCCTGGCAGTTAAAGACGATGATAATAAGCCAGCCGATAAACGGGATTAAGAACAACAGTGCCCACCACGCCGAGCGGTCGGTGTCGTGCAGGCGGCGGAACTGAACTGCCC
>NZ_JASODY010000128.1:0-256 GCF_030212265.1 Corynebacterium sp. UMB9976
CTTTAAACCCGGCGACCGGCGCAAGGGCAAACAGCTGCGGTTTTACGTTTTGCTTTAATTCAAAAACCATACGTACGGTTTGCGGGTCAAATTGCCCGACGCGCGCCGACTTGATGAACGGGTCGTCAGCGCGGATTTGCGCAGCCATCCCCTTGAGCACTGAGTTCAGGTTTACATCTTCGATATCCACCACCACGCGTTCAGGATTACTCAACGCGAACTGCTTATATTTCAGCTGACGATTTGATTCTACCGT
>NZ_JASODY010000129.1:0-255 GCF_030212265.1 Corynebacterium sp. UMB9976
CTCCCTGCCTCCATGAAAATAGACGTTCTTCTTCGTAGGGTCACGTTCCAGGCCGTGGTCGGCAAAATACATGACCGAGGCGCGGCGATCTTTTAATAATTCAAAAATCTGACCTAGCAAACTATCTGTGTAATGAATGGAGTTGTCATAGCAGGCATCCTGATCGTCCTGCGGTTGAAACACGGCGCTGGATTGCGGATAGGCGCTACAAGCCGGTTCATGGCTTCCATTTAAATGAAGAACAATCAGTTTCTT
>NZ_JASODY010000130.1:0-254 GCF_030212265.1 Corynebacterium sp. UMB9976
GATTACAATGAATATTCAAGCAGCGGGTTCTAGTATTGGAAATTTATATGCGACACAGTATTCCAATATCAGTGGCGGAAAAATCTTGCGTGATGTTACCGCAAATGTTCAAGGTGCAGTTAGTATTAACGGTTTATCCGGTGGTTCATCAACAGATAATTTCACTAATGCAATTGTGAATGCTAGTTCAAATAAAGTGGCCTTTAACTTTGGGACTAACGTTGACGGCACCAATAACTATCAAACAGAACCAC
>NZ_JASODY010000131.1:0-253 GCF_030212265.1 Corynebacterium sp. UMB9976
CGAACTGGACGCGGATGAACAGGCAGATATCTGTGAATCGCTTCACGACCACGCCGATGAGCTTTACCGCAGTTGCCTCGCACGTTTCGGGGATGACGGTGAAAACCTCTGACACATGCAGCTCCCGGAGACGGTCACAGCTTGTCTGTGAGCGGATGCCGGGAGCAGACAAGCCCGTCAGGGCGCGTCAGCGGGTTTTAGCGGGTGTCGGGGCGCAGCCATGACCCAGTCACGTAGCGATAGCGGAGTGTAT
>NZ_JASODY010000132.1:0-253 GCF_030212265.1 Corynebacterium sp. UMB9976
GGCGCTGTCTACTCCGCCGTGGGCTACCGCTCTGATGCACTGCCGGGTATCCCGTTCGACAACGTAAAGAACGTCATTTCCAACGTCGGTGGTCGAGTCATCGAATCCGACAACACCGAGGATGAAGCAGCCGAGGCCATCACTGGCCTCTACACCACCGGTTGGGTTCGCCGCGGGCCGGTCGGCCTGATTGGTAATACCAAGGGCGATGCCAACGAGGCCGTGGCCAATCTGCTGGCCGATGCCGCAGAGG
>NZ_JASODY010000013.1:0-63449 GCF_030212265.1 Corynebacterium sp. UMB9976
GCTCTGCGACGCTGCTGATCTGTGTACGAACGGTTCATAAGTGGAATCCTCCAAGATCCCGTCCGCATCCCCTTTTGACCCTTAACCCTGAGTTCTGAACCACGCAGCACGAGCACAGACCCGCTCCTTCAAGCCCCGGCAGGCTTCCGCCTGCGCCGGGTGAGCCCAGCCGACATTCCCCAGATCCTGGAGCTCATCCAGGACCTCGCGGAGTATGAGGAGGAGCCGGACGCCGTCCACGCCACCGAGGAATCCCTCCACGAGCACCTCTTCGGGGAGAACCCGGCTGTGTTCGGGCACGTCGTTGAGGTGATCGACGGGGACGTCGCGGATAGCAGCGGCGCCGAGAATGGGGACGTCGCGCCGGGCGAGCACCCACGTCTGGCCGGCATGGCGCTGTGGTTCCTCAACTTCTCCACCTGGGAGTGCACCCACGGCATCTACCTGGAGGACCTCTATGTCCGCCCCGAATACCGGAAGAACGGGCTCGGGAAACTACTGCTCCAGCAGCTCGCGCACGTGTGCGTGGCCCGCGGCTACCAGCGCATGGAGTGGTCCGTGCTGAAGTGGAACGAGCCCAGCATCCAGTTCTATAAGTCCTTCGGCGCCTACCCCATGTCCGGGTGGGACACCTACCGGCTGGACGGCGACGCGCTGCGGGGCTTCGGCGCTTAAGCTTTCGCCTGAGGAGTCTGAGTACCACGACGGGCCTACGGCGGCGGGGCTGCGGCGGGGCTGCGGCGGGGCGTCTTGAGTTTTAAGAAAGCCTTGCCCGGCTGATGGAGAGGAGCCCAGCCGGTAAAGTTGGGCACCGCACAATATAAGGACAAAGGATTGATGGCATGACCTACCCCAATAACAACGAAGGCCAGTACAACCAGGGCTACGGCCAGCAAGGCTACGGCCAGGGTTATGGCCAGCAGGGTTATGGCGAAGGCTACGGTCAGGAGCAGTACAACCAGGGCTATTACGAGGCCCAGCCTTCGCAAGAGGGCCTGATCGCGGGCCGTTTCCAGACGAAGAAGGTGGTCAGCAACCTGGTGCTGCTCGCGCTGCTCGGCGCGGTCGTGACCTTCGCCGTCGTCTTCCTCGTCGACCTGCTGGTCGCCCAAATCGCGGGCTACAGCGCCGGTGGCGTGTCCTCCGCCGTGCTCGCGGCCGTCGTCGCCGGCCTGATCGGCATCGGCGCGGGTCTGTTGTACATCCCGGTCTCCGGGACGGGCAATGAGCACCTCTTCGGCATCGCCGTGATCGCGCTCGCGGTGGTGGCCGCGGTGCTGTGGGTGCTGCTCGGCGGGCTGCTGGACGGGGACTGGGCGACCCTGGTGACGCTCGCGGGCATCGTCTGCACCGCCACGATCGCTTACGCCACCCCGAGCCGCATCGAGTCCGCCGCCATCTACTAACCGGCGAGGAGCGGTTAAGGCGCGCAGCGGGCAGAGCTAGCGCGAAAGCCGCCGACCACTGGTTTTCACCGTGGTCGGCGGCTTTTTATGTGCCTCAGGGAGGGGCCGGGGTGGCCGGACCCTAGCCCAGGAACTTCTCCGCCACGCCCAGCTCCAGCAGCTCCTCGCGGGTCGCAGCCTCGCGGTCCAGCACCTCGCGGACCACCATGCGCATCTGCTCATCCGGCTGCGGGATGCGGCGCTGGCGGCTCATCAGGGAGGTCAGCACGCTCGGCTGCTCCTTGAAGCAGTGCCACAGCACCGCGTTGGCCAGGGACTCCAGCACCAGGCCGCGGGCTTCGGTGGCGTGCTTCGGCTCCGGGGCGCGCTTGAGGTGGGCAAGCTTGCCGGAACGGCGCGGACGGACGTGCAGATCCTGCTGACCGATGCCGGCCACGGAACCGTCCTTGTTGTAAATCACCGAGGTATAAGGGACGTTGCAGTAACCGTCCTCGGCGACGACCTCCTTCATCCAGGCGAGCAGCTCGTCGGTGACCTCGACGTCGAGGTAGGCGCCGCGACGTCCCGGGGAGAGGTACTGGAAGGTGCCGGTGCGGGTCCAGGCCTCATAGTCCGAACCCAGGCGGCCCATGACCAGCGTGCCGAAGAGCACGTCCGTCATGGAAAACAGCGTGCCGCCGAAGCCCGCGCCGTGCATATTGCGGTTCCACCAGCGCAGGTTCAGCTCCAGGCGGCCGGCGGACCAGTCATCCGCGATGTGCGTGATGCGCACGCCCGCGCCCAGCAGCGGGGGCCACAGGTTGAACAGTCGCCGTGCCAGGCTGGGGTTCTCGAAGCCTTCGCGCAGCACCTTTTGCGGCAGCTTGAGCTTTTGGAAGGGCTTGCCCGCGGCGCCCGTGATCGTCTTGACTGCTGAATTCATAAAATTCATGTTCCCATAAGTGGGCGGGGCTTGCTGACACACCGCGGGTTTTCCTCGGGCTGCTAAGGTTTTTCGCATGTCAAAACCAGATTTCGCCCGGGCGCAGCACCTGCTCGGACCTGTTGTGCTGGTCGTGGGGCTGATCGTTGGTGCGGTCGGCATCACCGCTGGCGTCCAGCACGCGCTATCCGCGTACCTGCTGGATGTGGGCGTGTTTCGCGATGCCGGGCAAGCCTTCATCGACGGCGAGAACCTCTACGTGGACTTCGACACCCGTTCCGGATTCCGCTTCATCTACCCGCCCTTCGCCGCCCTGCTGTTTGCCCCGCTGACCTGGGTGGGGGAGCAGACCATGGAGGTCCTCTGGACGCTGGCCAGCGTGGCAGCCCTCTTTGGCATCATCGCGATGGCGGTGCGGTGGCTGCAGCGCAGTGGGCTTGGCCTGCCGGGGCCGATGGATAACCGCTACTTCTGGGCCTGGTCCATTGGGCTTACCGGCCTTGCCACCTGCTTCGAGCCGGTGCGGGCCCACCTCAACTACGGCCAGATCAACGTCTTTCTGATCCTGCTGGTCGCCGCGGACGTTTTCGGCTTCACGCCGCGACGCGTCCGGGGCCTGGGAATCGGTATCGCCGCGGGCATCAAGATCACCCCGGCGGCCTATGCGCTGATCTTCCTGGTGCGCAAGGACTTCGCTTCCGTCGCCCGCTCCGCCGGGTTCTTCCTGCTCACCGCGGTCATCGGGTGGATCCTGCGCCCCGAGGCCTCCCGCTACTTCTGGACGACCGAGTTCGTGAACGAGGAGCGGGGCGGTGCGCCGCCGTATCCGCCGAACCAGTCGCTGACCGGGCTGATCGCCCGCCTGGGGGTCGACGGGGACACCGCGCTGGCGATCATGAAGCCGGGCTTCCTCATCATCGCCGCGCTTAGCCTGTGGGGCGCCTGGCGCTTCGAGCGCACCGGCCGCCGCGTGCACGCCCTGATCCTGGTGATCCTGGGGGTGTGCCTGGCCGGGCCGCTGGCTGTCACGCACCACTGGATCGGCATCGTGCTGGTCTTCCCGCTGGTGTTCTGCACCCGCTCACAGGCGGTCCGCATCGCCGCGTTGCTGGTGATCGTGGCCAACTACCTGGGACTGCACGACCTGTACCCGGATCAGGAGACCTACGCCTTCGAACCGGGCCTGTGGCTGTTGGGTAATTCCCAGGGCTGGACCGGCCTGATTCTATTCTGTGTTCTATTAATTCACGCCTGGAAGACCGAACCTGTCGGGGGCGTGGGCTATGCTGCCAGCCATGAAGAAAACCAGCCCTCACCAGCGGTGGAAGACGCCCGCTAGGGCGCTCCGCCCAGTACTGGCAGTCTTGGGTGCCACCGGACTGCTTTTCGCCACTGCGTGCGAGCTCGAAACCGAAGAGCCCGTCGGCGAGAGTTCGGCTGCCACCAGTGCGGCGAGCGATACGGCCGAATCCTCCCCAGCACCAGAGGAGAAGGCAGCAGCCGCCGCCGACGCGTCCCCGGCCCCGGAGGAGAAGAAACCGGAGGATACGGACGCGGTGCGGATCGTCCGCGGCAAACTCGACGAGCTGGCCGTCAAGGGGCGCGCGCCGAAGACCGGCTACGAGCGCTCCCAGTTCGGCCAGCGGTGGAAGGACATCGACCGCAACGGCTGCGACCAGCGCAATGACGTCCTGGCCCGCGACATGACGATGGTCTCGGCACCGAAGGGCTGCAAGGTGCTCGCTGGCCAACTCAAGGAGCCGTATACCGGGCAGGTCATGAACTTCCAGCGCGGGCCGCAAACCTCCAACGAGGTTCACATCGACCACGTGGTGGCGCTCTCGGATGCCTGGCAGAAGGGCGCCCAGCAGCTCAGTCCGGAGCGCCGCGAGGCCTTCGCCAATGACCACCGCAACCTCTTGGCCGTTCAGGGGAAGGCGAATACCCAGAAGGGGGACGGAGACGCCGCGACCTGGCTGCCGAAGAATAAGGGTTTCCGCTGCCAGTACGTCGCCATCCAGGTGAACGTGAAGCACGCCTACCAGCTGTGGGTCACCGCTGCGGAGAAGGAGGCCATCAACCGGGTGCTCGACGGCTGCGGCCCGGGCTCCATCAACCTCGCCGGGGACGGCACCGGCACCGGGCCGCACGCCATCGACGGCCTGCTGCGACCGGGTGCGGCCCAGCTTCCGCCGCCGCAGCCTGCCCCGCCGGCTCCGCCGAAGCCGCGACCGGCTCCGGCCCAGCCAGCCCCCGCACCGCTGGCCCCAGCGCCGGTGGCCCCTGCACAGTCGGGTGGCGCGGTGTACTACAAGAATTGTGCCGCGGCTCGGGCGGCCGGGGCTGCCCCGATCTACGCTGGTCAGCCTGGTTACCGCCCGGGCTTGGATGGTGACAAGGACGGCGTGGCCTGCGAATAGGCCAGCGAGGCCGAATGGGGGTATGTCCTGCTGGGGTGTTGGGCTCCGGTGCAGCCCCGCTGCCGCGGGCTGCCTAGGCGCCGAAGCGGGCGAAGCCCTCGCGGAGCTGCTCGGCATCAGCACCCGCGGCCAGCAGCACGTGCGCCAACAGCCGGGCCTTCCGGGCCGTGAGCGAACCGGCCAGGATGAAGCCGCGCTCCAATAGGTCGGCCTCGGAGCCCGGGTAGCCATAGGTGCGGGTCAGGGTCCGCCCCGCCCCCGTGCGGGAGGCCACGATCACCGGGGTTCCCTCCTCGAGCACCTTTTCCAGGGCGTCGGCGGCAGGCACCGCCAGGTGTCCCACGCCCGGGCCGCTGGCCACGATTGCCCGCGGGCTCATCTGCGCCAATGCGGCGACCCACTCGCCGTCCTCGGCCACTGCGCTCTCCACGATCGGGATACGCACCGGCTCGTCCGCCGGGGCGGGCAGGGCGGCCTCGCGCCGGGCGGGCCGGAACTGCAGGTGCAGCTCGCGCTCGAAGATCCGCCCCAGCGGGCCCCAGCCGGGGGACTGGAAGGTGGACAGCGCGGTGGCGTCCGTCTTCGCGACGGTGCGGGCGGCGTGGACGGTGTCGTCCAGAACAACGAGGACGCCGAGGCCGCGGGCGTCCGGGCTGGCGGCGGTGAGGACGGCGGACATGAGATTCGCCGGGCCGTCGGAACTCAACAGGTTCGGCGAGCGCATCGCGCCGGTGAGCACGATCGGTTCCTCCCGGCCCCACATCAGGTCGAGCAGGAAGGCGGTTTCCTCGAGGGTGTCGGTGCCGTGGGTGAGGACGACGCCCGCGGCGCCAGCGCCCACGGCCTCTTCCGCGTAGCGCAGCGCGGCGAGGATATCCGACATGGTGATCGCCGGGGAGGCGACGTTGTTGATGGTCTTCGCGCTGATCCGGGCGACGTCTTGCAGGTCGGGGACGGCGGCGATCAGGTCCTCGGCCCCGAGCTGGGGGTTGACGGGAGAAGTCGCGTTCTGGGAGCTCATGGCGATGGTGCCGCCGAGTGCGCCGACGGAAATCTGGGGAAGCATGCTCTCACTTTAAGCATTCCGGGCGGCGGGTGAACAGCGCGCGGGCGGCGTGTGGGTGGGCTAGTAAGCGGCGAATGCGCGG
This sequence comes from Corynebacterium sp. UMB9976, assembly GCF_030212265.1. Taxonomy (NCBI): domain Bacteria; kingdom Bacillati; phylum Actinomycetota; class Actinomycetes; order Mycobacteriales; family Corynebacteriaceae; genus Corynebacterium; species Corynebacterium sp. UMB9976. The sequence goes on from NZ_JASODY010000013.1 coordinate 5,897, forward strand.
AGCAACTGGCTGAACGGCGTGCGGGGCGTGACTGCCCGCCCCGGTAGCATCTGGCGCATGGAGAATAAGCCTGTGGCGCTGCGCTACGCCATCATCCTGATCCCGGCCGTGTTGGGTGCTGCCAGCCTGTTCTGGGTCTCTTCCTCGCCCGCTGGTTCGGCCAGCTTCTACCTGGCCACCGCCGTGGCCTTCCTGGTGTGGCTTAGCGCGTGGCTGGGTGTCGGCGACCGCCGCTGCTTTAGCCCGCGCGCCGGCTCCACGGCCGCCCGCGAGCTCGGGATCGGCGTGGGTCTGGGCGTGGTGCTGCTCGGGATCTTCCTGCTGGGCGCGATGGTGACCCGCACCATCCCGGTGCTGGCGGAGCCGGTCGCGGGGCTGATGGACAACATGCGGGTGGACGCGCTGTGGGCCACGGTGCTGACCTTGGTGCTCAATGGGGTGGGGGAGGAGCTCTTCTTCCGCGACGTCGCTCGCCGCGCCCTGGATTCCCTCGCGAGCCCCGCCGCCTCCCTCGGCCTGCAGGTGGCGCTCTATGTGCTGGTCACGGTGGCGATGGGCGTCCCGCTGCTGCTGGTCGGTTCGCTCTGTATTGGCTTGTTTACCGCGCTGCTCGCCCGCCGGTACGGCAATATCCTCGGCGCCACTGCGCTGCACCTTTCCTGGAGCACCGGCATGGCCTTCCTGCTCCCGCTGTTCTTCTAGCACCCCGACCCGGCCATTCGCCTTGACCGGGGGTGAGCTGCACCATATTCTTACTTAGTGTCAATATGACATTAAGTAGTGAGGAGGCCCGGCATGAGGCGCTGGACCGGCCTAAACGTCGCCGAAAGGCGGCAACTCGGCCCCACGGTGGCGGTGTCCACGGTGGCTTTCGCCATCGACCCACCACACGTGGAGGGCGCCAGCCCCGCCCTGTGGGTGCCACTCGTGCGCCGCATCCGGCCACCCTTCGAGGGCGCCTGGGCGCTGCCCGGCGGGCCCACCGAGTGGAATAAAACCCTCACCGAAACCGCACTGGAGAACCTCGTCGCCGCCGCCCAGGCGGAGCCGAACTACCTGGAACAGCTCTACGCCTTCGGATCGGTGGAACGCTCCGCCGAGGCGCAGCGCACCGTGACCATCGCCTACTGGGCACAGTTCCGAGACAGCGACTTCCAGCAGCAGTGCCGTCCAGAACAACAGAACATCGCCTGGTTCCGCACCGATGACCTCCCACCCCTGGCCTTCGACCACGCGGAAATCATCGCCGCGGGCATCGACCGGCTGCGAAGAAGGACCGAAAAAGCCCTCGTCGCGCACCGTTTCCTGGAGGACTCCTTCACCATCGCCGAACTACGGCAGGTCCAGGAGGTCATCCTCGGCAAGAAGCTCGACCCGGCCAACTTCCGTCGCCAGGTCCTCGCCAGCGGGGACGTCGAGGAAACCGGGAAACACCAGGAAGGCACCAAACACCGACCAGCGAAGTACTACCGCTTCGTCCCCGAATCCGACCGGCCGGAACTGTAGAAACCGACAACCGGCGACACGACACCTGACACGACTAGCCCACCACTCAACCCGCCTGCCTACACCGGCAGCCACCACAGAAAGCGCAAGACTATGAGCTCCGTAACAAACCTCATCCTCAAGGCCGCCGACGCTGAGTCCAGCACCTGCGACTCCCAGCTGCCCGCCGAGCCCTGGGAGGTCGACCAGAACTCCTCCTACGGGCCGGGCGCTTCCCACGGCGATGACTTCCCGACCGCCGCACCCCGCCAGGGCGTGCTGCCGGAGCGCTATACCACCGCCACCCCGGACGAGCTGGACGCCATGATCACCACCGCCCGCGAGACCCTCGGCGACCGGGTGAAGATCCTGGGCCACTTCTACCAGCGCGACGAGATCGTGAAGTTCGCGGACTTCGTGGGTGATTCCTTCAACCTCGCCCAGGCGGCGAAGGCCCACCCGGAGGCCGAGGCCTTCGTCTTCTGTGGCGTGCACTTCATGGCGGAGACCGCGGACATCCTCTCCCAGGACAACCAGGCCGTGATCCTGCCGAACCTCTCCGCGGGCTGCTCCATGGCCGATATGGCCAACATCAGCCAGGTCGAGGCCTGCTGGGAGGAACTCAGCGAGGTGCTGGGTACCAACGGGGACGTTGCTGCTGACGGTGCCGTCGCCGACAAGGCACCGCTGATCCCGGTGACCTACATGAACTCCGCCGCGGACATTAAGGCCTTCTGCGGCCGCAACGGCGGGATCGTCTGCACCTCCTCGAACGCCCGCACCGTCCTGGACTGGGTTTTTGAGCGCGGCGAGCGGGTCGTCTTCCTGCCGGACCAGCACCTGGGCCGCAACACCGCCCGCGCCATGGGAATCCCGGACGAGCAGATCATCATGTGGCACCCGCACCTGCCGCTGGGCGGCAACACCGCCGAGGAGATCCGGGCGGCGAAGGTGATCCTGTGGAACGGCTTCTGCTCCGTGCACAAGCGCTTCACCGTCGCCCAGATCGAAAAGGCGCGCGCTGAGTTCCCGGGCGTGCGCGTTGTCGTCCACCCTGAGTGCCCGGCCCCGGTCGTCGACGCCGCGGACGTCTCCGGCTCCACCGAAGTCATCCGCCGCGAGGTGGAGGCCTCGAAGCCGGGCGACGTCATCGCCATCGGCACCGAGATCAACATGGTCAACCGCCTGGCCCAGCAGTACCCGGACCGCACCATCTTCTGCCTGGACCCGGTGGTCTGCCCGTGCTCCACGATGTACCGCATCCACCCCGCGTACCTGGCCTATGCGCTGGAGTCCCTGGTGGACGGCAAGGTGGTCAACCAGATCACCGTGGACGAGGCCGTCGCCGAGCACGCCGAGGTTGCCCTCGAGCGCATGCTGGCCGCGAAGCCTCACTGATGCCGCAGGTCAACGTCCTAGGCTCCGGGGTGGCCGGCATGGTCGCCGCGCTCACCGCGGCGGCCGCTGGTGCCGAGGTCGCCCTGATCTATCCGGGTGACAGCATCGCCGCCAGCCGGGGTGCCACGCAGCTCGCGCAGGGTGGGATCGCCGCCGCGATCGACCCGGCCGATAGCGTGACCGCGCACGTGGCGGACACCCTGGCCGCGGGGGCGGGGCTGGTCGCGCCGGGCACCGAGGAGGCCCGGGCGGTCGAGTTCCTGGCCGCGGAAGGCGCGGTGGCGGTGCGCCGCCTGCTCGCGGCCGGTTTCCCCGCCGACCTGCTCCCGGATGGCACGCCTGCGCTCGCGCTGGAGGCGGCGCACAGCGCGGAGCGGATCGTCCACGCCTGGGGTGATCGCACCGGCGCGGCGCTGCACGCCTTCCTCGCGGAGAAGGTGGCAGAGAAGGTTGAGCAGAAGGCGGGCGAACGCAGTGGTGGCTCGCAGGGTGGTGGGATCACCCAATACCCCGGCTGCCAACTGGCCGAACTGCTTCTCACGGATGGCGTGGTCACCGGCGCCCGGGTGCGCCGCGCGGGTGACACGATAGACCTCCGTGCGGATGCGACCATCGTCGCCACCGGCGGATATAGCGGCATCTTCCCGCGCTCCACCAGCGGTGGGGTGTGCACGGGTGCTGGGATCCTCGCGGCGGCCCGCGCCGGGGCGGTGTTGGCGGATATGGAGTTCGTCCAGTTCCACCCCACTGTCCTGGCGGGCACCAACTTCCTCATCTCCGAGGCGGTGCGCGGGGCCGGGGGAGTGCTGCTCGATGATGCGGGCCAGCGCTTCCTGAAGAACGTCGACCCGAGCGCAGAGCTCGCGCCCCGCGACGTCGTCGCCACCGGGGTGTGCCGCGCCCTGCACGAGCACACCGAGAACGTGTGGCTGGACGCCCGCCACATCCCGCAGCTGACCGAGGAATTCCCAGGCATCACCGCGATGCTCGCCTCGCAGGGCATCGACTGGCGCCACGAGCTCGTTCCGGTCGCCCCGGCCGCGCACTACTGCATGGGCGGAATCGCCACCGACCTGCACGGACGCACCAGCGTTCCCGGTCTCTACGCAGCTGGTGAGGCCGCCCGGACCGGCGTGCACGGGGCGAACCGTCTGGCGTCGAACTCCCTTTTGGAGGCGCTGGTCTTCGCCGCCGCAGCTGGCAAGGACGCCGCCGCGCAGACCCCCGGCGACCGGGGGCAGCAACCCACGGGCCTGGCCACCGCGACCGCCGAGGGGCGTGTGCTGGACGTCGAACTGACGCTGCCGGAAGGCACCGGGCAGGACGACGCCGGGCAGGACGACGCCGCCGCACAGGGTGACTCCGCTGCGCGGAACGCCGTGGGCGAGGGGCTGGACGTCGAAAGAACCGGCGAGGGCATCCGGCAGGCCCGGCAGCGGCTCGCGGAGACCCCCGGCGCCATCGCCACCGTCGCGCAACTCGTGGCCACCGCGGCGGAGGCCCGGACCGAATCCCGGGGAGCCCACCGCCGCCGCGACTATCCCCGCACAGACCCGGCCCAGGCTAACTCCCGTTTCCTGCGGGCCGTCCCCGCCGGAACGTGACGCCCAGGAAAGCACCCTGACCAGCTAGCACAACGCGGCGACAAGCCCCACGGCAACAAGCCCCACGACAACAAGACCTGTAGAAGAACCCGAAAGGCCCCATGCTCACCCAAGACACCATCACCACCGCCGTCCGCGCCGCCCTCGCCGAGGACGCCCCGTGGGGAGACATCACCTCCGAGGCGACCATCCCCGCCGACGCCCGCCTCCGCACCGCGCTGACCGCCCGCGAGGACGGGGTCTTCGCCGGCGGGCAGGTCGTCCGCGCCGCCTTCGAGCTCACCGACCCGGCGATCACCGTGACCGAGCTGGCCGCCGAGGGCACCCGCTTCACCGCGGGGCAAAAGCTCGCGGTCATCGAGGGCCCGGCCCGCGGCGTGCTCACCGCCGAGCGCATCGCCCTGAACTTCGCGCAGCGCATGTGCGCGATCGCTACCCTGACCGCCCGCTACGTCAGCGCCGTCGCAGGCACGAATGCCCGCATCGTCGACACCCGGAAAACCACCCCTGGCCTGCGGGCCTTCGAGAAGCACTCCGTGCGCGTCGGCGGCGGCCACAACCACCGCTACGGGCTCTCCGACGCCGTGATGGTCAAGGACAATCACCTCGCCGCACTCACCGCCAGCCTCGGGGAGGGCTCGATCACCGAGGCCTTGCGCGTCGTCCGCAACCGGGTCGGCCACACCACCCACATTGAGGTGGAGGTCGACCGCATGGACCAGATCGAGCCAGTCTTGGCCGCCGGGGTGGACAGCATCATGCTGGATAACTTCGGCCCCGCCGAGCTCGCGGAGGCCGTGGCCCTGATCGACGGCCGCGCTGCCACCGAGGCCAGCGGCAACGTCAGCCTGGAGACGGTCGCGGAGCTCGCGGCCACCGGCGTGGACGTCATCTCCGTCGGCAAGCTCACCCACTCCGCAGGCTCCCTTGACCTGGGGCTCGACGCTCTGGATCCGGCCTAATGTCCCGCTACCTCGACGCCGCCGCCACCGCACCGCTCCACCCGGCCGCCCGGGAGGCGATGAACCGGGTGTGGGACGCCGGTCCGGGTAATGCCGCCAGCGTGCACAGCGCCGGGCACCGAGCGGACCGGGAGCTCGACCACGCCCGCACCACGGTGGCGCGGGCGTTCGGCGTCCCCACAGACGGCGTGATCTTCACCGCCGGCGGGACGGAGGCGAATAACCTCGGCATCATCGGACGCGCGCTCGCCAATCCGCGCGGGCGCCGGGTCGTGACCACGAAGGCCGAGCACTCCTCTGTGCTGGCCAGCGTGGACTACCTGCGACGCATCCACGGCTTCACCGTGGACTACCTGCCCGTCGACGCGACGGGACGCGTGCTCGATACCGCCGCCCGGGAGTTCCTCACCGCGGATACCACGCTGGTCGCCGTGGGCCTGGCCAATGCGGAGGTCGGCAGCGTGAGCAGCATCGAAAACCTCAGCTCCACCGCCCGCGAGCTGGGGATTTCCCTTCACATCGATGCCGTCCAGGCCGCCGCCGGCCTGCCGGTGAGCTTCGCGGACGGGGGCTGGCCCGGTGCTGGAGTAACCAGCGCGGCGGTGGCCTCCCATAAATTCGGCGGACCGCAGGGCATGGGCGCCCTACTCCTGCCCAGGGATATCGCCTTAGAGCCCGTCATCCACGGCGGGGAGCAGGAAAATGGGCGGCGCGCGGGCACCAGCAATATCGCCGGTGCTGCGGGTTTCGCTGCTGCCGTCGCCGCCACCCGTGCGGTGATCGGCACCCGCGCCGTGGAACTCATGGCCTCCCGTGACGCGCTGATCGAGGCCGTGCTCGCGGACGTGCCGGGGGCGGCGCTGACCGGGCACCCCACCGAGCGGTTGCCCAACCACGCCTCCTTCGTCGTCGAGGGGGTCAGCGGTGAGTCCCTGCTGGTGGCGCTGGATACCGCGGGCTTCGCGGTGAGCTCCGGATCGGCCTGCCGTGCGGGCCAGTCCGAGCCCTCCCCGGTGTTGCTAGCGATGGGCTATAGCCCGGAGGTGGCGCAATCCGCCCTCCGCTTCACCTTGCCTTCACCCCTGAAGGAGGCAGAGATCGAACAGATTATTCGAATCTTAAGGGCTGAAATTCTTTCTGTCCGCCCCAATGGCTAGGTTTATTCCCAGTTCAATGGATACGTAGTTTCACGCCCCCTGACCGGCGGGGCTACGCAGAATTTAAGGATTATTGATGGATCTGCGCCAACTCATCGATAACACCCGGATGTCCGGTTATCAGTGGCTCATCATCGCGGTCGCCGCCTTCGTCAACGCCCTGGACGGCTATGACCTGGTCGCGATGGCTTTTTCCGCCAATGCGGTGACTAAGGAGTTTGATCTCAGCGGCGCCACCCTCGGCTGGCTGCTGGCCTCCGCGCTGATCGGCGTGGGGGTTGGTGCGGTGGCGTTGGCCCCGCTGGCCGACCGCTTCGGCCGGAAGCGCCTGATCGTGATCTCCCTGGTGATCACCCTGGCCGGGCTGATTGCCACCGGGTTCAGCAGCGGCGTGCCGGAGCTGTTCGTGTACCGCGTGATCACCGGCATCGGCGTGGGCGGCGTGCTCGCGTGCGTGACCGTGCTGACCTCCGAGTTCTCCAATCTGCGCTTCCGCGGCCTGGCGATGGCGATCTACGCCGCGGGCTACGGCCTGGGTGCCTCCCTGTGCGGCACGATTGCCTCCACCCTCATCCCGGATCATGGTTGGCGTGTCGTGTTTTTCGCTGGCGCGGTGCTGACGACGGTCGCGCTGCTCGCCGTGCTCTTCTTCGTTCCGGAGACCCCGGAGACCCTCGCCGCCCGCGGGGACGACGCCGCCCTCCAGCGTCTGGCCCGGCGCATGGGCAAGGTGCCGGCTGGCACGGAGGATCAGCAGCGGGTGACCGTCGCGGTCCCCTCGGCTGCAGAGCGGGGCCGTGCCCGCGACCTGCTGGGCCCGGAGCTGCTGCGCAACACCCTGCTGCTGTGGCTGGGCTTCGCGCTGGTGAACTTCGGTTTCAACTTCGCGAATCAGTGGACCCCAAAACTGCTCACCGAGGTGGGGCTGAGCGAGCAGCTCAGCACGCTGGGCGGGATCATGCTCGCCCTGGGCGGAACGGTGGGCTCCGTGCTCTTCGGTCTGCTGACCACCCGACTGAGCACCCGCACCACACTGGTGATCTTCGCCCTCACGGCGGGCTGGGTCCTGGTTGCCTTCATCCTCAGCACGGACTTCCCGGTGCTCATGCTGGCGCTGGGCGTGGCCGTGGGCATGCTGCTCAACGGCTGCGTGACCGGCATGTACACGATTACCCCGCAGTCCTACGCCTTCCACCTGCGCAGCACCGGCGTGGGCATGGCGCTGGGCGTGGGGCGCATCGGTGCGATCATGGGCCCGCTCGTCGTCGGCTACCTGGTGGACTCGGGGTGGTCGCCGCTGGCGCTCTACGTTGGCGCTGCAGTGGTCATGCTCGTTGTGGCCGTGGCTATCGGCGCTGTGCAGGGGCCGGCCACACTCGTTGCGGGACGGCCGGGCTCTGTGAGCACCGACCGGGTGAGCAGCGACCGGGACTAGGTCCCCGTCGGCGAATCGGCGCGCGTGTCTGCGGTGCCGACTAGCCTGAGGGGCATGACTAACACCACGGATAACACCCGCACCGCCGTCGTCACCGGGGCCTCCGCAGGCATCGGGGCCGCCGCTGCAGAAGCACTCGCCGCCGACGGCTGGCACGTCGTCCTCACCGCCCGCCGCGAGGACCGCCTCCGGGAGGTACAGGCCCGAATTCAGGACGCCGGCGGCCAGGCCACCGTCATCGTCCTCGACGTCACCGACCAGGCCTCCATCGACGCGGTGGCCGAACAGCTCGCCGCGGAATTCGGCAGCGTTGACCTGCTGGTCAACAATGCGGGCGGGGCGCGCGGCCTGGAACCCATCGTGGAGACCGACCCGGCGGACTGGCGCTGGATGTTCGAGGCCAATGTGATGGGAACCCTGCAGGTCACCCGCGCCCTATACGAACAGCTCAAGGCCGGGCAGGCACCACAGGTGATCAACGTGGTCTCCATGGCCGGGCGTGGCGCATACCGGAACGGGGCGGGCTATAACGCCGCGAAGTTCGGGGAGACCGCACTGACGGACGTGATGCGCATGGAGTTCGCCGAGGACGGCATCCGCGTCTGCCAGCTGGACCCGGGCCGCGTTGCTACCGACTTCTCGCTAAACCGCTTCAAGGGGGATCAAGCCCGCGCGGACGAGGTCTACGAGGGCGTGCAGAACCTGGTGGCGGAGGATATCGGCGAAACCGTGCGCTGGATCGCGGCCCGGCCCGCGCACATGGATGTGGAGACGATCATGATCAAGCCGATCGATCAGGTCTAAACCAGGGTGCTGGGATAAAAGTTAAAAGGGTACTCTTGAGCCGAAGAGTTACCCTTTAACGCTTAAGGTATAAACCTTGAGCCGAAGGTGTAGCCCTTAATCACTAAAGGATAAGTCTTGGCTTGCCGCCCAGGGCGTGAGCCGTAGCCCGGCTACCCAGGAAGAGGCGTGTATGGGGCACTACGTTGATCAGCATTGGCACCCAATCGATGCACCAGGGGTGCCGAAACGCGATAAGGCTGGTGGACACTTCCGCGCGTTTGTCCCAGATTTTTTGATGCAGGGCCGGCGTGGTGCACCGCTACTTGTCGACGACGACGTGTCGTACAAAGCGGCCGTTGTGGAGCGGAAGATTTTGCAGCTTGGGCGGCTACAAGGCGCCACGCAGTTGGAGAGCATCGCCCGATGGCTGATGCGTTCGGAGGCAGTTGCTTCTTCCAAGATCGAGGGGATTGCGCCGAGGGTAGACAAGATTGCTCTTGCAGAACTCGCGCAGAGTGAGGATGTCCGGGGATTCAAACCGAATGCTGCAGCGGTGGCTCGCAACCTCACCGTGCTCCGTAGCGTGGAGGAACAATTCGAAGCGCTGGGTCCAATCACGGTCGACATGCTGGAGCGTCTGCAGGAGCAGCTCATCGGCGGTGGGCGGAGGATCCCTGTAGGCGTACGTGAGCAACAAAACTGGATCGGTGGCGGGGACTTCACCCCAATTGGAGCAGAGTTCGTTCCGCCCCCGCCAGAATACGTTCCGGAACTTATGGAAGACCTCGTTGAATACCTGAATAGTGCAACCCACGGTGCGCTTCTCCAGGCGGGGATTGTCCACGCACAATTCGAGACGATTCACCCGTTCGCAGATGGGAACGGCCGGGTCGGTCGAGCACTCATTCATGGGGTCCTTCAACGCCGTGGCCTCGCGCCGAAAACCCTCCTGCCCATCAGCCTCGTTCTGGGAACATGGTCGCAGCGCTACGTCGAGGGATTGACCAAGTTCCGGGAGGGGGACCTTTCCGGGTGGCTCGACCTATTCGTTGAAGCGGCTGATGTGGCAGTGGGCCAGGCAGAAGAGCTTTCGAATGAATTGAGCGCTATGGAACAGCAGTGGGCGGAGCAAGTCGATGCTGCGAGGAAGGCTAGCGGGAAGGTGCGAGAACTGCGCCGGGACTCCCTGGTGATACGCCTCTTGGAGGCTTTGCCGGAACACCCAGTGGTCACGGTGGCTACGGTCAACCGCATCTATGGGAAGGCTCCTGCGAGTGCCCGTCAAGCACTGGATTTTTTGGAGGAGGCCGGAATCTTGCGGTCAAAGTCTGTGGGTCCACAAGGACAACGTGGCTACTATGCGGACGACGTGCTCGATCTCATCACCTACGCTGACCGGAAACTCGCTAGTAGCCAATTCGATACACGGCTCGCAGAACCCCAGGGTCGAGGTGCACCAGCCCGGCCGGAGTAGTGGAACTCGCAGAGTGCAGCTTGCTTTCCTGCTGCTGAGCTGGGCGCCGGGCTGGTTCCGGGCAGGAGGGGCGAGCAGCTTCTTGGGTAACCCGAACCCGGCACGACCAGCCACGGGCTAGCCTTGGGCCATGAGCACGAACTCTGGTGTTTTCACGCTGAACGACGGCCTACCGCAAGAACTGATCGACGTCCTGACGGGCGCGCGTAACGTCGTCGTCTTCACCGGCGCGGGAATGAGTAAGGACTCCGGGCTGGACACCTTCCGCGACGCGCAGACAGGTATCTGGGAGCGCATCAACCCGCAGGATATGGCCTCCCTGGACTCCTGGGCCAAGGATCCTGACCCCATGTACGCCTGGTACCTCTGGCGCGGGCATGTCTGCCAGCAGGCACAGCCCAACGCGGGCCACGTGGCCATAGCCGAGTGGGAGAACTCCTCCTGGGCCTCCGAGCGGGGCATCAACCTGCATGTGGTGACCCAAAACATCGACGACCTGCACGAACGGGCGGGCAGCAAGCGGATCTCGCACCTGCACGGCAGCCTCTTCAGCTACCGCTGCGCCATCTGCCACAAGCCCGCCCGCACCCCTGAGTTCCCCGATCAGCAGCTGGAGCGCGTCACCCCGCCGAATTGTTCCCTGTGCGGCAACCCCATCCGCCCGGGCGTGGTGTGGTTCGGCGAGCCGCTGCCGCACCGCGAGTGGGATGCCTCCGAGGCCGCGATGCGGGAGGCTGACCTGGTGGTCATCATTGGCACCTCGGGCGTGGTCTACCCGGCCGCGGGCCTGCCGCAGGTCGCGAAGGCCGCAGGCGCCCGCATCCTGGAGATCTCCCCGGAGCGCACCGACCTCACCCGGCTGGCGGACTGGTCGCTGCGGGCCACCGCGGCGGAGGGTGCCCCGGCGATCGTCGCGGCGGCGAATTAATCGCCGAATGCTTGTCGTGTCAGCTCGCTCCAGAAGTCACCAAAGGAGCCCTTGGAAGAGGAAGAGGACTTGCTGCCGGAGCTGATGTCGTCGACGTCGAAGTCCTCGACGAAATCGGCCCAGCTCTGCGAGCCCACGTCGTAGAACTTCACGACGAGCTTGCCGTCCTCCAGCTCAACGACGTCCAGGCGCTGGCCGGTGTCACGGCCACTCTTATCACCGATCTGGACGGTGTAGCTCTTCTTGAGCTGGCTGTTCTTGTACGCGTCCTTGACCTTGTCTTCGTCGAAGTTCATGGACAGGCGCATGAAGTCCTGGTCATCGACGGTGTACAGGGCCTTCGGGTCCTCAGCACCCAGGTAGCGGTCGATACCACGGTAATCATCGTTGAGATCCAGCTCGTCGATCAGGGCATCCTGGGCCTTGATGTGGATATTCTCCCGGATCCACTTATCCGTCTTGTCCCGGTCGCGCAGCTTCAACAGTTGTTCGATCTTCTTATTCGGCGCACCCTTTCCGGTGACGTTATCGCCGCCCTTGCCGCCGAAGAGGCTCACGGCGGCGAAGATCAGCAGCATCACGACGGCCGTGGCGATCGCGGTGATGAGGATTGCCATCTTGGAGGAGCGGCCGAACTCCTTCTTGGTCTTCTCCACGGCGGGCGCGACCTGCTGTTGGGTCTTCGTACCGGCCTCCTTGAAGCGCTCGCCCAGCGACGGGCCCTGCTTCTCCTGCGAGTGCTGGGCACCTGCTGCGCCAGCCATGCCCGCTGCGCCTGCGGCACCGGCAGCACCAGTTGCAACACCGGCGCCGGCTGCGTGATCGCCCGTCGGCGCAGCGCCTGCGGAGAAGTCCGCGGCGGCGAGCTGGCGGAGGGCGTTGACGTCCACCTCAGGCGCGTTCGGATCATCCAGGCGGGAATCGTAGGCGGTGCGCTTCTGTGGATCACCCAGGATGGAGCGGGCGATCTCCACTTCCTCGCGGCCACCGATATTGTCCAGCTCGTTGTTCTCCAGGCGTTCGGAGAGTTCGGCGCTGATCTCGTCCGGTGCCTTGGAGCGGTCGAGATTGAGAGCTTGATAAAGGTCGTAGTGGGCCATGTGCTTCCTTCCGGCCAGCATCGACGGGTTTTTCTAACAGGAATTTATCAGATCACTGGGAGCGAATGCTCCGCTCTACCGAACTTCCCCGATTGGCCTTCTACCCGCACATTTGCACTATCCGCACGAGACCATTTCGCGTGCGATACCGTGTTTCTTGTTGTGCTCCGATGAAAGGGAGCTGGACGCCACCTGAGAAGGAATCCTGACGTGAATTCGCCTAACCAGAACCAGCCATACGACTGGGGCGTGCCGTCCCAGCCAGCCAACGGGCCTGCGCAGCAGCCCGCCGGCAACGGTGCCCCGCCGCCACAAGGTTCACAGGGCCCACAGGGACCCGTTGGGGGTCAACCGCCGCAGGGGCAGCAAGACAAGCCCCGCAAGAACCTAAAGCCGTGGGCGTTCACCGCACTAGCCGTCGTCGTCATCGCGGCACTGGTCTACGCGGGACTGTGGGTCTACCAGTCCACTCGCGGTACCGAAAAAGGGCCGTTGGGCTGGGATAACGAGCAGATCGCGAAGCACGTCTCCAAGAACAAGCTCGCCGACTGCGACCTGGGGGAAGAGTTCTGGAACTCCGTTGGCCTCAAGGACGTCCAAGTCTCCGGCGACGAGGAGACCTGCCAGGGCTGGTACGAGACCGCCGATGGTGGCGAGGTCCTTGTCACCATGGAGATCGACAGCTCGTCGTCCAGCTTCTCGGTGCCGGACGACAGCGTCTCCCTGAGCAGCGACGGTCTGCGCGGCTGGACCGCGCAGGAAAAGAGCGAGGACGGCTACCTGTCCACCGAGCCGACCGAAAAGTGCACCTACTACAGCAAGAGCGGCCTGTTCGTGGGCACCCTGTCCACTCCGGCGACGTGCGACGCGCTGAAGCCGCTGGCCAGCCAGCTGACAAACCTGGACATTCAGGACCGCGAGGCCACCGCAAGCAAGGACCTGACGGACTTCGACTCCCCGGAGTACCTGCCGGTCAACGTCGAACCGGTCGAGGTTTCCTCCCCGCTGTGGGAGAAGCTGGGCAAGAACGTTGCCAAGACTGGGGAGGCGCAGAAGGTCAAGGACGACGGCTACTCGGGCTCAAAGATCACCGTCGACAAGATCGACGTTGACAAGGCGCAGGTCTGCGCGGACGCGACGTTCCGCCTGGGACGGGAGACTGATCGTTTCGCCTTCCAATTCCACGTCCCGGATATGCGCGTCGTGTTCCCGACGGGTAGCGCGCTCAAGCTGGACCGCGACCCGGAGCGTTTGCGCCTCAAGGAGGGGGCGACCAAGAAACTCAGCTACTGCGGCGACCTCGAGGATGCGGAGTACGTGGGTTACCGCGGGGGACAGGCCTACCTGGTCAGTGACTTGGATAGCAGCGGTGATCTTGAGGGCAGCGCCTGGAAGTTTGATCTCGCCACACAGGACTAAGGCGCCACTAGCGCGGCCAGCTTAGCCTCCCAGTGCCCCCGGCAGCAGTTTCGCGAGCCGGGGGCATCGTGCTTTCTTGAGCTGCAGAACCAGCGAGGCGATGTTTGCTGTGCCTTCCTCATCCGTGCCCTTCTTGCCCGTGCGCGCGGCCACGGCCTGCGCCAACGCACCGGGATGGGTGGTGCCGAGTTCGTGGAGGAAATCGTCGGGGTTGGTGACTCGGTAGCTCTCCCGGGCGGGCTTCTTCGTGAAGTCCGAGGGGCGGTTGAAGCTCAGCAGCGTGGTGGCTTCGCAGGCGGTTGCGGCGGCGTGCACGTGGTAGTCGCCGGGGTCTTTCCCGCTGAAGGCGAGGTCCTTGGGATAGTGGGGGAGGACGTCGTCCATCTCGCGGCGCAGCTCCGCCATCCGCTGATCCCGCTGCGCACCGGTGGATTGCGGTACGCGCCAGTTCATCGTGGCGCCGGTCTCCGACAGGGTTTTTAAGGACGTCACGAGCCGCAGTTCGCACCCCTCACCGACCAGTGCTGCGCGCAGGTCGAAAAGCCACCGCAGCACGGTGGTGCTGGTCAGCACGTTGGCGTCGAGAAAAACGATGTGTGGCATGGCAGGGAGGAACTGAGCGGTTCGGAGCGAATTAATCGAACATATTAGCGAATAAGGGGTATCCTTGTCTGGCTCGTTGCTAGACTAACAGGCGAAAACTTCCGAGAGTGCGCAGGTTAGTTTGTGCGACGCACCACTACGTTCGTTGTCCTTTGCACGCAGCTGGGGGTGGACGGGCGCGAGGTTCGGCGGTAATCGAACAGATTGACTTGGCTCACTGGAGCCAGAAGACTTGGACAGCGGAGTAAACCATGACTGGAAATGATGATGCAGTGCCCGCCTTCAAGGCGGAGGCTTTAACTTCGGTGGAGATCTGCGCTGGTGCAGGGGGGCAGGCGCTAGGTCTGGAGCAAGCTGGGTTTGATCATCTCGCCGCCGTTGAGATCGACCCAGATGCGGTAGAGACGTTAAGGGCAAATAGGCCTAGTTGGAACGTTCTCGCCGAAGATGTGCTGAGTTTCGATATCGAACCTTATGCCGAGGACTTGGACTTGTTCGCTGGTGGCGTGCCCTGCCCTCCATTTTCCATCGCGGGTAAGCAGCTCGGAAAGGATGATGAGCGGGATCTTTTCCCGCGGGCGCTGCAGCTGGTCAGGATCGCAAGGCCCCGAGCGGTGATGCTTGAGAATGTCCGAGGCATGGCACAGCCGCGTTTCGAGGCCTACCGCGCCGAGCTCATCGAAGAGCTGAATGACATGGGCTATACCGTGTTCTGGGAGCTGGTCATTTCCGCCGATTATGGGGTGCCGCAGCTCCGGCCACGATTTATTATGGTGGCGCTGCAGCATGAATATGCAGAATATTTTGCCTGGCCTGAGCCGGTCTCGCATCGCACTACGGTGGGAGAGGCTTTGCATCATCTGATGTCCTCTCGCGGTTGGCCAGGTGCGACCGCTTGGGCAGCAGGTGCGCAAGATATCGCCCCAACACTGGTTGGCGGAAGTAAGAAGCATGGGGGCCCGGACGTGGGGCCTTCGCGTGCGCGTGCGGCATGGAAGAGGCTGGGGGTGAAGGGCTCGTCTATCGCGGAGGAGGCTCCTGGCGCGGATTTCACCGAGGACCCGAACGAGGAGATGCCTAGGCTGACTGTCCAGATGGGTGGGGTGATCCAGGGATTTCCAGAGGACTGGAAGTGGATGGGCCGCAAAACCGCGGCGTGGAGGCAGGTCGGGAACGCTTTTCCACCGCCGGTTGCACGTGCCATCGGCGAGAGAATCGCCTCTGCGCTCAATAAGGAACCGATCCCCGATGGTTCGCTGCCTGCATTTCCGTATGGGGCGGCCCAATTGCTCGAAATGACTAGCTAGATATGAATTGCCCACGTATGAACCCAGCTGTCCTTTCGCAGGCTCGTAAAGATTTCATTCAAGAGCTCATCGATACGGGAACCTTGGCGATCTCCGATAAAGGCATCGCCTCGAATGCAGATAAGAACAGCCGAGCTAGTCGGGATGTTGCGCTGCACCTGGCGGAGAACCTGGGCGTGCCTGTGCGGCAGAAGCTAGCGGGGCAGACGGCGGGATCGAACTTCGAGAACGCGGTCGGCACCTTTCTGCGTACAACGATCCGGTCGATGGCGGCTGTGCAGCCAGGAAACTGGTTTGTCGACGTCGTGGGATCCTCCCACCGTGCGAGTCACGTCGCTCGCTATGAGCCTTATCTTCACCTTGGGGACTTGGCGGTCGAAATCGAAAACAAGCCAACCCTCGCCGCGGTGCTAGGGAACTCTTATTCCATCGCGCCGGACATCCTCGTCACGCGAGATGCCTATAGCGATGAAGCGTTGAACGCCGAATTGGAGTTCGTGGATGAACAGGCTGGTTTGCTTTCTCCCATGCGTGCATCCAATACGCAGCCTTCCTCTTCTCGGTTTCTGCATGCGGTTGTCAGCTGCAAATTCACCATGCGCTCCGACCGCGCGCAGAACACACGGAGTGAGGCGCTCAACCTGATTCGCAACCGGAAGGGGCGCGCCCCGCACATCATTGCGATTACCGCGGAGCCGATGATTTCGAGGATCGCCTCCTTGGCCTTGGGCACCGGTGACATTGACATGGTGTACCACGCTGCGCTTCCTGAACTGCGCAAAGCGGTGCATGAAGCAGGTTCGGAAGACGCTCAGGAAATTCTCGAAATGCTGGTGCACGGGCGACGGTTGCGCGATATTTCCGACATGCCCCTGGATCTGATCTCTTAAAAATTCCAAGAACGCCACTAGCTGCAAGAGAGAAGCAACACGCATGAAAGAACCCCAGCGGTAAGCCGCTGGGGTTTGTTCAGTTAGGGGGTCCGAGCCCCGGAACTTAGCTAGTAAAAGTCGCCGGCCGGGGCAGCGGGTTGGGGAACCGCCGGGGCCTGCACCGGCGGGTGCTGCCCAATCTCATCCGGGCTCGGGGCGTCCAATCCAGCGCCAGGCTGACCGGCATCCGGTTGACCAGCGCCCGGCTGCCCAGCGTCCGGTGCACCCGGTTGCTCTGCCCCTGGGGCTCCGGGAGTGACCTCACCGGACTCCTCAGCCCGCGCATCCGGCGCCTTACGGGCCTTATCCTCCGAGCCCTCCGCGCCACGAGGCTTCTTGTACATCTGGTACTCAATCGCATCCGCGAAGCGGGAGGCGAAGATGTTCGTGAAGTGGTGCTGATCGCGGTAGGCCACCAGGTTGCCGATGATCGCCGGACACCAGCCGTCCTTACAGAAGCCATCGGTGACATCCAGCAGCGTCACGTCCAGACCCGCATAAGCCTTGAACTGCGGGTCCTCCGGCAGCAGGGAGGCGTCCTGCGGGGTGCCGCACTCCGCGTTGATCTCCTCGATCTCCTCCGGCGTCGGGCGCCAACGGTCCCGCACACCCGGGAAGTTCCGGCCACGCTCGGTGGCGGTGCGGGTGCCGTCCACCATCTCGCCCACGCACTCGCGCAGGTTGAATGGCACCGGGTCACCCATCTCCGGCGGCTGGATGTGCCAGGCGTTATCGCGCATCAGGTAGCTGTGGATGCCGTTCTCGGTGAACAGCTTCACCAGATCCACATACTCCGGCGGCACCTGCTCCGGCCCATTACCCGCGATATCCGACGGGCGGGAACCGGTCATCCACACGCCCTCGGTCGGCGGGTGGGCCAGGATGTGGTCCACAACCTTCTTCGACCAGGAACGGCAGGACGGGAAGTCCGAACCATCCCACTTCGTGACATTCGCGTTGACCGGGCAGCCCATCTTCAGGATCGGCATGAACTTCACGCCCTGGCGGCGACCCACCTCGTCCAACGCGGGGATGAACTGCTCGGAGTGGGAACCACCAATCACGTACACCGTGCGCTCGGAGTCCAGGTCACCGTAGGCGCAGTCCTCCTCGGAGCGGTTGAAGTTCCGCTTCAGGATCAGGTGATCCTCCTCGAAGCCGATCTGGCAACCATCCGGCTGCGTCGGCGGCAGCAGCGGGCCCATCTCCTCGAACGGTGGGGCCAGGGGCTGACGAGGTGGGACGAAGGCGTCGTTGCTGAAGGCCAACGGTCCCGGGTAGTTCTCCACATTCGACGCCAGGCGCCAGAGCTCCTCACCCTCCTCGACCTGGTTCTTCGCCACCACCGGGGCCGCCGCGACCACGCCACCGGCGATCAGGATGATCACCATCGCGTAGGCCGTCTTCGGCCACACGCGGATGGACTCCCACCAGTAGCTCGGGGTCCACAGCACGTGCGCGCGACGCGGGCGGCCGGTCTGACGCAGCGGGCGCTCGATGAAGCGGTTGGACAGCCACGCCATGACCACCGAGGCCGCGATGATGGCCACGCCGAACAGCGGCTGAGCCTGGGCGTCGTAGCCCGTGTAGGACACCAGGATGATCAGCAGCGGCCAGTGCCACAGGTACAGGGCGTAGGAGATCCGGCCCAGGAACTGCATGAAGCGGCTCTCCAGGATGCGGGTAACACCCACCGGCTTGCCGTTCTGCCCAGCCAGGATCACCAGCACTGCACCCACCAGCGGGAACAGCGTGCCCGGGCCCGGGAAGGTCTGGGCGCCATCCATGATCAGGCCGGTGGAGGCGATCATGATGAGGCCCAGCCAGCCGAAGATCTGACGCACCCACGTGTTCAGCGGCGGCACGATCGGCGCCGGCGGCTTCTCGCCGTGGTCGGAACGCGGCATGATCAGCATGCCCAGCAGGCCACCCAGTCCGATCTCCCAGAAGCGGGAGAAGGAGTGGTAGTAGTTCACGGCCTGATCCTGGCCGTGCTGGTACGTCGCGAAGGCGAAGGAAAGCACCGTGACTGCCGTGAGAATGACAGCCAAGGCCTTGCGGGAAAAACGTCGGAAAATGAGCGCGATCAGGGTGACCGCGATCAGGGAGGAGACGTAGATCTGCAGCTGCGCGGACATGCTCCACAGGTGCTGGAACGGCGAGACCGTGGAGCTGGCGGTGTTGTAATCACGGCCCGAAAACGCCAGCTGCCAGTTGGTGATGTAGGCCAGCGCGCCGACCGCGTCCTTAGATAGCTGCAGGTGCTGGATCCGCGGCATGAGCAGCAGCCCCGCCGCCAACGTCGCGCCGACGACTACCGCGAGCAGCGGGAAGAGCCGCCGGATGATGCGCACGAGCGACTGAACGAATGTCAGCCCCTTCGGGTTGCGCGCATTCGCGAGCTGGGAGCCAAAGAAAAACACACCTCCCAGCAGAAGGAAGACATCCACGCCCGAGGACACCTTGCCCACGAAGACGTGGAAAATCACCACGAGGGCGATCGCGAAACCGCGCAAGCCCTCGATATCGTTACGGAATCTTTTCCCACCTGTGCTGGCCATAGCCCCTTCATGCTATCGGGTGCCGGGCCGAACTCAGAAGAAGGCTCGCTGGTGGGGTGTGAGGAAGTGTCCTGCCCAAGCCCTGCAACGTCGGTGGCAGCGGCCGGAAAATGAGCGGGAGCAAGCGGATGCGAGGGGAGTGGACGGACGCGAGGTGGTGAGCGGCAGCTGGAGTAGCTAGCGGAAACGCACCTCAGCGAGCTCGATCGCCTCCGACGGATCCGGCTGCCCCTTCGCGATCTCGACGTAGCGGCCCGCGTGCTCGACCAGTCCCTGCTGTGCCTGCTCGCTCATCTCACGACGCACCTTCGCCGGTACCCCCGCCGCCAGCGACGCCGCCGGGATCTCCTGGTTTTCTAGGACGACGCCACCAGCCGCGATGAGGCTTCCGGAACCAACACGGGCACCGGAGAGGATCGTCGCTGACATGCCGACCAGGACGCCGTCGCCGATCTCGCAGCCGTGGACGAGGGCCTTATGCCCGACGGTGACGTCCGAACCGAGGACACAGGGGGAGTCGTGGTTCGCGTGCAGGACGGAGTTGTCCTGGATATTTGTGCGTTCCCCGATGCGGATCGGGCCGACGTCCCCGCGCAGGACGCAGCCGTAGAAGACGGAGGAATCGGCGCCGATCTCGACGTCCCCGATGATGGTCGCGCCGGGGGCGATATAGGCGGATTCGTGGATGCGTGGGCGAACGCCCTGGAAGGGAAGGATCAGTGGTGCGGTGCTCATGGTTCCCATCTTGCCCACTTCCGGGCCCGCGGGTGGCCATAATGGGGGCATGGCTAGCAACACTCGAACTCTGCTGATCGTGCACCACAGCCCGACGGATACGGTGCGGCCGATTGCCCGGCGGGTGGTTGAGAAGTGTCAGGAGGCTGCCGCGCAGGCCGCCGAGGCGCTGGGGGAGAGCGCGCCGCGCATCGAGGTGGTTGAGCGCCAGGCCTTGGAACCGGATAAGGCGGAACTCCTGGCAGCGGACGCGGTGATCTTCGGAACAACCGCGAACTTCGGCTATATCTCCGGGGCGCTGAAGCACTACTTCGACACCCTGTTTTACGAGGTCAACGAGGAAAAGAAGGGCACCCCGGTCTCCTGGTGGATCCGGGGTGGATTCGATACCACTGGGGCGGAGAAAGCGATGGATTCCATCATCACCGGCCTGCAGTGGGAGGTGGCGGCCGAGCCTGTGGCCTTCACCGGGGACCCGGCGGAGCAGCAGGACCGGCTCGACACCATGGCGGAGGCCATGGTGGGCGCGCTGCTCAGCTAAGGCTGGGCGGGCTTACTTCGCGTCGGAGAGGAAGTGCGCGGCACCAGCGGATGCTGCGGTGACCGCGAGGACAGCCGGCCAGGCGCCGATCTTCTTCGCCAGCGGGTGGGAGAGGCCAAAGGCCCCGAGGTAACCGGCGGTGAGCCCAGCGGCGGTGGGCGCGCCAACCTTGGCGTTCCAGGAGCGGGCGGCGTAACCGCCGGCCGCAGCGAGAATCACGCCACCGAGCGGGCGGATCTCGGTCTCGCGGGCGGTGAGCCAGCCACCGATGAGCCCGGTGGCGATGACAGCGGCAGTGTTGACGTCCTTGGCCTTCTTCAGATTCATAGACATATCCCCAGGTTACCCGCGGACGTACCGTGGAGGGCGGAAGAAGAGATAAGCGGAACGAAGGAGCGAACAGATGGAACTGGCACGGGTCTACGACGTCGTCAAAGACAGCGGCGCACAGGGGAGCGCGCAGAGCAGCGACCAGAACAGCGGTAGCGGCGGCGAGGCAGAGGCCTGGTTCCTGGTCGACCGGCTGTGGCCACGGGGAGTATCCAAGGAGAATCTGCCCCTGACGGGCTGGCCCAAGGAACTGACTCCCTCATCGGAGCTGCGCAAGGATTTCCACTCGGGTGAGCTGAGCTTCGCGGATTTCAGCAACCGCTACCGCACGGAGCTGGATGATGCGCTCGATAACGGGGAGATTGAGGACGCACTGCGGGAACTCGAGGAGGCCGGCGCCAAGCCACCCCGTTCGGATGCGAAAACCGAGCAGACCGCGAAGGACGGGGTGCTGCTGCTCTATGGCGCGAAAGACACTGAACAGAACCACGCGATCGTGCTCCTGGAGTGGCTCAACGCCACCCTCCGAGAGCGGCGCGATCGCTAGAATAACTCGCCCTAGAAAAATAAACCTGGCATAAAACCGCAGGTGCTGGCAGACTGGAGGGCATGGATACATTGATTCTCGCAGCACAAGCAACCCCGGCCCTCGGATTCATCGGCTGGATCATCATCGGCGGTCTGGCGGGTTGGATCGGCTCGAAGATCATGGGCACCGACGCGCAGATGGGTGTTCTCGCCAACATCGTCGTTGGTATCGTCGGTGGCTTCATCGGCGGTTGGGTCCTCACCCTGTTCAACGTCAACTCCGGCGGCATGTTCTGGAGCTTCCTGACCTGCCTGCTCGGCGCGGTGATCCTCCTGTGGATCCTCAAGATGGTTCTGCCGAAGCGCTAAACCGCCTCCGGCACAGCCCACACCAAGGAGCCCTTCGGGGCTCCTTTTTCTATGCCGGATTCAGCTGTTTCTGCGTTCCATCCAGCGGGAGAGCGACCGTCGGTTCGTCTGCTGCGTCTTGCGCAGAATGTTCGACACGTGGGTCTCCACGGTCTTTACGGAAATGAACAGCCGCTCGGCCATCTCCTTATACGTATAGCCACGCGCCAACAGCCGTAGCACCTCGTGCTCCCGGGGCGTCAGCTCGTCGAGATTCGGCTGGTTCCCGCCCGCCGAGCCGGCCGACTCGGTACTTTCGGCCCCATCTTTCAGGACGCCGCCGCGCTGGCGTCCCAAATCTTGGGAGGGCGCCTGAACCTCGGGGGAGGGGGCGACGGAGGAGAACGCGTCGAGCACGTAGCCGGCCAACCGCGGCGAGAAGACCGCGTCACCGGAGTGGACCCGCGAGATGAAGCTGACGAGCTCGGGCCCGGAGGTGTTTTTCGTGACGTAGCCACGGGCGCCGGCGCGGATGAGCGTGATGACGTCCTCTGGGGAATCAGACACGCTCAAAACCAGAAAACGAGCTCCGGTATCCAACGTGTTGAGCAGGACTTCGAGCCCGCCGCCGTCGGGCATGTGGACGTCCAGAAGCACCACGTCGGGACAGGTTTCGTGGATTTTGGTTATGGCCTGGGGGACGGTCTCGGCCTCGCCGACGATGGTGATGGGCTCCCCGGCAGCGGTGGTGGCACCCGTGAGTTCGGTGCGTACACCAGCACGGAACATGGAGTGGTCGTCCACCAAAAAGACGCGGATGTCGGTCATTACTTGGGGGTTTCCTCCTGATCGCTGTTGTTGGCGGGTCCGGCGTGGCCACCAGAGCCGGTGTGACCGCTGGGGTTGGCTTCGAGGCCACTGTGGCGT
Organism: Corynebacterium sp. UMB9976; assembly: GCF_030212265.1. Classification (NCBI taxonomy): domain Bacteria; kingdom Bacillati; phylum Actinomycetota; class Actinomycetes; order Mycobacteriales; family Corynebacteriaceae; genus Corynebacterium; species Corynebacterium sp. UMB9976. The sequence goes on from NZ_JASODY010000013.1 coordinate 28,457, forward strand.
AGGCGTTTGTTCGGATCCAGTGGCAGCGTGAGGATAACTTCCGTGCCGCCGGTGGTGTCGAATTCCACGCTACCGCCAGCCTTAGCCATCCTCTCGATGATCGAGCCCCGCACACCATGGCGGTCGGTTGGAACCTGATCGAGGTCGAAGCCGGGTCCCCGGTCGCGCACGAAGATCTCAATGCGGGTGGTGCTGAGCTCCGCATAGACGCTGATCTCGGAGCATCCGGAGTGTTTCGCGGCGTTGACCATCGCCTCGCGGGCGGCGAGCACCAGGTCGATGGATTCCGGGGTGCTGGGGATATCCTCGCCCACGAGGACAGGGCGGATCTGCACTTCGTAGGCGTCCTCCACCTCGCCGCAGGCCACGCGCAGCGCGCCCATGACGGTGGTGGTCTCCACGGATTCGCCCTCGCCGAACAGCCACTGGCGCAGCTGGCGCTCCTGGCTGCGAGCTGCTGCCACGATATGGGGTTCGGAGGAGTTTTTCTGAATCAACGCCAAGGTTTGGAGCACACTGTCGTGAATCCGGGAGCTGATGCGCTGCCGTTCGGCTTCGGCGGCTTTTTGCTGCATATTCTCAGATGCCATGCGCCAGAGGCGCAGCCAGAGCGGGACCAGCAGCACACCGAAGCCCACGACTAGCGCCAAGGCGGCGACCACAGCCCACAGGAGGACCTGGGGCGTAGTCGAATTATTCTCAGCGAGAAGCTGCCACACCAGCAGCACGACTCCGCCGAGCGTCAGCAGCGTGCCACCGATCAGAGATACCCACTGCACCCATGAAGGGCCGGCCATTTTAGGGGTGTCACCTGGTGCGTTTGCCGGGTCCCCGGCAGTCTCGGGGCGGTACGTCCGCCACACCAACACCGCACCAAGGATCGCGACCAGGGCTGGGAGCATGATTCCGCCATCCGCGTCGAAGGAAACACTGGAGGTAACCAGCACCGCCGCAGCCAGGAGCAGTAGCCAGCGGTGGGAACGAGCGCGCACAGCCTTGGTCCCCCGTGTGGCGTCGGTGAGCGCCCAGGTTCCGCAGTACAACCCCAGGGCTACCGGGGGAATCACACAGAGCACAACCGCGATGAGCCGAATAAGCAGGGTGGATAACCCCAGGTGCTCCGCCAACCCCGAGCACACGCCAGCGAGGACCCGGTCCGCCGAATTACGGCGGTACGTGGGGTAGGGGTGCGGCAGCTCACTGCGTGGCTGGTTGGGCGTATCGGTCATAGGATTCAGTATTTCACGTCCCCCGGAGCCCCACATCAGGGTAAAACCCCGATATTGTGCCAGGGGAGGGGAGGGAACTGTGGCTCGCCCGTGGAAACCCTGAGCCGATAAAATCAGGGTTTCTCCCCGATGTGTGTTTGGGCTGGGATCAGCAGAGTTAGAAGCATGAGGAATTTCACCAACAGCAACCAATCCGGCGGTGAGCATCCAGCTGCCGGTTCCCAACAACCCACGTCGGCGTCCTTCTCTCAAACGGTCAGCGAGATGTGGCGAACCCGCCCGTACCGTCTGCCGAAGAAGGACGGCTCCCGCGCCTGGATCAGCGGTGTCTGCGAAGGCATCGCGGTCCGCTACCAAGTTGACCCGCTGCTCATCCGAATCCTGTTCGTGGCTCTTGCTCTCGCGGGCGGCTTCGGTGTTGCCCTCTATGCGGCCGCTGTGCTTGCACTGCCCCGTCGCGGCCTAGAACAGCCGGCTGTAGAACGCCTCCTGAACTGGAAGATCCCCGAGGACTCTGCCCCGGGCGGCAAGGAACGGCAGGCCATGTTGAAGGCCGAGCGTCGCACCGCAGTATGCGCCACCATCGTGCTCGCCCTGTGCTTCATGGTGAGCGCCACGATCCTGCAGGTGGGTAGCTTGTTGCTGCTCCTGGTCTGTGCCGCGGGGGTCTGGTTCCTCCACAAGAGGACGCCAATCCCGCCACAGGTGATGCAAAATTTTAAATACCCCGCCGGTTTTGAGGGAACTGTTGCCGGTGCGCCCGGCGGGCCGGCGTCCACCGACGTCGCTGGTCCGGTGACGCCACCGAGCTGGAACTCCCTGGGCCCCACGGCCTTCGCCTGGGCTGAACATGAGGGTGCGGAGGACCCGGCGGGTGATACCGCGCATCAGGATTCTGAACCGAGCGACGGGGATCAGCCCCGGGCCTAGCACTCGCCGGTAACCGCTTGCACTGCAGTACGAGGAGCCCTTCGGGGCTCCTTTTTCTTTTGCCTTAACCCGCCGCCGGGTCCTCCGGCCAGGCGTGCTTCGGGTAGCGGCCCCGCATATCCTTGCGCACCCCCTGGTAGGGACCGGCCCAGAAGCTCGCCAGGTCATCGGTCACTGCCACCGGCCGCTGCGCCGGGGAAAGCAGGTGGAATTGCACCCGCCGGCCCGCGATGCGCGGGGACTCCGTGAGGCCGAACGCGTCCTGTAGCTTCGTCGCCAACACCACGGGTTCGGCGAGGATCTCGGGGGCTGGCTCGGCCTGCCCCTCGCCGGAGCTCTCCGGGACGACCTCGTCTGTAGCCTCGCTGGCCGCGTCATTCACAGCGCCATCCGCGGCGCTTCCGATCAGCACCTCCGGGTAGGTCAGCCGCCGCGTCCGCCCGCTCGGCAGCTCCAGGGACTCCGGCGCGAGCTCGTCGATTGGCTGGTCCCACGGGATCAGCCCGCGCAGCAGGCTCGCGATATCGGGCCGCCGTCCCGCCGCAATATCCGCCGCGATAAAGCTCAACAGCTCCTCCGGCAGCCCCGCCCGCAGATCCGGGTAGCCCGACGCACGCTCGAAGCCAGCGGCAGCGGCGTCGTGCAGGTACTGCATGCGTTTCACCAGCTCGCGAGCGTTCCCGCTGAGCTGGAGCATCTCCTCCAGCTGCTCCGGGCTGGCCTGCGCAATCGCGGCGGACACCGCCTCTTCCGCCTCCGCCGCGCTGGGTTTGACCGGGGCGCTGCTCAACTCGACCGCCCCCACGACCGTCCGTTCCCGTGCCTGCACCCGCTTCTTCTCCACGCTGTAGCTCGCGGTCCTTTCCTTTACGACGCCACCGGCTGCGGCCAGGGCCAGCTCCTCGGAGATCGGCATGGCCGAGCGCAGGATCGAACCCGTCCCGGACTTCCGCGCGGACGCCGATTCGCTGCGCCCGATATCCGCCACCGCGAACCACTGCTCATTGTGCGGCGCATCCACCCCGGGCATGCCCTTCGGGATGACTGCCCCGGTGCCGCCCACGGTCAGCACCCGCTCCGACCCCGGCTCAACGCGCCGGGCGAGCAGGTCCGGCCGAGCGCAGGCGATCGTGTAGGCGATGGCGTCCTCCCCGGTCAGCGGGTCGCTGAGCTCACGTGGGGCGTGCGGCTGCAACAAGCGGACGAGCCTGCGTACCGCCGGATCCTTCGGCGAAATATCCTTGACCGCCTCGGCCGGGGCACGTTGGGAGCTGGCGACGTCCAAAAACTGCAGCACACGGGCCACGAGCTCCACCGGGACGCGCCGGCTGGCGAGTAGGCCACCGCGGGCGTGGCGCGGATCGAGGGGGAGCGTGACCAGTAGTTCGCCGAGTTCGGTGATGGTTCCGTCGGCGTCGATCGCCCCCAACTGGCGGAGCGTGGCAGCGGCGGCAGCGGCGTTGTTCTGGGGGAAGGGGTCCGGCAGCGCCAGACCCTCACCCATGGGTGCGCCCCAGGCGGCGACGTCCAGCAGCGCGCCGGTGAGGTCGCTGGTCTGGATCGCAGGGGCGGCAAACTCCGGCAGTCGGGCCCACTCATCCGCGCTGATTAGGCGGAACACCGTGCCCGGGCCCTCGCGGCCCGCACGACCCGCCCGCTGCACGCAGCTGGCCTGGGCGGCGGACTCCGTGACCAGAACGGACATGCCGCGGGAGGAATCGCGCCGGGACACGCGGGACAGGCAGGTATCCACGACGACGCGCACGCCCGGCACCGTGATCGAGGATTCGGCGACGTCCGTAGCGAAAATGACCCGGCGGGAGGAGTTGGCGCTGGTGGCCCCGCGCGGGTTGACGATCTCGGCCTGCTGCTTCGGGCTGAGCTGGCCGTGCAGCGCGAAGGCGGCGAGCTCGGGGGAGTCGAATTGCTGCGCGAGCAGCTCGGTGCCACGGATGGTCGGGACGAAGGCCAGGATGTCGCCTTCGGCGGTCTCCGCGAGAGCTCGGCGAACCCCGGCGGCGATGAAGGCCTCGATGGAACCGGGCTGGCCGGGGCGACTATCGCTGCGGCGGTGGGTGATGGAATCCGCGGCAGCGGCGTAGTGGATATCCAACGGGTAGATCGGGGCTGGAACGTGCACCACCGCCTCCGGTACCCCGAGCAGATTCGCGAAACGCTGGGCGTCCACCGTCGCGGACATCGCTACGACCAGCAGGTCATCGCGCAACTCCCGCAGCTGGGCGGCGATGGCGAAGACCAGGTCGGACTCGATGTGGCGTTCATGGACCTCATCCACGACGATCGCACCCACCCCAGGCAGGTCGGGGTCCCGCAGCATGCGCCGGAGCAGCACGCCGGGGGTCACCATCTCGATCCGGGTCTGTCTGGATACGCGGGAGTCCCCGCGGACGGTATAGCCCACCTCGTCGCCCAGTTCGGTGCCTCGCAGCTCGGCGAGACGGGCAGCGGCGGAGCGGGCAGCCACGCGTCGGGGCTGGGTCACGATCACGCGCTGATCAGGAGCAACCAGATCAGCATCGGCGAGGAACTGCGGGGCCAGGGTGGTCTTGCCCGTGCCCGGCGGGGCGTGCACCACAGCCGCGCCGAACTCCGCGAGCGCGCTGAGCAGGGCCGTGCGGCCAGCGGAAAAGGGCAGATTAGGGGTGGGGGTGGTAGACATGCTGCCTATCAAATTAGCCCACGGTGGTGCGCGGTGCTGGCGGGCGCGGGGGAGGAAGAGCGCGGCCTCTTCGCCGTGAATCTGATGGGGCCGACCTAGCGGACGGAGGTCCGCAGCACGCTGAACAGGCCGTCGGCGGGGCCGATGACGTCGTCGCCGAGGACGTAGAGCAACAGCGAGACCAGAATCAGGGTGACGATCGAGATCACCAGGAGGGTCGACGTCACGGTGAGCCACAGTCGTGGGGTCGGGTCCTCGCCATCGCAGTAGAAGGGGAGCGTCGCGCGGGGCGCGGGTTGATCCTGCGGTGCGGGATCGATGGGTTGGCCATCGGAGGTGAGGAAGCCGCCGAGCGCGGGGAGGGTGGCCTTGAAGGTGCCGGTATCGCGGGGCTCGTCGTTCTCGGGGTGATCCTTCGCCGGGCGGGGGCGGTTCATCGACGGTGTGTTCATCGTGGCCCTCCTTTGCTTGTCTGGCGAACTGCTCGATCACGTTTTAATGGATGCCTGCTGCTCTCTGCGCTGGCCGCCGTAGGGCAGCGCGACCCAAGAAGAGGCACCCGGGGTAGGGAGCTGATTTTAGCTAGATGAATACCATTTTCGCAAGCATCGAAACGGGGGTAATTTTCCGGAGGTAGCGATACTGGGAAAACTCTGACCAGCGGGTTTGAGAATGTTTTAACGCCGCGGCGGGGCTGAATTCTGCCTTAATCAGAGGGCGATGTCTGCTGCGCCCGCTAGTGTGCACAGCGAAGTGCACGGCGAGCCGCGCGGGGCACAAGCCGCGAGCGGTGAATCAACACTTCGCACAGCCTAAACTCAAGGGGGAATTATGGATAAGCGCACATCTGACAATCATCGCCAGCCGGTCACGACCGCTCGTGGCAACATCATCGACGCCGACGGGGTGGTTCGCCCGCCCTGGGCCACGCGCTCCGAACTGGAGCGGGAGTATTTCGACGAGGAATGGGGCCGGCCCGTCATCACGGAATCCGGCCTGCTGGAGCGGATCTGCCTCGAGGGCTTCCAGTCGGGGTTGTCGTGGGCGACGATTCTGCGCAAGCGTCGCGCTTTTAGGGATCACTTCTTCCTTTTCGACGCCACCCGCATCACGCAGATGAGCGCAGAGCAGCGCGAGGCGGCCCTCGCTGACCCTGCGCTGATCCGCAACCCGCGGAAGCACGCCGCGATCTATCGCAATGCCGAGGCCACGGTGGCCCTCCGGGAGGACCCGGAGCTGCAGGAGCTACCGGAAGGGCACCCTGCGCGGAAGATTCTGGGTGGGGCGGCGCGCCGCCTGCCCGCGGGCCTGCCGGTGCTGATCTGGTCCTACGCCCCGGCCGAGCACCAGCCTCCCAGCAACGTCGCAGAGATGCCTTCGGAGTCCGAGGAATCGGTGGCGATGGCCGCAGAGCTTAAACGTCGCGGCTTCACCTTCGTGGGTCCGACGACCTGCTACGCGTTGATGCAGGCCATCGGGATGGTCGACGACCGGGTGCCGGAGCCGGAAGCAGAGCAGCCTTAGGGGTAGCCCTTAGAGCCAGCTCCAGGGGCAGCCCCTAGAAGCGGCTCTAGAGGAAGCCCTTAAAGGCGGGCTTTAGAGGCGGGCGGCGAGCTCCACGGCCTGTCGGATCGCACGCTTGGCGTCCAGCTCCGCGGCGACATCCGCACCACCGACGATGTGGACCTTCTGCTCCACGCCCTCGCTGGTGTCGTCGGCCTGATCCGGACGGACGGACTCCTGGCCGGTGCACAGCACAACGGTGTCGACCGGGATGACCAGCTCCTTGCGCTCCTCGCGGATGGCGGTCTCCAGGCGGGCGAGCTCCTCGGTGTCCTTGGCTTTCTTGGCCTTGGATAGCGCCTTCTGCAGCTCCTTGATGTCCTGGGCGGGCACCGTGATGTGCAGGCCCTCGGAGTCCAGCTTCTCGTAGGTCACGCCCACGATCTGCTCCACCCCGGCCATCGCCACCGCTGCGCGGTGCACCCAGCCGGTGGTCTTGCCCAGCCCACGACCCATGCGGGTGATCTTGCGCTGCAGCATGGTGACCTTGCGCAGCGGCTGCGGCGGATTCGGTCGGGTCAGGTTTGCGCGCGCCTCCGGGTCGGTGGTTACGCCCCACTGCTCGTTCCACTCGCGGATGGACTGCGGCTGGCCGCCACGGTCCTCCACCAGGAACTCGGTGACGTCGTAGCCGATGCCGCCGGCGCCGATGACGGCGACGTTCTTGCCTGCCTCCTTCTCGCGGCTGAGCAGCTCCGCGTAAGTCATGGCGCTCACGCCCTCGACCTCGCCGCGCAGTGCCTCCGCCAGGCCCGGGAACTCGGGGATGCGCGGGGTCACGCCGCTGGCCACCACGACCTCGTCGAAGCCGGCCTCCAGCAGCTCCTCTGGGGTGCGCGGGGAGCCCAGGTGGATCGGTACCTCGCGCTTAGCCAGGCGGGCCTGCACGTTCTTCAGCGCCTCGACGAACTCCTCCTTGCCAGGGATTCGCATGGCCAGCTGGAACTGGCCGCCGACCTTATCGCTGGCCTCGAAGATCTCCACGTGGTGGCCACGCTCCGCCAGGGCCTCGGCACCGAACAGACCAGCAACACCAGCGCCGATGATGCCCACCCGCTTTGTGGTTCGGGTCGGCAGCAGCTTCAGCTCCGTCTCGTAACCCGCGCGCGGGTTGACCAGGCAGGTTGCCCGCTCATTGGTGAAGGTGTGATCCAGGCAGGCCTGGTTACAAGCGATGCAGTGGTTGATCAGCTCCGCCTCGCCTGCCGCAGCCCGGTTGACGAACTCAGCATCCGCCAGCATCGGGCGGGCCAGGGAGACGAACTCGCCGAAGGGTTCGCCACCGGTGCGGGCCTCGCCACCCTCCGGGTTGAAGGAGCCGTCCAACAGCTGCTCGGCGACCTGCGGGGTGTTGATGCGGTTAGCGATGACCACCGGCACATCCACGACCTTGCGCAGCTCGGCGGTCGCCCAGGCGAAGGCGCCACGCGGCACGGAAGTGACGATCGTCGGAACCTGCGCCTCGTGCCAGCCGATACCCGAGCTGAACATGTCCACCCCGGCGTCCTGCAGCTGGCGGGCCAACTCGTGGATCTCCTCCTGAGTCTGGCCACCTTCGACCAGGTCCAGCACCGAGATGCGGTAGTCGATGACGAAGTCCTCAGGGACCGCGGCACGAACCGCCTTGACGATCTCGATCGGGAAGCGCATCCGCTTCTCCGCAGAACCACCCCAGTCATCGGTGCGCTGGTTCGTGCGCTCCGCGAGGAACTGATTGATCAGGTAGCCCTCGGAGCCCATGATCTGAACGCCGTCGTAGCCGGCATCCTTGGCATACTTTGCTGCCTCGCCGTAGGCCTTGATCGTCGCGCGGACCTCCTCGTCGGAGAGCTCGCGGGCCGGGAACGGGGTGATCGGGGACTGGGTCGCGGAGGCGGAGACCGCCATCGGGTGGTAGCCGTAACGGCCAGCGTGCAGCAGCTGCAGGATGGCCAGCGCACCACCGGCGTGAGTGGCCTCAGTGACCTGGCGGTGGGCGTCGGCGATTTCCTGGGAGTTGAAGGGCTGACCAAAAGGCGTCAGGTTGCCCTCCAGCACGGGCGGGTAGCCACCAGTCACGATGGCTGCAACACCGCCCTCCGCGCGCTCGCGGAAGAACTCGGCCAACTTCGGGGCGTCCTCGAGCTTGTCCTCGAGGCCGGTGTGCATGGAACCCATGATCACGCGGTTGCGGAAAGTCTTGCCGCCAACCTCGAGGGGCGAAAGCATCGTCGGGTACTGGGATTCTCCCGCCGCACCAGAATCGGCGGAAGAGCTGGAAGCGTTAGTGAATGCGGGGCTTGTCATGTTGCTGATTTTGCCCTAGCAAAGTGCCGAAGATGCGTAAATGCAATAAAAAGAAAAGCAAAAACGACTCGCCCAATCCGGCACCGTAGGATGGGCAACATGCAGCAAGATTTTCCTGTCGTGCCTATCCGTGACACCGAGATCCGGCTGGGGCAGTTCCTGAAACTCGCCAACCTTGTGGAAACCGGGGGAATGGCCAAGGACGTCCTCGCCGAAGGGGCGGTGTCGGTCAACGGCGCAGCCGAAACCCGCCGCGGCAAGGCCCTGCGAGACGGCGACCAGGTGACAATCACCGACCCCGAGACCGGCACCACCCTCGGCGCAGAGGTCGGAGCGAATGGCCGTAGTGTTGCCGATAGCGAAAACCTGGCTGAAGAGGACGACCTTGGGGAGTTCTTCGATGAAGCCACTGCCGATGACGACTTCGACCCCGAAAAGTGGAGGAATCTCTAATGCCCGCTATGCAGGCGCAACCAGGCATGCCGCTGTGGCTGGACCTGGCAACCACCGATATTGATGCCGCGAAGCGCTTCTACGCCGAACTCGTGGGCTGGGAATACCGCGAGCACGGCCAGGGCTACGCCGTCGCGACGAAGAACGGCATGCCCGTCGCCGGCATCGGTGCCATCCCGGAGGAGAAGATCTCCATGTGGGGCCTGGCGCTCTACACGCCGAACGTCACGGTCGCGCACAACGCCGCCGTCAACGCCGGTGCCCGTTCCGTCCTGGAGCCGCGGGTGCTCGGGGCCCCGGAAGGGGAGGGCGCCGATGGTGAGACCGACCGCGGCGAGATGGCCGTGGTCATCGACCCCAGCGGGGCGGCCATCGGCCTGAAGAATCCTGCGGATGAGCACGCGCTCTTCGCCGCAGGTGAGCCGGGCACGCCGGTATGGCACGAGCTCATGGTCGGCCAGGGCTGGGACGAGACTCTGGAGTTCTACCACGAGCTCGCCGGCTGGGATATCCGCGTTGATAAGAACTCCGACGGCAGCCGCTACGCGCTCGGCGAGTTCGAGGGCGCAGCACTCGTCGGCCTCTGGGATACCCAGGAGATGCAGCTGCCCTCCATGTGGACGCTCTACCTCGGGGTCGCGGACATCGACGCTGCGGTCGATACCGCCCGCGAGCTGGGCGCCCAGATCATCCGGGAGCCCTTCGACTCCGAGTTCGGCCGGGTCGCCACCATCACCGATCCCACCGGCGCGCTGCTGAACCTCACCGAGGTCGAGGAGTACGTCCCGGACGAGACCGAGGACTTCGAGCCCGACCTCTTCGCCGACCTCTAGGCCGCGTAGCTACCAGATGGTCACGCGCTGGTCCTCGGCCAGCCACATGCCATCGGCCTCGGTGACCTCCCAGGCCTGGTAGAACTCCGGGGTATTCGACGCGACCACGTTGCAGCGGAACTCCGCCGGCGAGTGCGGGTCGATGGAGATGTACTGCGCGGACATCTGCGGGCGGATGGCCGTCTGCCAGACCCGCGCCCACTGCAGGAAGACGTGCTGCAGCGCCTCCCGGTACTCCGCGCTTGGCCCCTCGGCGGTCTCAACCGCCACGCCCTGGTCGCTCAGGTAGCGGCGCAGCGCGACGATGGCGATGCCCAGGCCGCCGAGGTCACCGATATTCTCGCCCAGGGTGAAGGAGCCGTTGACCTTGTGCGCGGTCTCCCCGCGCTGCTTCAGTCCGGTCGGTACGAGACCTTCGAACTGCGCGACGAGCTTGTCCGTGAGCTGCGTGAACGCCGCACGGTCCTCCTCGCTCCACCAGGAATGCAGGTTGCCGTCGCCGTCGAACTTCGAGCCCTGGTCGTCGAAACCGTGCCCGATCTCGTGGCCGATGACCGCGCCGATCGCGCCGAAATTGCTGGCGGCGTCGGCGTCCATGCTGAAGAACGGTGGGCGCAGGATCGCGGCGGGGAAGGTGATGTCGTTCATCACTGGGTTGTAGAAAGCGTTGACGGTCTGCGGGGTGGCGAACCAGGTCGCAGGATCCGTGGGCTTGCCCAGCTTGTTGATCTCGTAGTCGTGATTGAAACGGCTGGCCGCCCGCACGTTAGCCAGCAGCTCGGCCCCGCCTGGGGCGAACTCCAGCCCATCGAACTCGCGCCACTTCTCCGGGTAGCCGATCTTCGCGCTGAACTTACCCAGCTTCACCAGCGCCTTTTCGCGGGTGGCGGGGGTCATCCACTCCAGGGTGGAGATGCGCTCGCGATAGGCCTCGATGAGGTAGTCCACCAGCTCGAGCATCTTCTCCTTATATTCCGGCGGGAAATGCTCGGCGACGAACTTCTTGCCGACCTCCTCGCCGATCGCGCCCTCGACCAGACCCAGGCCGCGCTTCCAACGGGCACGCTGCTCCGTCGAACCGCTCAGGGTGCGGCCGTAGAACTCGAAACGCCGGTCGGTGAACTTCGCCGGCAGGTAAGGCGCACGGGAGTTCAGCACGCGCCAGGTCGCCCAGAGCTTCCAATCGTCCAACGCCACGCTGCCGGCCAGCTTCGCGACGTGCTCGATGAAGCTCGGCTGGCTCACGATCACACGCTCGGCAGCCGTGCTACCAGCGGCAATGCCGGTGGCCTCGAACCACTCCGCGAAGGGGAAGCCCGTCGGCAGGTCCGCCACCGCCATCGGGTTGTGGGTCTTATCCGCATCGCGGCTGGTCACGTTATCCCAGTGACCCTCGGCAAGCGTGGTCTCGAAGCGCAGGATTGCCTCGGCGGCCTCCGCGGCTCCCGCACCCGCGTGGCTCCCCGGCAGAGTCCGCCCCTCCGCGAGGTAGAGCTCCAGCATGTCCGTCACATACTCGCGGTAAGCGGCCAGCGTCTCCTGGTGCTGCTCCTGTCGGTAGTAGGCCTCGTCCGGCAGGCCTAGCCCGGATTGCACCAGGTAGGCGCGCTCGGCATCGCCCTCGGCGTCCTTGGCGACAAAGTAGCCCGCCACGCCGCCGACGCCAGCGCGGTCCAGCTCACCCAGCTCGATGGCCAGCTCGCGAATGTCCGCGGCGGCGTTGATTCCGGCCAGGTCGGCGTCCAGCGGTGCGAGCCCGGCCGCCTCGATGCCCTCCTCATCCATAAAGGAGGAGTACAGCGCCCCGATCTGGGAATCGGCGGGCTGTGCCTCGACGATGGCGCGGACGTCCTTCTCAGACTGGTCACGCAGCTGGTGGAAGGTGCCGTCGACGGCCCGGTCTGCGGGAATCTCGTGGCTGGCCAGCCACTGCCCGTTGACGTGGCGGTACAGGTCCTGAGCAGGCGAAATAGTCTCGCCCGCGGCGGCCTCGGTGATGTTATCCGGCAGTTCCGGCTGGCTGGATGTTGTCTTCTTTTCGCTCATGTTCCCCACTGTAGTGCGCGCTGCAGACACGGCGTCGTCTTCTCTTTTTAGGACGTCACCCCGGTCGGCGACCGTGCCGCCCGCCGGACCAGTGTTGGTGGACATGGGGTGTGTCTGGGGCGGGGGCTACGATGAAAAAATGGATCGGAGACAGTTGACGGCCCCGAGCGTGCCGTTCGGGAAGGCGCGGCGAAACCGCTACGTCGCCGCGGTGGGAGCAGCGGCCGTGGTGGGGCTCGCGGGGCCGGTGGCGGTGAACGCCGCGCTGAGCGCCGAGGCGCCGGCTCACTACGCGAACCCGGCGGAGGCTTTCGATGAAAACCTGATGAGTTTCGCGGACTGGCCCCTGGACTTCGGTGTGCTGCGTGACTGCGCCGCACCGATCACCGAGGATGCGATGGTCACGCCGGAGTTCTCCTGCCCTTCCTCCCAGGTGGAGGTCGTGAGCATGCTCTCGGTAAAGGACCAGGCGCTGGCGGTGGACCGGGCGATCCGGGCGATTAACTTCGCGGATCTGCAGAGCATGCGACCCGTCCGGTACACGGAGACCGCACTCGAGATCGCCCCGGAGCTGAAGGAGCGCACCGGGGTGACTGACGTCTGGGTGACCGACTACTACGAGGTAGCCGCCGCCAACGACGAGGGCGAGGACGTCGACCCATTTTCCGATGCCGACCTCAGTCGGACGGTCGGGTTCTTCCGCGAGGATGACGGCGGGGGCGGTGAGGGCACTCTCGTTAGCCTGCAGGTCACGGCCCGGGGAGTGGATAGCACGAAGGCGATGGTCAACGAGCTGCTGAAGACCGCCGAGCTGCGACCAGAGGCCGTCACCGAGGTCTCTCCACAGCAGCAGGAGGGAGGCCGATGATGCTGCCGGAACAGCAAACCCAGGGGCGCAGCAACCCTGCCGACTCGACACCGCAGAGGAGCGCCCTGCCACTGCCGATCTCCGAGGCTGGCTCCGCGCTGGGCATGTCGCCGGAGGCTGCCTCGGGTCCCCGCATTCGGCGTGGTGGGGTCTATATCTGCTTCACCCTGCTGGCGGTGCTCTGCACAGTATTGGCCATCTTCGCGCTGCTGCTTGCGACGCCGTCGGCCCCTGGGCTGCCACTGCTGGTTGCCCTTGGCATCTCCATTGCTCTGGTTGCCGTGGCCTGGTGGGGGCTCAGCCATCTGCGCTGCTACCGGGGTACGCCGCGACGATTGGTGGCCATGGCGCTGTGGTGGGGTGCTAGTGCCAGCAGCGTGCTTGCGGTATTCACCGCGGCGGATGCGGCCAGCGAGATTCCGGAGAAGCTTGGCCTGCCCATCCTCTCGACGGCTTTTGGTGGGGCCTGGCCGGAGGAGATCACGAAGGCCCTGGGTATCTGGATGCTGCTGTGGATCGGCCGCGATTGGTGGAACCGGCCGCACCATGGCCTGCTCGCCGGTGTGTTCGTTGGCCTCGGAATGGAGGTTTACGAGAGCTCGCTCTACGCGCTGTTCCTCGGTGTTCTGCATCCCTCCTCGGACGTAGTGGGGGCAGCTTCTGCGTACGGCATGCGGCTGCTGTTCGGTATCGGCCTGCACGCGGTATTCAGCGGCCTCGTTGGATACGGCATCGGGCGGGCGCTGTGGGGGCCGCGCGAACGGAGCCGAGCATGGCGTTGTAGGCAGGTCTTCGGCTGGGGTTTCGCCGGTTTTGCGCTGCATTTCTTGTGGAATATCAGCTGGCCGGAGCCAGCGGCACTGTTCGCGATGGCGGCCGTATGGGTCGCCGGGGTTGCCGCGTTAGCCACGTGCTTCTACCGGGAGGAGAAGGCATTGCGGCAGGTCGAGGGCGGTTTCAGCGAGCCCTAGCGGGCGCCTCGCCCTGGGTCGCGGTGCCGCCGCGACGGGGAAAAACATAGCCCCGCAATGGGGCTTTTGTTAATTACAGTGGTGTAAGGTGCTGGGGATTACGTGCGATACAGGTGTGAAAAGAGTGAAAGTTGGGTACTCTATTCCACATGCGTTCACTGCCTTGGCGCCGCACGCGCCGTACCTCGACCCCTGCACGCCTCACGGCAACTGCCCTTTTGGGCACCTCTGCCACCGTCGCCGCGCTGATGGCGAGCCACGTGATCCCGGTGCCCTCCTGGGCCATCCCGGGTATCGACGTCGCCTCCCACCAGCACCCGGGTGGCGCAGCCATCGATTGGAACACCGTCGCTGCCAGCGGCCAGAAGTTCGCCTTCGTGAAGGCCACTGAGGGCACCAACTACACCAACCCCTACTACGCCTCGGATTCGGTGAAGGCCCAGCAGGCCGGCATCATCCCGGGCAGCTACCACTACGCCCGCCCGGGTTGGAATGATCCGCGCGCCGAGGCCCGGTTCTACGCCTCCGTGATCGCGACCGGCCCGCAGCCTTCCCTGCCGCCGGTCCTCGACCTCGAGGAAAACCACGGTCTGAGCACCCAGCAGCTGCAGAACTGGGTCCGCGACTGGATCGACGAGATCAAGATCCAGACCGGCCGCCAGCCGATCATCTACACCTACTACTCCTTCTGGAAGCAGAAGATGGGGAACACGACGGAGTTCTCCGAGTACCCGCTGTGGCTGGCCTACTACTCCAACAGCCTGCCCAATGACATCCCGGGCGGCTGGGACAAGGTCACCTTCTGGCAGTACAGCGGCAACGGCTCCGTTGACGGCGTCATTACCGACGTCGACCTGAACGAGTACTACGGCGACGATGCCCAGCTCCAGGCCCTCGCCGGTGGCATGGCGGAGAATTCCCCGGCCGGCGAGACCTCCAACCAGCTGGCACCAACCCAGCCGATCGTCGAGAAGGAAGCTCAGATCGTCAACGAGATCGAGCACCAGACCGGCGTCAACATGCCGATCACCTCGGACTTCGTGGTCCAGCTGCTCGGCGTCGTCGGCGGCCGCGTGTCCCCGGAGACCTTCATCAACAGCGCGCTGCCACAGCTCACCGCCCCGGTGGCCGCAGCGATCTCCCAGCAGCTCGGCGTGCCGCAGGACCAGGTTGCGGAGAAGATCCAGCAGGGCCAGGAACTCCTGCCCGCACTCACCGCGCTGGCTGGCGCCCTCGGCGAGGCTCGCCAGAACGGTGGCGTGCCCACCGAGGCGATCCAGCAGCTGCTCAACATGGCGGGCCAGTCCGGTGCCCTGGGCAGCGCCGGCAGCAGCTCCAGCGTTGACCTGGGCCAGCTGCTCCGCGTGATCCAGACCGTCGGCGGCACCCAGGACTGGGCAGGCCAGCTGCAGAACGGTCAGCTCAACGTCGACCCGAACGCGCTCCAGGGTCTCCTTCGCGCACTGAGCTAAGCGCTGGAGTACACCCGCTCGCCAAAGTTAAAGCCCGCGGCTCCTCTCGAGGTACGAGGAGCCGCGGGCTTCGTCGTTGCCGGGGCAGTTAACGCTTGAGGCAGCGGGCGCTTGAGGCAGCTAGGACTGCTCGCGCACAGCTAGTGTTTCTCACCCACATGCGCTGCCAGCCTGCCGTTGAGCCGGCAGGCCAGCCGCTAACTATTCATCGTTGTACTTCATCGGGCCGTTGTACCAGAAGCCCGAGCGGGTCTTCTCTTCGACGTCCACCTCAACCGGACGCGGCTTCTCACCCGTGGCATCCGGGAAGGTCCGCAGGCGGTCCAGCACACCCCAGTCCCGCAGCGAAACGAAACGGCGGGTCGTAGACCGAGGGATAGGTTATCGCGTTGTCGAGTTTGAAGTCCTGGGCGATGGTCTGGTTGTAGTCACGGACGTTGATGCCCAGCACCGTGCCACCGAGGGAGTCGAGAGTCTCCTGGACAAGTTGCAGGTCATCGACTTCCGCCCGACACGGTGCACACCACTGGCCCCAAGCGTTGTGGACGAGACCTCGCCTTCAAAATCAGACAGGCTGATCTCCTCACCCTCTTCCATCAGCGACGGGCCGGAGAAGTCCGGCAGCGGGGCACGGTCCTCCTCTGCGTAGATAATCTTGGTTTGGCCTCCTGGTGAGTGGAACTGGAAGGTGCCCCCGACGGCGACGGAGTTTCAGGCGCCGTCGCCTGAGGAACAGGCCACCAGGGTCACGGCGGTGAGCACCGCGGCAACCGCGATGGCGGCTCTGTGGGGTGTGCTCGGCATGGATTAGAGCTCCTTATTCTGGGGCGGTGGGGAAGAAGACGGTGTTCTGGTTGTCCCGGAAGACCACAACACCGAGGAAGGTCATCGTGCTGCCCGGTGGGTGGTCTGCAGCGACCCAGCTCACCCCAGCGACCCTGCTGTGGGGGTTACTCGTAGCGAAGCGAGCTGAGCATCCCGGTTTCCATGTGATAGGCGTTATGGCAGTGAAATGCCCACTCACCGGGGTTGTCAGCGATCAGGTCGGCGATCATGGTTTCACCGTGGCGGAGAAGGACGGTGTCCTTGCGTAGCCCGCCACTGCCGGGCAGCGCCCACGTGTGGCCGTGGATGTGCATCGGATGGGGCATCATGGTCCTGTTGCGCATGACCATCCGCAGGCGCTGGCCCTCCTGCACGGTCGCGGAGGAGGATTGGCCGTCGGTGAGAATGCTCCATTCATACGGCATCATCTGCCCGCCCAGGTCGATGCTGACTTCTCGGTCTGGTGTGCCCTCGGGCAGGAGTGCACGATCTGCTGGCTTCAGGGAGGACAGAAGCAGCCCGGTGGACGACAACTCGGGGAAGTCGACATCGGGGCGGGGGGCCCGGCCGCCGGCGGTTCGGATGACGGCGAAGGCGCGGTCATCCTTACCCACCGCCAAAGCCGTGAGCGGGAAGATGCCGTCGCCGAGGATGACCTCGACGTCGACACGTTCGCCCATCGACAGGTAGATCGATTCGGTCTCCCGGGGCTGGACGGGGAAGCCGTCGGTGTGGGTGACGGTCATGCGGTGACCACCGAGGGCCACCTTGAAGATGGTGTCACCGCCGGAGTTGATAAACCGCAGGCGGGCCTTATCGCCCGGGCGCGCCTCGAAGGTCCGGTGAGCACGGGGGATACGTCCGTTGATGAGGTAGTGCGGATACATCACATCGCCGGCATCCCCGCCCAGTACCCGGTCCGGGGTGCCGTGCATCATATGGCCGTGACCTCCCATCCCCTTCTTCATGTTATGGTCGCCCGAACCCATTCCGGTGAGCTTGTCGAGCTCATCGTCGGGAGTGCCCTGAATGCCATCGACCCAGTCGTCGAGCACGATGGTCCACTCGACGTCCTGGTCCTCAGCGTCTTGCGGGTCACGGACGATCAGTGGGGCGTGGAGGCCGCGATCAAGCTGCAGGCCGGAGTGGGAATGGTAGAAGTAGGTGCCACCGTGGGGGACTTCAAAAACATAGGAGAAAGACTCGCCAGGTTCAATGGGGTCCTGGGTCATGCCGGGCACACCGTCGGCTGCGTTGTGGAGTGCGATGCCATGCCAGTGGATGGAGGTGCTCTCAGGCAGTTCATTGGTGATATCGACCTGGAGGACGTCGCCGGCGGTGGCCTCAATGGCCGCATCCCCGGTGTCAGAGACGTATCCCCACGTCTTGGCTTCGATGCCGCCGATATCCAGGGAGAGGGGCCGGGCGGTCAGTGTCCGGCGCACCGTCGGCTCACCGAGCGCAGTGGGGGTGGAAGTGGGGCGAAGGGAGGGATCTGGTGCCGGGGCAGCGGGTCCAGGGTCGCTGGTGCAGGCGGCCACGGCCCCGGTGCCGGCGAGGACGAGCCCGCCGAGCAGAAACTGTCGTCGGGAAAACGCGTTCGTCATGATTTAACCTTCCTGGTGTAAGAATTCAGTGACACGGGAGATAGGTGCAGGTGAGGGCCTTGCTGAGCCATCACGTCAGGCGCAGGTCTGTGACACAGGTGGCACCGTCGTCGGTGGTGGAAAACTCCGTGGTGCCGGTACGCCCCTGGTAGCTGACCTCAATCAGGCCGGTGACATCATCGGGAAGCCAGAAGCCAATAAACCCGTTGTCGAAGGTGGTTGTCGCCTCGTCCACCAGCACCTCACCGGTCGCCTCATCGGTGATCGTGACCTGGATATCCTCATTGCTGAGTTCCCCCAGGCAGGTCGTGAGGCTGTGGTAAAAGCAGTCGTGGGTGGAGGTGAGATAGGGTGCGATCGAGACATACGTCTGATTGTCGGGAAGATCGACCACGACTTCCTGGTCACCGCTCGAGAGCAGCAGTTCATCGGCGCGCACTGAGGCGATCAAATCCGTGGGACGCTCAGTGACCTTCTGCCGGTCGAGGTGATCAATGATCTCCACCGCGTCCATGTCGGCCAGGCCATGGGTAGTCAGGAATGTATCCTGGGACACCGTCCCGTCGGCCGTGGGTTCCGGATCGGCGGCCGAACACCCCGTGAGGGCGAGGGCAAGGGCGGCGACTGCGATCGCTGCTCGTTTCACGTCAATCTCCTTGGTTCGTGGTAAGACCGTCAGAAGACACCGCCTCAAGGTCGATGCCATACCTTTATCTAGCACGGGTGCCGGATGGACTAGAAGCCAAAAACCCTGCTCACAGCCTTATAGCAGGGCGAAAAGGGGGTGAATTCGGTGGGCTGGGTCACCACGGGACACCACCCCACAGCCGTGGGCGATGTCCTTCTACCCGCCCCGGGTATGCGGTGCAGGCAGTGAAAATCCCTGGTGGCGCCTGCTGAACCGACGAGGAGAGGCGATGCCGCCGGCCCGGGGTGGGGTACAGGGGTGACGGCGGTCGAATGGTGATGTTTGAAGATTTGATGAAGATTTCCCCGCTGGGCACTGAGCGAGGATGGTATTCCCCCTGCCCGGAGCGATACTGGGGTCTATGGCTGACCACACACCGACCACCGCCACGCCCCCGGGGCGGGTGCTGATCGTCGATGATGAACAACCCCTGGCTCAGATGGTGGCCTCCTACCTCATCCGGGCCGGCTTCGATACCCGCCAGGCGCACACCGGCACCCAGGCCGTGGACGAGACCCGTCGCTTTTCCCCCGATGTTGTGGTGCTGGATCTGGGGCTGCCCGAACTCGACGGCCTGGAGGTATGCCGACGGATCCGCACCTTCTCGGACTGCTACATCCTCATGCTCACCGCGCGTGGCAGCGAGGACGACAAGATCAGCGGTTTGACCCTGGGGGCGGATGACTACATCACCAAACCTTTTAGCATCCGGGAACTGGTGACCCGGGTGCATGCGGTGCTGCGCCGCCCGCGTACCAGCACGACCCCACCGCAGGTGACCACCCCCTTGATCGTTGGTGACCTCATCCTTGACCCCGTCGCCCATCAGGTGCGGGTGGGGGAGATGACCGTGGAGCTCACCCGCACGGAGTTCGAGCTGCTGGTTGCCCTGGCCCTGCGCCCCGGCCAGGTGCTGACCCGCCACGACCTGGTCACCGAGGTCTGGGACACCACCTGGGTCGGTGATGAACGCATCGTCGATGTCCACATCGGCAACTTGCGTCGCAAACTCGGCACCGACACCCGGGGTCGGGGGTTTATCGACACCGTGCGTGGCGTGGGCTACCGGGTGGGGCAGCCATGAATCACGGGCCCGGCCTGACCTTCCGCTTCCTGGCCGCCCAGGTGTTGGTCGTGGTGATTAGCCTGATGGTGGCCGCGGCCGTGGCCACGACGGTGGGCCCGACCCTGTTTCATGATCATATGTTGATGGCCGGCCGGGAGGACCCCTCGCTGGAGCTGTTCCATGCCGAGCAGGCCTACCGGGACGCCAACCTGATCACCCTCGCCGTCGCCCTGCCCACCGCCTTGATCAGCGCCCTGCTGGCCAGCCTGTGGTTATCGCGTCGTCTGCGCACCCCCCTGCAGGATCTCACCCGCGCCGCTACCAGCCTGACGGCCGGCAACTCCCGTATCCGCGTGCCCGCCGGAAAAGCAGGCCCCGAGGTCACCACCCTGGCGCATGCCTTCAACACCATGGCCGACCGGCTGGAACACACCGAACAGCTCCGCCGCCAGATGCTCTCTGATCTGGCCCACGAAATGGGCACCCCCTTATCGGTGCTCACGGTCTACCTCGATGGTCTCCAGGACGGGGTCGTGGACTGGAATAATGCCACCCACACGATCATGGCTGACCAACTCACCCGCCTGACCCGGTTGATGGAAGACATCGACGATGTCTCCCGGGCCCAGGAACACCGGATCGATTTGGACCTGGCGGAGGAAGAGCTCGGGGATCTGCTCCGTACCGCCGCTGCTGCCGCGGGGGAAGCTTATGCTGACAAAGGCGTCGATTTACAGGTCGAGACCATTACAGACACCGACCGGGTGCTCGTGGACCGGCAACGCTTCGGCCAGGTGATGAGCAATCTCCTGTCGAACGCGCTACGGCACACCCCGGCCGGCGGGCAGGTCCGGATCAGCGTCCACCGACAGGGGGCGTCCACCGCGCTCATCCATGTCGCCGATGACGGCGAGGGCATCCCAACTGACCAGCTCGGACACATCTTCGAACGCTTCTACCGGGGGGATGCCGCCCGCAGCCGGAACAACGGCGGGGCCGGTATCGGTCTGACCATCTCCAAGGCATTGATCGAGGCCCACGGCGGCACTCTCACCGCCACCTCCCCCGGACCCGGTCGCGGAGCGGTGTTTGCCCTCTGCCTCCCGCTGTCCCCTCCCGATAGTGAGGAGGCTGCTCGGTGACCACACCCTGCCCCGCGTGAGGGCCGTGCCCTCCACCCATTGAAAATATACCCCCGGGGGGTATATGCTAGCGAGCGTTACCGCATCCCACCGACCCGTAGGAGCTTTTCCATGATCACCTCCCCGCCCCGCCTCTTGCCGATGGCCTCCCACGGCTGCAGCTGTTGCGAACCTGCCTCTCGTGCCGACGCCGCCTCCATCCCTGCCGCCAGTGACTCGTCAGCAGGAGGGTCCTCCCCTAGCTACCAGGTCACCGGTCTGACCTGCGGGCACTGCGTGAAAAGCGTGACCCAGGCCCTTCAGGCCCTCCCCCAGGTTGACGACGTCCAGATTGACCTCGCTGCTGGTGGTGTTTCCACCGTCACGGTCACCGGTGTCGTACCTCCGGAGATGGTTCGCCGGGCCATCGAAGAGGCCGGCTACACCGTCGTATCCTGATCAGTTTCACCCATCATCTCGACCCCGACCGGGTTGAGCGGAAGGAACCTCATGAGTACTCCCCACCATTCCGGCGATCACCATGGTGATCACCCCGCTCCGGAAACAGACCACACCAACCACCCGGGTCATGCCAGCCACGAACACCACGCAGATGCCGACACCCACGGCCAGGCGATGCCCCACGATCACCCGCACTCCGCCATGGACGACGACCACCACGTTCATAGTCACGGCGAACACGCCGGACACAGCACCGCAATGTTTCGGGAACGCTTCTGGTGGTCGCTGATACTGTCCATTCCCGTCGTTATTTTCAGCCCCATGGTCGCCCACCTGCTCGGCTACCACCTCCCGGCATTCCCCGGATCCACCTGGATCCCCCCGGTGCTGGGCACGATCATCTTCGTCTACGGCGGAACGCCTTTCCTTAAGGGCGGATGGAATGAACTGAAATCCCGTCAACCCGGGATGATGCTCCTGATCGCCATGGCCATCACCGTGGCGTTTGTCGCCTCCTGGGTCACCACTCTGGGGCTGGGCGGTTTTGACCTGGACTTCTGGTGGGAGCTGGCTCTGCTGGTGACCATCATGCTGCTGGGCCACTGGCTGGAGATGCGCGCTCTCGGGGCAGCGTCCTCCGCGCTTGACGCGCTGGCTGCCCTGCTGCCGGATGAAGCCGAGAAAGTCATCAACGGGACCACCCACACCGTGGCCATCTCCGAGCTGGTCGTCGACGACGTCGTGCTGGTGAGGGCCGGTGCCCGGGTGCCGGCCGACGGAACCATCATCGACGGAGCCGCCGAATTCGACGAGGCGATGATCACCGGCGAATCCCGTCCCGTCTTCCGCGACACCGGTGACAAGGTGGTCGCCGGTACCGTGGCCACCGACAACACCGTCCGCATCCGGGTGGAGGCTACCGGCGGGGACACCGCCTTGGCCGGGATCCAACGCATGGTTGCCGACGCCCAGGAGTCCTCCTCCCGGGCCCAGGCCCTGGCGGATCGGGCGGCGGCGTTGTTGTTCTGGTTCGCGCTGATCTCCGCTCTGATCACCGCGGTGGTGTGGACCATTATCGGCAGCCCGGACGATGCCGTGGTGCGCACGGTTACGGTGCTGGTCATCGCCTGCCCGCATGCCCTGGGCCTGGCGATTCCGCTGGTCATTGCGATCTCCAGCGAGCGGGCCGCGAAATCCGGGGTGCTCATCAAGGACCGAATGGCGCTCGAGCGGATGCGCACCATCGACGTGGTGCTCTTCGACAAAACCGGCACCCTGACCGAGGGTGCGCACGCGGTCACCGGTGTCGCGGCAGCTGACGGCGTCACCGAGGGCGAGCTGCTGGCCCTGGCCGCCGCCGCGGAGGCCGACAGCGAGCACCCCGTGGCCCGCGCCATCGTGGCGGCCGCGGCCGCCCATCCCGAGGCCTCCCGTCGGCAAATCCGTGCAACTGGTTTCAGCGCCGCCTCCGGCCGGGGGGTCCGGGCCACTGTCGATGGCGCTGAGATCCTCGTGGGTGGGCCGAACATGCTGCGCGAGTTCAACCTCACCACCCCGGCCGAGCTCACCGACACCACCAGCGCCTGGACCGGGCGTGGGGCCGGTGTGCTCCATATTGTCCGCGACGGTCAGATCATCGGTGCGGTGGCCGTCGAGGACAAGATCCGCCCCGAATCCCGCGCCGCCGTGAAAGCCCTGCAGGACCGCGGGGTGAAGGTCGCGATGATCACCGGCGACGCCCAGCAGGTCGCCCAGGCGGTTGGCCAGGACCTGGGGATCGATGAGGTCTTCGCCGAGGTCCTGCCCCAGGACAAGGACACCAAGGTCACCCAGTTACAGGAGCGTGGCCTGAGCGTGGCCATGGTCGGTGACGGTGTCAATGACGCCCCCGCTCTGACTCGCGCGGACGTCGGTATCGCCATCGGTGCTGGCACAGATGTGGCCATGGAATCTGCCGGGGTGGTCCTAGCCAGTGATGACCCGCGGGCAGTGCTGTCGATGATTGAGCTGTCCCAGGCCAGCTACCGCAAGATGATCCAGAACCTGATCTGGGCCTCTGGCTACAACATCCTTGCCGTGCCGCTGGCCGCCGGAGTGCTCGCCCCGATCGGATTCGTGCTGTCCCCGGCTGTGGGCGCGATCTTGATGTCTGCCTCGACCATCGTGGTGGCCCTGAACGCCCAGCTGTTGCGCCGCATTGATTTGGATCCGGCCCACCTGGCTCCGACCGAGTCGAAGGAGGAACACACCACGCCTACTCCGGCATCCGCCGCCGCCCACTGATCCACCACGGCGACGACTGAGGCGGACGGGGAGATCTCCGCCGATCACAACGACGCGGACATCATGTTTGCCCAGATGATGAGCCCCCATCACCAGCAGGCCGTGGAGATGAGTGAGATGCTCCTGGCCAAGGAGGGTATCCCCGCCCAGGTCGTGGAGTTTGCCCAGGCGGTTATTGACGCCCAGGGGCCGGAGATTGACCGGATGAAAGCCATGCTCGAGGCCTGGGGACAGCAGCCGGTCACCGACTCCGGGGGCATGGGGACCATGGACGAGATGGGTGGAATGGATCACGGGGAAATGGGTGGCATGAGCGGGATGATGAGCCAGGAGGACATGACAGCCCTTGAGGAAGCCCAGGGCACCGAGGCTGCCCGCCTCTACCTGGAGCAGATGACCGCCCACCACGAAGGTGCGGTCGACATGGCCCGTGACGAGGTTGCTGACGGCCAGCCGCTAACTATTCATCGTTGTACTTCATCGGGCCGTTGTACCAGAAGCCCGAGCGGGTCTTCTCTTCGACGTCCACCTCAACCGGACGCGGCTTCTCTCCCGTGGCATCCGGGAAGGTCCGCAGGCGGTCCAGCACACCCCAGTCCCGCAGCCAGTCATCCTTCAGGTAAGTCGGCAGCTCCGTGGCCTGAGTGCTCATCTGCACCAGCCCCACGGAACCACCACCGGCGTAGTCCATCACCGGGGTAAGGATGCGGCGGGCGGAGTGATCCGGCGAGATGCGGAACTCCGGCACCTCAGCCACGCCCACGTTGTGGTCGAATGGCCGCTGGCACGGGAACTGGAAAGCCGTGGCCCAGTCCAGCAGCGCCGGAGCCTCGGAACCCACGTAGTCATTCAGCGGCTCCAGCTTCGGGGCGCGGGGCGGGGTCAGCGCCAGCCATTCGGATGGGGTGAGGTTGGTATCCACCGCGACGATGCGGATCTGATCCGCCTCCTCCGGGATCCACTCCATCGGAATGCGCAGGTTGCGCCACTGCGGGGCGGTGCCGATGTCCAGCGGTAGATCCTCGCCCAGCGGCTCGAAGTCGTCCTGACCCTTGCCGGTCGACTTGCCGTACTCCACCTTGACCAGCTGCCCGTACTGGAAAACATTGTCGGAATCGTAGTGGCCGATGGTGCCCGCCGCGCTCAACGTGATCAGCGGATGATCCTCCCGGTTCTCCGGCAGGGAGTACCACTTGGTCGTCGTCGAGGCGGAGAACTGCGGCCCCTCCTGGAAGGAACCGACCACCGGTACGCGCTGAGGATCCAGCTCGAATGGCAGACGCGCGTGCGAACCGTTCACGCCCGGCTTCGGCAGCAGGCCACCGGCGGTGCCGGAATCCTGACCACCGTCCGCAGCCTCTGCGCCACCGCTGCGGTCACCGGAGGCTGCGGCGTCGTCGTTCCGGTCATTGGACGAGGCACCAGCGGTACCGTCCGTACCCTCGCTGCTGGCCTGGCTGGCTTCCTCGCTCAGATTCGTGCCGCTGCTCGGCTGATCGCCATCCAGCTTCATCGCGGTTTCCACCGAGTTCTGGCTCACGGCATCCTCGCCACGACCATCCGGGTCGATGTGCGCCGGGATGCGGTTCGGCAGGAAGCCAGTGGAGTCCTCGGTGGTCAGGGAGTCACCGATCGGCGAACCATCGGCCACCTTGAGCAGCGAATCATTCGTATTCGTCTCCACGAGGACATCCTCGGCCAGCTGGCAGCTGTGCCCAGCCAGGGAGACGGCGTTGCCCTTGCCGATCGAGTACGCCGGCCACTGCGAGATGAAGCCCTTGCCCATCGACGCGATCGAGAACACCAGTGCCAGCATGGTTAGCGCACCGATCGGTGCCGCGGTCACCATCGTGACGCGGTACTTGCGCTTCCGGTTCGTCGTATCCGTCACCGCACCGTCATCGGTGCCGTTGCCGACGTCAGCAACCTCGCCCGCGGACTGGGCGCGGGCCTTCTGCGCATCCGTGCGGTACCCCAGCAGCACGCCCCAGATCAGGGTGAGCAGGGCGATGACCAACATCACCGTCGAGGCCTCAATGCCAGCGATCTGGATCGTCTTATCCCACCACGGAACACCGAAGCTGGAGACGTACCACCAGCCATTCGTGCCCGAGAGCGACAGCGCGAAGAGCATGAGCGTGGTGCCCAGGAAGAGCACGCGGTTGCGCGCGGAGCTCGCCGAGAAGTGCGAGGCGGCGATCGCCGCGAGTCCGATCAGGGCTGCACCAATGCCCGCGTAGACGCCAAAGTGGTGAGTCCACTTCGTCGGCGTGAAGACCATGAAGAAGGCCGTGCCGAGGATGACCAGAATCAGGCGAGCGGTGGGGGCCTTCGCTGCGCCCGGGACACGCCCGTTGCGCAGGATGGACGCCACGACCACGCCGAGGCTGAAGATCATCATCAGCACGATGAAGCGGCGCGCGAAGGAGCCGTCGGTGGACTGCTCCAGCAGTGAGGTGTAGCGCACGTACTCCTGGTACCAGGACAGCGACGGACCCCGGTCGGAGCGAACGGCGATGGCCTCGCGCACGGTGCTAAACGTCTGGTCGCCGAATACGCCGACGAGGATCGCGGTGCCCGCAGCAAGGAACGGTGCGATCTGTGCGAGCATGCCGCGGATCACCTTCCCGCGGCCCGCACCCTTCTCGGCGCCCAGCCACGGCAGGCGGCGCACCGCGATGCGGATCAGTGCGCTCAGGGAGACCAGCACCGCCGCCACGGCCATCAGGCCGGTCGGACCCGCACCCAGCGCCAGGGTGGCCAGCAGCGTACCGATCGCCGCCGGCAGCAGCCGGTGGGTGGCGATGGCTCGCTCGAAGGAGACCCAGGTCAGCAGCGAGAAGACCGCGATGATCGGCTCCGGGCGGGTGCCGTTATTGAAAGCGATGAAGAACATCAGGAAGGCCACCGCGGTGGTCCAGTGCGCCACGGCGCGCTGGTTAACCTTCACGCCCAGGCGCGGCAGCACCTCGCGGGAGAGCACCAGCCAGGTCACCGCGGAAGCCAGCAGGGCGGGAAGTCGCATCCACAGGGAGGTGGAGGAGACGTTGACCATCAGCGCCAGCAGGTCGTAGAACGGCCAGCCGAAGGGAGACTCCGGCACGCCGAACCAGCGATAGTAATTGGCCATGTAGCCGGACTCGTGGCTGGCCCGGGCCATCGTCAGCAGGTAGCCATCGTCGGCGGTATTCGCGCCGATGAAGAACCAAATCAGCAGCACGGCACCTACGAAGCCGTCCACCCAGCGGGGCTTCCACCAGTCCTTCTGCATCAGGCGACCGGAGCCGGTGCGGCCGTCCAACTTGTCGATCTGGTGCAGCGCCCACAGCGAGACGACCATGAAGGCCAGGCCGAGCCACATGACGATGTTCTTCAGTAGCGTCGGAGTACTCGAGAAGCGAGAATCCACCTTGACGTCGGCCTTGAGCCCCGCATCGGCTGCGGCCTTCGCGTTGTCCGGGGTGTTCTCGAACTCGGTGTAGATGCCGGTCAGCATCGGGCGGGTGTCCCGGTCGATATCGCCGGAGTACACCGCAGGGTCCAGCTCTTCGCCGTCGGTTGTGGTGCCGTCCACCCAGACCCGGGTGACCTCGGCATCCGAGGTGATGCGCAGCAGGGCATCATCGGAGAGTTCCTTGAGGTCCTTCTCCTTGAGGGAGAGCGGCACCACGTTGCGGATGATGACGTCCAGGCCGGAGTCGGTGTTACGGACGAAGAGCCCGCGCAGCGTCTCCTCCTTCGAGCCCTCCGGCACGGTGGATAGGACGTTGCTCTGGCCATCGTTGAGCTTGTCGATCTCGGAGAGCGGGATCGAAACGTCCAGGCTTTCTGGGGAGTAGCTGATCAGCGGTGCGGTGACGCTACGCAGGTCCCCGTTCTGTGGCCAAGAAAAGGAGGACTGCTCCTGGTTGACCGGCAAGAATGGAGTGGCGATGAAAAGCAAGAAGCCCAGCAAGCCGGAGACGATCGCGAGGGTCGTGATCCGACTGCTGGTGCCACTCTTCGGGGCCTGGTTCGCCTGTGGCGGCGCGGTGGGGTTCACCGAGCTTCCGGGCCCTTGATCTGGCTGTTTATTATTCTGCTGCTGCACCGTAGACACGGCTAATAACTGTACGTTACCGCCGGTCAAATGTGGACTAGTACGCGCGTGGCCTTAGTTACGCACGGCGACGGCAAACGGTCCAATCTGCGTGACATCCCAGTGCTTCTGGAACGCGCTCGCCGGGAAGTGGACGGTGCGGAAACGGACGTTCGGCTGGTTCGGGTAGATGTCATCCGCGATGAGGTAGGAGAACTCCGCTTCCTCCATCGGGGTGGCGTCGCGACCCGCCGGCCCACCTTCCTCGGCTGGCACCTCGCCACGCAGGACGAGGGCGTCTGGCGCGGTCCACCCTTCTTCCTCGGCTGCCCGATCCATCGCGGCGATGAGCTCATCTGGGTCGGTGATCTGTGTCCAGGACTCGATCTCCTCGTTGCGCCGCTCGAACTCTCCCAGCGGGTTGGCGTAGTGGGCAGTCATCGCCTGATACACGTGATAGGGGTAAAAGCTCATGAAGTGCTGCTCATCGGTGAGGATGGTCGCCCCGGAGCGCTTCCCCAGCTTTTCGGCGAGGTGCTCGTCGATCTGCGCGTAGTAGACGGTGGCGTCCGCGGGCATGCGGTCACCGCGCATGGCGTTGCCGTCGGCGTCCGTGTAGGCGGTATCGATCTTCTTCTCGTGATTCATTGGGATATCGATCGCGTAGTAGAGCGTCCCGAATGCCAGGATCGCGGCGAACACGCGCGTCACACCGCGGGACTTCGCGGGGTCCACGGTCGCCGGGTAGAACTTCGGCATCCCCACACCCCGCAGGTCGATGATCGCCAGCGTGCCGGCCACGGCAAAGAGCAGCGCGATCGGCAGCGCCACGCGGAATCCCAGCAGGGTCGTGCCGAGCAGCGGCATGGCCATGGAGGCGACCGCCCAACCGTAGGCGGTGAGGATGCCGACCAGCAGGGCGCGGGCGTCGTCCTGACGGTGGCGGGCAACCAGCCAGACCAGGCCGATCAGGGTCAGAACACCGAGCGCGGAGAGGTCGAAGAAGGGCATCATCAACGCGGTGCCATCTTCGGGGAGGTAGTGCTGTGCCTTGCCCGTTGGACCGTGGGGCTGGGTGAGTAGCGCGCGCAGGTAGGGGAACCAGCCAAGCAGCGCGATGAGGATCGAGCCGACCCCCATGGCCAGCAGGCTCAGCAGCGGGCGGATTCCCTTCTGCCGGATCGCGGCGGCGATGGCCATGACCACCACCGAGAGTGCAGAGAGTGCCGTGAAGAGGGTGTACAGATTGGCAGAAAGTCCCAGGTAGACCATCACGCCGAACAGTGCCCAGCGGGAGCCGAGCAGTGCGTGGCGGGTCATCACCATTGCGGCTGGCATGCCCACCGCGACGATGGCCGCGTAGGGCTCCTCCGGGGCTACGTGCAGGGTCGCTACCGCCGTGACCAGCGCAACCGTCGCGCCGGAGGCCAGCGAGCCGGTGAGGTGGCGCCACACAGGAACGAGCATGGAGAAAGCCGCAGCCAGGGTCATCAACGCCCAGGGCTGGTAGGCAGCCCAGCCCGCCAACCCGGTGATGCGTGCGAAGAGACCGCCGGTGAAGAACCACAGGCCGGGGTAGAAGCTCGGCATGTCCGGGTATGCCATGTCCACCCAGCCCGGAGTGTCCGTCAGACGGGTCAGGAACTGGGTGCGGAAAGCCTGATCGACGCTCACACCATCCAGGTACAGGCTGGTGGCGGCCAGCGGGATACCGATGCTGGTGATCACCAGGCCGGCCGGGGCGAGGTAGAGCAGCACAGCGAGAACTCGGCGCTGCCAATTCGACCAGTTGGTTCGCGGGTGGAGCACGTAGTACACCGACACCGCAGCGAAGAGGATCACGAGCACAGAGCCGACGCTGCTCAGCGCCTTGAGCACGTAGCTGGTGTTATACGCCGGAAGGCTCGGCCTGGACATGATGAACCAGGCCACGACCGTCGCCACTGCCGCGACCGCGCCGGTGACCAGCATGTGCACGATTGTGCGCAGCGGGCTCAGGGCATCGGGCTGCGTTTCCGCAGTGCTGAATCCAGTGACGGATGCTTGGTTGTGCTCGACGGTCGTTCCGGTGTGCATGCGTATATCAAAACACATGCACACCGAAGGGCGGATTTAACCGCGCGGGCCGCGGAGCATGATGCCGCGGATCCCGCTGTGGAAACCATCGCGCAGGCCGACGCGCTGCGCCTCCGTCAGGGTGTATTCGTGAAGGGTATCGCAGGCGAACTGCAGGAGTGGGCGGTCGATCTCCGGGGGAAGGCCGCCGCCAGAGAGCAGGTGGGCGTTATCCTTCTGGGCCTCGCTCGCGGCGTTGTCGAACCACCAGACGGCGTACTGCTGGCCGATGTCGTAGGGGTTCTGCTCTCCCGCGGACGCCCAGACTTCGTTGGGGAGCGGGACGTAGCGGGAGCGCAGCTTGCGGTGGCGGGCCATCATGGATGGGTTTGGCTTTGGCTTCCGCGCTGCTTCCGGTGTGTCCTCGGTGGCCGTGGCTGGTTCCTGTGCCTGGGACTGGGCTGCCCCGCTCTGCTCAGCCGCGTTGTCCGGCGTCTTGTTGTCCGGCGCCGCGTCGTTCGGTGCCGCAGCACCCTGAGCTGCGACGGTGTTGGGGGTCGGTTGTGCCGTCGTTTCGGCGGCCGGCTCGGACGTCGCTGGTTCGGCGGAGGCAGTAGGTGCCGGACCCGGCTTGGGTCCGGGCTTCGGCGCAGACTTGGGTGCGGCGGGGTGCGCCGCGGGGCTTGGGGCGGCCGACGGGGACTCTGCCTGCTCATCCGTCGTGGTGGTTGCCGCAGCAGCGTTGGTCTGTACAGCGCTCGCCGGTGCATCCTCGGATCCTGCGGCCGTGGCCGAAGCCTGCTCGGGTGCTGCCGCGGAGGTCGGCTCCGTGGCGGTTTCGGCCGGCGCGTTGTCCCCGGCCGCGGTGTTGTTGCCCGCTTCTGCCGTGGGCTCGGTGACCTGCTTGTTGTGCTCCATTTCCGGAATGACGCTCGGTCCGGACTCTTCGGGCTCTTCTGCATCGCCGAGGGGCTTGAACTCCGGGCTGGGGCTGTCCTCGCCCTGCGTTTCCCCAGGGATTGGGGTGGTGCTGGCATTGGCGGGCAGCGGTCCCTCCAGGATCTGCAGCCGCATCGTGTCCCGGAAATCCTCGCGAGGGTCGAGGATCGTGGTGGTATCGCAGGCGAAGCGCAGCTGGGAGGACATGGAGTCCCAGCCGAAGCCGTAGAGGTGCACGCGAATGCCCGCATTCACGGCCTCTTCCACGCCGGGCAGCATGTCCGCGTCGCCGGAGACGAGGACGATATCCGAGACGTTGCCACGGACGGCGGCGAGCACCATATCCGCGACCAGGCGGGTGTCCACTGCCTTCTGCGTGCGGCGGTCTCCCCACTCGATGAGTTGGCCACTGCGTAGCTGCACGCCAGGTTCGCTGCGCAGGGAACGCTGGTAGCGGTGTGGTCCGGACTCTGGGATGCCGTCGTACCAAAATTGTCGGTGAATGGGCTGTTTGAGCTGGTCCTGGGCGATACGGCCCAAGGTACAGACGACCTCCGGAAGGTCGATTTCTAATTGCGCGCGGGCGCCGGTTTCCCAGGAGTTATAGAAGCTAGCTAGGAGATAAGAGGTATCGACGAAGATCTGTGTTCGTTCGAGCATGATGGGTCGGTTGTCCGTTTCTTTAGTTTCACAATTTTCAGTGCATTATCCATTGCGCACTGTACTTCTTGAGCGCCTGTGCGCGTGGCGCTTTCCCCTCTAGTGTGCATCAAAGAGTTGTTGTATGGTTGGTTACACAAGTAACTAACCGACTAGGTAGGGCGCGGTGTTGAACCGCAACCTGGTCGCACGGTGAACGTCAACCAAGCCCCATCGAGGGGATCGAACACGAATACAGGGAGGCGCCATGGAGGAAGCCACCACGCCGCTGTTTCAGCAAGTGGCTGAGCTCGTAGCGGATGCCATTGTGGACGGCTCCCTGCCAGAGGGGGAGCGGGCACCGTCGACGAACGAGCTCGCGGCCTTCCACGCAATCAACCCGGCCACCGCCCGCAAGGGCTTGAGCCTGCTGGTGGATGCCGGGGTGCTTCAGAAACAGCGAGGTATCGGCATGTTCGTTACTGAGGGCGCGCGGGAGAAGGTCATCGCGCAACGCAAGGAGGCCTTCGCCGGCCGTTACCTGGTGCCGCTGGTCGACGAGGCCGCGAAGCTGGACATGACCGCCAGCGAGCTCCGCGAGCTGCTGGGCAGCGTCGCTGAAAGCCGGGGGCTCTATGACTGACCCCAACAACGCACCGAAGCCCGTGCCCCGCGGGTTACTCCAGCCGCCAATGCAGAGCACCGGCGAGCAGGTAAAACACTGCCCTTCGAGCGGCAACCAGCCCAGAGCATCACACTAGACCGCTAAGTCGACGCACCACGCGTCCCACCACACAGGAAGGCACAACAATGAACCACCTGAAAGAAAGCGTTGGAACGAGCATCCCGCCCCGCGCTACACCCAGCATCGAGCTATCGGAGCTGGCGGTCAGCTTCGGCAAGAAAACCCACCCGGCCGTCGACGGCATCAGCTTGCAGATCCCGGGCGGTCAGGTCTACGGACTGATCGGACGGAACGGAGCGGGGAAGACCACCCTGCTCCGGGCTATCGCGCAGCAGCTGAACAGCTCCGGCACGGTGACCCTGGACGGTCAGCCCATCCGCGATAACGAGTGGGCGCTGGAGCGCATCATTCTCGCCGGCCCGGACGCCGTGTGGCCACAGGACCTCCCGGTGCGTAGCGTGCTGCGGATCGCGGAGCTTCGCTGGCCAACCTGGGATCAGGCCTTCGCGGAGGAGATGATCCAGGCTTTCCGCATCGATACCAGCAAGCGGTTGCGCGCGATGTCTCGTGGTCAGCGTTCGGCGGTGAGCATCATCCTCGGCCTGGCAGCGCAGTGCCCGATCACCCTGCTGGACGAGCCCTATCTCGGCCTCGACGTGCAGAGTCGCGAGGCCTTCTACCAATTCCTCATGGCCGACCTGGAGCGCAATCCCCGCACGGTGATCCTCTCCACCCACCACCTCGGGGACGTCGCCCGACTGCTGGATCAGGTGATCATCATCGACGAGGGCAAGCTCCTGGAATCCGGCCCCCTCGAGACCGTCTCCGGCCGCATCCACCTGGTCTCCGGTCCCAGCCAGGCAGTGTCCGCCTTCCTCGAGCAGTGGTCTGCTTCCTTGCCCGTCGCCCCTTCTTCCTTCCTTATTAAGGACGTCACCAGCACCGGTTTGCGCAGGTTGACCCTCAGTTATGATCCCGAATCGCCGGAAGCCGTGGCGGCAGAGTCGGCAGCGCAACGCGCCGGTGTCCAGCTGAAGGCCGCGGACTTGGAGCAGGCGGTGCTCGCGCTCACCGGAGAGGTGGCCGGCGATGAGTAATAAGACGAGTGATCGGCATGTCCAGCCATTGGACGGTGGGATGAAGGTGGCGGAAAGCAAGGGGGTAGCGGGCGAGGCTTCGGCCCAGGTCCAGCGAGTGAACACCCGAGTGATGGGCCGGGTCTTCCTCTTCGCGTCGTGGCGGAGCGTGCTGTGGAGGGTGCTCCTCGTAGTTCTCATGAGCTTCCTCGCGATCGTTGGCGAGGCGGAACACCGGCCAATGAACTTCTTTTATGCCATCTTCCTGGGCGGTGCTGTGGGAAGCGTGCACTTGGTATTCCAGCCGAAGGGCGAAGAACTGCGGGCGTTCGGGCTGACCACGGCGCAGATCCGCCGACTAGCGGCAGCCATGTGGGGGATGGCGCTGCCGGCCTCGGCGCTTTATCTCCTCATTGTCGTGGTGATTTCTCGGACCGCTAACGGCATGCTGACCTCGGGAAAGCTTCTGCTCTCCTGCCTTGTGGGCTATCTGCTTCTTCTCGCTTACGCCGTCTACCGGGGCTGGAGTGCGCAGGTGGAGATTCGCAATGACGCGGTGGGCGAGCAGAACATCCTGGTCCGGGCGGAGAAGGCGAAATCGCGGAAGGTGGCGTCGAACTCTGAAGGTGGAGCCGTTACCCCGGCAGGCTCGAATGCGGAGGACTTGAGCCGCGAAGAGCGGGCGGCTTTCGAAGCAGACACGGCACTCGACGCGGCGGTGATCCAACCACTGCGCCTGCTGGGGCGCACCCTGGCGAAATGGGAGTGCGGTATCGCCTTGGCTCTTGGCCTCGTGTTGGCATTCTGGCCCTGGGCGGCGGATACGATCGGCGCCTACCTAGGGATCGCACTTGTTGGCGCCCTCATCGGGAGCAGGCGGCTGCTCACTGCGTACGGGCTGCCAAAAAACTATGTTCAATGGTTGGCCTTTGGCGGAAGTAGGCGGGCATGGCGTAAAGCTGCGCTGGTGGGCACTGTTAGGACCAGCTGGTCGGTGCCCTTGGTCATGGTCCTAGTCGGTTATCCCGCGTTGCTGAATAGTGAGAGCACGCTCCGGGAGCAGTTCAGCGGAACAGAGATTCTGGCGGGTGCGCCGATGCTGGGGCTGATCGTGCTCTTCCTCATTCTGGGCACCACGTTGTTAACTGCACTCGCCACGCTGCGGTGGCCAAAGGCCGGTGCGCTGACGCTTGGGGGTTTCCTCGCCTACGGCATGGCAATGGTGACAGTGTTCTGTTTCCAGTTGTTCTTCACTGGAGACGTTGATCCGTTACCGAGAGCGGCCATCGGTGTCCTTATCTCTGCGTTCTATGTGGCGATAGCGGTGTGGGTCTTCTACGCCCGCATCATCAAGCAGGATGCTCGGAACGCCGGCCACATTCAGACATTGGGCGAATAGCGTCCGTGCGCACAGAGAAACCCCAGTTCAAAAACGATATTGAGCTGGGGTTTTGTGTTTGTTGTGGGCTGTGTGTAGATTATTGATCTGCAAGCGAGGCCGACAGGCCCGGTGCACACGGGGGAATCAAGATCCTTAACGGGTTTTGCTTCTGTGTTTGCATCTGGTTCTTGGATGGTGTAGCTTAGCAATCCTGCAAGATCGCCGGTTATTACCGGGTGGTTGGATTCCCCTTCGGTCTTGTTTCCTTATCACCAAGCTTTGGTGAACAGTGAGTGATCGTGAGTTTTTCTCCGGTTTGCTTCTGGTTCATGTGGGTGATAAGCTCGGAATCCGCCTCAACGTGAAGCGCCAGAGTGTGGTGGTTGTGGAGTGTTGTGTGCATATGTTGTTTGAGAACTCAATAGCGTGATGAACCAAGCAGATCAACGGTTCTGACACACATTGTGTGTGGAATTGTTTGATTTTTTATACATGACTTGGAACATGATGATGCAGTCTACTCTGACGCGCCACCGATTCTGTGGTGGTGGGGAGTGGTTGATACGTGGGTGTTGTTCATGCCACCGACTGTCGCTTGATGCACTGTTTAGTGTGTTTCGGGGGCTTTGCGAAAAGGTCCTTGATGCAGGTGTCTACACAATGGTTTGTTGTGTAGTGATGGTCGTTAAATGTGGTGCATAACCAGCTCGACACGCTTGTGTGTGGTGATTGGTTGTGAATACGCCTGAAGCTACGC